>JAWOHK010000038.1:0-29556 GCA_046485205.1 Chloroflexota bacterium | reverse complement strand
CCAGTGGTCCAATAAAGCCCGTTTTGCCAGGTCCGGTTAGCCCGGACCCATCGATGAAAGGCCATCAAGGGCCAGAAGACGTTCTCGATGCGAGAATCATCTCCAGTCAGACGGTAGTATCGCCATTCCGCCCACGCCAATAATGCCGGGCCTGTACTATTCGGTTCGTAAGGCTCTGAAACTGCGTGGTTCGAGAAGAGAGCAACTTCGCGAGGGATAAAGCCATCATCGTGCTGGCACGCATAAAAGTGATTCAGGAGGTCAATCAGGCGGCAGTCACTTGGCAGGTAACCTGCCACTTGGGTCAGGAAAGCTGTTTTGCCCATTTCCAGCATCGGACCATCATACGAATCGTTTGGGCCCGACAAAGCATCATGGCTGGCCGGTGCATCCAATGATGACCACATGGATTCCCATGCTGCCCAGTATGCAGTAGACCATCCGCCGTCTTCAGGCATAAACGGTTCAGGCAAACGCGGCCGGAGTTCCTCGAACTTTATTAGCTCGATTTTAGTCCGGCCGCGTTTCCGAAAAATATTCTTTTCTACGATAGGTTCGGACGACTTGTGAAACCTAAGGGACACACTACCATCCTATGGCCTTATTCAGGCAGGAAATATGCTCAAGATGACTATCTATGGAGCGATTTCCTCAATAGTAACCCGGGCGATTTTATCACCAGGTGGCAAGTTAGCGCTGCGCGAGGGATCGCGAGGTGTGATACCTTCAACCGCTTCCATACCCTCGGTAACCCGGCCGAAAATCGTGTAAGACCCGTCCAATTGGCTGACGTCGCCATAGGTAATGTACCACTGACTGCCGTTGGTATCCGGCCCGGCATTAGCCATTGCGACCACGCCTTTGGTATCGTGGGAAAGGGCCGGGTCGATCTCATTCGGCAGCAAGTAACCGGGACCACCACGGCCGGTTCCTGTGGGATCTCCCGTTTGGGCGACAAAGCCGGGCAAAACGCGATGGAAAGTCACACCATCGAAATAGCCCTCACGGGCCAAAAAGACAAAGCTATTGACCGTTAACGGCGCTGATTTTGGCAGCAGTTCAATTGTAAATGTCTGACCCGATTCCATTTCCAGGTGCGCGAGATAACGAGCATCCGTGTTGATGTTCATCTCTGGCGCAGAAGCATATTGATTTGATTCAAGGTTTTTCAAACTGATTTCCTCTTTTATAAAATTTTCCCACGTCTCGAAATCACGTGGCAGACCCTCACCGGGAACCGGCTGTCCATTGACGATAGCCGAAGGTGTGCCGGGCATTCCCAGAGCAACCGCTTCCATTTCGGATTGCGCCACATAATCGGCATAAACTCCATCATCGAGATCGGCGGTAAATTGCTCAATGTCCAGCCCCAGCTCTTCGGCCATGTCGATGAAATAGGCTCGCGCATCGTTTTGATTCAGCGAACTCCATTCCTGCTGGCGAGAAAACAAAATATCATGGTACTCCCAAAATTTTCCCTGACCGCCGGCTGCCTCGGCCGCTTCAGCCGATTTCTGCGCATTCGGGTGTATACTGTTCAGCGGAAAGTGGCGGTAAACAACCAGGACATCTTCAGGATAAGCAGAAGCGATTTGGGAAAGTAAAGGGGCAAAACTGGCGCATCCGGGGCATTGAAAGTCGGCATACTCTACTATTGTCAACGCCGGATCATCAGGGTTTCCCTTTTTCCAGTCACGCTCGCGAACCATGGTCGGATCGCTCGTATCAATCGCGATAGGAGTGGAATCCCCGACTGTAGGCGCACTCGAATCCACAGTCGGAGGTACCACTGTTGTCTCTAAACTCGGCAGCTCATCTCCTGCCTGGTTAATAATGGCTTCACCACCGGAGCCACAAGCAACCAGAAATAGCAGTGAGATGAGCAGCAATAGGCTCTTTTTCATTCTTACGTACTCCAGACCCGGCCTAGCGTCGTGGCGGCCGGCCACCACGGTCCCGGTCGCGCCGATCACCGCCACGGCCGCCTCCGTTACTGCGTGGCCCGCTGCTCTTGCGTGGAGAATCCTGGGCGCGAGCTTCTTCAAGGCTCCATCCTTCCAATACAGCCCGGCGCGAGAGGCGTATTTTGCCTTCGCTGCTGACTTCGGTTACCATGACCATGATCTCATCGCCCATCTTTATGGCATCTTCCACACGTTGTAAATGCTCTGATGAAAGTTGCGAGATATGGACCATTCCATCCTGACCCGGTGTCAGTTCAACAAATGCACCGAAGTCCGTGATCCGGACGACCTTGCCTGTAAACACCTCGCCCGGCTCCGGATCATGGGAAAGGGTATGGATCCGTTCCAAAGCCGCTTCAGCTTTAATCCCATCCACACCGGCCACGAAGATAGTGCCGTCTTCCTGAACATCAACTGAAACCTCGAATTCTTCTTCCAATCCGCGAATGGTCGCTCCACCCTTGCCGATGATCGCGCCAATCTTTTCAGGGTTGATCTTGATCGTCAGCATGCGGGGGGCGAAGGGACTGAGTTCGGCACGTGGAGCGGGTATCACCGCCAGCATTGAGTCAAGAATTTCCAATCGACTCCCTCGCGCTTGCCCTAACGCCTCAGCCATGATTTCCATTGAAAGGCCGCTGATCTTGATATCCATTTGCAGAGCAGTGATGCCTTCGCTGGTACCGGCCACCTTGAAGTCCATATCGCCCAGGTGATCCTCGACGCCCTGGATATCAGTCAGGATGGCGTATTTCTGCCCATCACTGATCAAACCCATGGCTACACCAGCCACGGGACGCTTGATAGGCACCCCGCAATCCATCAACGCCAAACTTGACGCACAGACACTTGCCTGGCTTGTGCTCCCGTTAGATGACAGCACTTCAGATACGACGCGAATGGTGTACGGAAACTCCTCTTCCGAAGGGATCATCGGCAATAGCGCATTTTCCGCCAGCGCGCCATGGCCGATCTCGCGGCGACGAGGCCCACGCATCGGCCATGTCTCACCGGTTGAGAAGGGCGGGAAGTTGTAGTGGTGCATATACCGGCGGCTGTCCTCCGGAGATAAGCCGTCCAGCTTTTGGGCTTCCCGGGGGGTTCCCAAGGCGACGAGCGACAACACCTGGGTCTGTCCTCGACGGAAGAGGCCAGAACCGTGGGCACGAGGGCTGATGCGCACCTCAGACGAGAGCTCTCGAACCGTCGTGTAATCACGACCGTCAGGACGAACGCCATCATAGAGGATTCGATTGCGGACGGCTTTCTTTAACTCGTCAGCAAACACCTCACGCACTGCCTTCGGGTCCACCACATCATCTTCTTCCATGAAGCTATCGACGACTTCATTGCGTAAGACATCTAGTGCTTCATTGCGATCCTCGCGCTCAGTATACTCCGAAATCACGTCGACGATCCGTTTACCAATTCGTTGCTTGGTTTTTTCAGCCAAATCAGGATCAGAGGCTTGGATATCAGGCGTACGTTTTTCCTTACCGACGGCGGCTTGCATCTCGTCCAACAGGGTGACGATGGATTGGATGGCCTCATGGCCAAACGCCAATGCTTCCACCATCATCTCTTCCGGAACTTCATCGGCGGCCGCTTCGACCATAATGATGGCATCACGTGATCCGGCAATTCGCAGATCCAGCGTACTCTCAACCATTTCGTCGGTCGTCGGGTTGATGACAAATTCACCGTCAATATATCCGACCCTGACCGCTCCTACCGGCCCATTCCAGGGAACGTCAGAGATGGTCAAGGCGGCGCTGGCTGCGTTGACCGACATAATATCCAGGTAGTGAACGCTGTCAGACGAGAGCGTGGTCACAATAACCTGAACTTCGTTGCGCATACCATCCGGAAATAATGGGCGCAACGGCCGATCGGTCAAACGCGAAGTTAGGATCGCTTCAGTTGTCGGCCGCCCTTCGCGGCGGAAAAAACCGCCGGGTATCCGCCCGGCCGCATACATCTTTTCCTCAAAATCCACGCTCAAGGGGAAGAAATCCAACCCTTCTCGAACCGTTTTAGACATGGTCGCGGTCGCCAGAAGCATGGAATCCCCAACACGCAGTGTTACGGCTCCACCGGCTTGCTCGGCGAGCTTGCCGGTAGCGATGGTCATCTTATGCCTGCCTACCATCGTTGAAAATTCAGATTCAGTTAACATAAATTCATTCCTTTTATCAGTGTGCGATCCCTAACCCGAGGTCGCCATTCGCCGGCAACAGTGAACCCGACAGCCATAACTGGCTGCCTGGACTGGACTATTCGGTTAAGCGATTGGATCAGATGATCCCACATATGTATGTGGAGAGCAGGTTGGGGTTTGGGACTGGAGACTGGCTCTTACGCGATGTGATTTCTGTAAGCGACAATACCCAATTCCGAACCCCGCCGATTTTCTGCCCCTAAAAAAAGGGCGAAGCAATCTTCGCCCTTAATTCTACCTTTTAAAATTATTACCGGCGCAATCCAAGACGAGAGATAATCTCTCGATACCTTTCCGGATGTTCGCGACGAAGATAGGCTAGCATTCGCCGGCGCTTACCCACCAACTTTAATAAGCCGCGCCGGGAGCTTTCATCATGCTTATGCATGTTTAAATGCTCCTGCAGCTGCTTAATTCGTTTGTCCATTAAGGCGATCTGCACTTCAGGTGAGCCTGTGTCACCCTCATGCGTTGCAAAGTTCTCTATTAGTTCGGCTTTCTCTGCCACATTCAAGGGCATCTCATTCCTCCGTTCACTATCATTGTTTGAGGGTTAATATTCTTGGCCAGAAGGTCGTCGTGCCGATTACGTCGAACTCTCCAGCCACGTTGAGATTATACTGATAGTTTGGTAACCTGCAAACGGCTTCCAACCGCACTCATACATTTAGCCCTAAGCGACCAGTATATCAGTCTCCACCCCTATCTCCCGGAGCATCCCACTGATTTCTTCGCGATAGTTGGCGTTCATGATGATGACGAAGTCCGGCCTGCTTTCTTTCAGGTATTCAGGCGGAACGATCAGTTGTCCCGTTCCAGCAACAAATTTGCCCTGCTTGCGGGGATTGATGTCCACAATATACTCAATGGAATCACTATTCGGCATGGCATTGAGAAAGGTTACACCTTTCGACCCCGCCCCCCAGACGACCCCTCGTTTGCCTTCGGCCGCCAGCCGGCTCAGCGTTTCGTGCCACGCCTGATGTTTAACACGATAGTTGGCCGCAAAAGCTTCGGCGTCGGCCCTGAGAGCTATTAATTCGGCGGTTATTTCGGGGGAGTCTGGCTTTTCATCCGGTATAGCCTCAATCGTCAGGAATTGGCCGCCAAAGACCTGTTTTACGTCTAACACCCGAAAGCCATTATTGCGAAATACATGGGCCAGAGAAAGGGGGCTGAAATAAGAGCAATGCTCATAAATGATATCCCAAATGCCCAACTGCCGCAGTGTCCAGAGGGAATTCGGCACCTCGAAAAAAACCACAGTCTCTCGCCGATCCCCGATCGCCCGCCGCACCTGGGCGACAAATGCATCAGGATCTTCGATATGCTCCAGCACGTGACGGCAGATGATTAAATCAGCTTTCTGATCAATATATTTCTCGGTGTAAAAATCCTGGATGAAGCTGACATTAGACGCCGTATATCCCTCATCCGGAACATAGCTGGGGTCATACCCCCAACCCCGATTGCCGTGCATACCACACATCATAATCAAAAAATCGCCTTTTCCCGCGCCTATTTCGACTATGTCTTTGTCATGCAAGTCGTACTTATCAACAAGCCCATCCGCGAGTGATTCTGCGTACTCCTGGAAGCGCGGTGAAAAATGTAGCGAATTCTCGTATTCCTGGGTGTATTCCATCAAGGATGGATCGAAATCCATATTATAGACATGCCCGCAAGCCGTAAAGTAACCTAACCGTATAGAACCCCGGGGCGCATTAAGTGCTGCTTCCCGGGTCGGCCACAACACATTGCAATGGACCGGCATGCTTTGCATCTCAATCAGGGGAATCATTTCGGATTCGGGACATACGGGGATCTTTATTGCCTGGTTCATGTTGACCTATCAAGGCTCCAATCCATCCGCGACAGATGAACTGGTCTTTAGGGGAGTACCGCTAGTAAGCGTTTGAGCGTTGACTACATCGTCAGGATTTCCGGTGTTAATCCCATGTCGACCAGATCCCGGGTAATCTCCTGGCGATAGACCGGGTTCATAATAATCACGACATCGGGCCGGTATGATAACAAGAATTCCGGAGACACAATCTCCTGTCCGGTACCGGCCATATAGGTGCCGGTTTTATTAGGGTTAATATCGACGGCATAGCCTATATCGTCCAGAGATAGCGCTAAGGTAGATAGAAATGCCACACCTTTCGAGCCCCCTCCCCACAGTACAACTTTTTTGCCGTCGACTTTCATTCGGGCTAACTTTTGCTGCCACTTCGCGCGTTTGGCTTCATAATGTTCGACAAAATAGACTACATTCCCCAGCGTCTCCTCCGTACTTTCTTCGCCGGGCAACGGACCGGCCTCTGGAATGCTTTCGGCCGGTCGGGCTTCAATCATCAGATACTGATCATCATAAGCCGTCCACAAATCCATGATGTCAAAACCGCATCGGCGAAAGAGCCGCGCCAGCGAACCCTTGGTGAAGTAGGAACAATGTTCATAATAGATATCCCAAAAGGCAGCCTCGCAGAATACATAACGGGCATTCGGAATCTGGAAGAATACGGTCGTGTCGAGCCTTTCACCCATCGAGCGCCTGACGGTCGACATGAACTCGCCCGTATTGGGCACATGCTCAAGGGTCATCTTGCAACAAACAAAATCAGCGCGATAGTCAGCGTATTTTTCCGAATAAAAATCGGCGATAAAAGTGAGATTATCTTCGACGGCCGATGGATGGCGCCCAGGAACATACGCGGGGTCGAATCCGACTCCGCGGTTGTTTCCCATTTCACAGAGCATCGTGATGAAATCGCCTTTATCACAGCCGATCTCAATGATGTCCTTGCTTCGCAGGTCATAGCGGTCAATCAGGTCCTGGGCCAGCGCCCTGTGAAACTTGTTGAAAGTAGGCGAAAATCCTTGAGTCGCCTCATACCGCTCGGTGTATTGCGTCAGACCCTCATCAAACCGGATATTAGAAACAAAGCCGCACGCCGGGCAAACGGCGAGGCTAATGTCACCTGTCTGAAAGTCTAAGGCTTCGGCTTGAGTCATCACGAGCAAAACACTGTTGACAGGCACACCGGTGACTTCATAAAAAACCGACATTCGTGGGGAGTCACAGCTCGGGCAGGGGTGATCGACACTCCTCATTCACAAACCTCGTTTCTAATTGGGCTGGGTATTGCAGCGTGATGATCGCTCAGTCTTCGCCCAGTTTCAACACCGCCATAAAGGCTTCCTGAGGCACCTCGACATTACCGATCATCTTCATGCGCTTTTTACCCTTCTTCTGCTTTTCCAGCAGCTTTTTCTTGCGGGTAATATCACCACCGTAGCACTTTGCCAGCACGTCCTTGCGGAGGGCCTTAACATTGGCCCGGCTGATAACACGCTTGCCGGTCGCGGCCTGTATCGGCACCTCAAACATCTGCCGGGGGATCCGTTCTTTTAGTTCGGAGACCAGTCGCTGGCCGCGTTGATAGGCATGATCTTTGTGGACGATCATGGCCAGTGCGTCGACCGGTTGTTTGCCTACTAGAACTTCGAGTTTTACAAGGTCAGATGCCCGATAGCCTTCGAACTCATAGTCCATCGAGGCATAGCCGCGCGTGCCGCTCTTGAGCTTGTCATAGAAATCAACGATCATCTCGGCCAGAGGCAAATGGTAGTTGAGTATGACCCGGCCCGGCGCAGGGTGGTCTTGCTTGATGAACTCTCCGCGGCGCTTGCGGACCAAATCCATCACCGTGCCGTAAAACTCTTCCGGCGTAAATATTTGCACGCGCATCCACGGTTCGTGAATTTCAGCAATAAGGCTTTCGTCGGGCAATTCGGCCGGGCTTTCGATAAACTTCACCTCGCCTGTGCCAGCCATCACTATTTCATATTCCACACTCGGCGCGGTAGCGACAAGGTCGAGGTCATATTCACGCTCCAATCGCTCCTGAACAATTTCCATATGGAACAGTCCCAGAAAACCACATCGAAAACCAAAGTTCAAGGCGTTCGAGGTCTCCGGCTCAAAAACCAGAGAGGCGTCGTTCAATTGCAAGCGTTCCAATGCTTCTTTCAACAGTGGGTAATCCTCGCCGTCGCTCGGATATAACCCGGCATAGACCATTGGCTTTACCGCCTGATAGCCGGGCAGTGGGTTAACCGCCGGTTGACCGCGCAAGGTTATCGTATCGCCGACGCGACATTCCTGGACCGATTTTAGACCCGTCGCGATGTAGCCTACTTCTCCGGCCGCAAGCTCTTTGGCCGGGACCATCCCTGGACTGAAGATGCCGATTTCGATCGGTTCGGCCGTAACGTCATTAGACATCATCATAATTGTTTGCCGGTCGCGTATAGTACCTTCGAAAATACGGACATAGGCAATGACGCCCTTGTAGGAATCGTAGTGCGAATCGAACACCAGGGCGCGCAAAGGTGCGCTGGCATCTCCTTTTGGTGGTGGCACTCGGCGTACAACCGCTTCGAGCACTTCCTCAATATTAGCGCCTGTTTTGGCGCTGATAGGAATTACTTCCTCTGCGGGTATGCCGGTGATCTTTTCGATTTCTTCGGCCACGTCCTCAGGCGCGGCTGCCGGCAGATCGATTTTATTAACCACGGGCAGCAACTCCAGGTCGGCCTCGATCGCCATGTAGAGGTTGGCCAGCGTCTGAGCTTCGGCTCCTTGGGAAGCGTCGACGACAAGAATAGCTCCCTCACAGCCTTGTAGAGCCCGGCTCACTTCATAGGCGAAGTCAACGTGGCCGGGAGTATCGATCAGATTCATCTCATAGGTCTCGCCGTCACGTGCGATGTAATTCATCCGCACGGCCGAGGCCTTAATCGTGACGCCCTTCTCACGCTCCAGATCCATGGTATCGAGAACTTGCTCCTGCATTTCGCGCTCGGAGATGGTTCCCGTCACTTGCAATAACCGGTCGGCTAGCGTCGATTTGCCGTGGTCTATATGGGCGATGATGCAAAAATTACGAATACGACTTTGCTCCATGTGGCCAAGTATAGCAAAATGGTTGTTGGAATACCTGTTATGCACGACCAAGACCCATTTCGCCCCCACGCCCACGACCCACACATGGAACCACCATCGGCCGATCCGTTATTTACATTGATCTGGCCGGCTGGGTCGGTCGTGCTGACACCTGACAATCTAAAGGAACTGCCCCTGACCCGTATCGACGACTGCTATGTTGTCAGTACCGGACATGGGGTGTCCGGACCGTTTTCGTTTGGTGGTGTCACTCTACGTGAATTAATTGATGCCTACGCGAATATTTACTGGGTTGAGGTATTGATCCTTAGTCAGGATGGTTTTGGCACACGGCTTACCTTCGAAGAAGTTCGCGCTTCTCCCGATCGCCCCATCATCTTAGCCTATGAAATAAACGGGGTGGCCATGTCTCGAGAAAAAGGCCTAGTGCGCCTTATAGTGCCCTCGGAAACTGACGACGCGCTCCGGCAGGTCAAATGGGTTGGTGAAATTCGCCTACTCGTTTGATACGCTGTCGATTAGGGATGTGATGTCGGTTAGCTTACTTCCACCACATTGCAAGAAAGTCAGGTATTCAACATTGCCGTCAGTGCCTTTAATTGACGAACGGGTCAAACCGCCGACTGACCAGGCGTTTTTGGTTGCCCAGGTCAGCAAGTCCGTCAATACCTGGCGGCGAACTTTGGCATCGCGGACGATACCTCCCTTACCGACTGATTCCGGTCCGGCTTCAAATTGGGGCTTGATCAAAGCCAGTACCCGGCCGTCTGGTCTAAGCCAGCGGCCGACTTGCGGGAGAATTAACTTCAAGGAAATGAACGACACGTCGATAGTGACGAAATCAATTGATTCGGGTAGCGATTCGAGATAACGGGCATTCGTCCGTTCCATCACAACAACACGCGAATCCTGGCGAAGTTTCCAATCAAGCTGTCCCTGACCGACATCAATCGCGTAAACACGAGCCGCGCCGCGTTGCAACAAGACATCAGTAAAGCCGCCGGTACATGCGCCTACATCAGCGCAAATCATTCCGTTCACGTCAAGACTCAGTTCATCCAGCGCTCCCGCCAATTTATATCCGCCTCGGCTGACATAAGGCATCGGTGTAGCCAGCTCGATGACCGCATCGAGGGCGACGGCCGTGCCTGGCTTGTCGACACGCTGCCCGTTCACGTTCACTTCGCCGGCCATTATATAAGCTTGGGCTTTGGCGCGTGACTCTGCTAACCCGCGATCGAGCAGTAATTTGTCTAGCCGTTCTTTAGCCTGGGCCATAGTCATCTGGCATGAATCGAAGTCGAGTCGTTCACGCTGTTTCTGTTTCCCTCAACCGCCTTTCCCAATCCTCCAGCGCATCGCTCAAGGATTGGCGGAGCGGAATTCGGGGTAGCCACCCGGTGTGAGCCGTAATTTTGTTATGGCTGCCGTAGAGGCAAGGGGTATCCGTTGGGTTGACCCGGCCCGTGGCAATCTGGATTTCGACCGGGATCCCAGCAAGATCGACCAACGTTTCCAGCAGGTAGCGCACGCTCACAGGGCGGCCGGAACAGATCAAATAAGGTTCGCCCGGTTGACCCTTGGCCGCCAGGGCAATATAGGCGGCGGCCACATCGCGTACATCGGTGAAATCGCGCTCCGGATCCAGATTGCCGACCTGTATGACAGATTCCTGGCGACCGAGACGAATGGCGGCCAGTTGGCTGGCGAAATCGGGCACGACAAAACCGGGGGCCTGCCTCGGACCGATGTGATTGAATGGCCGGGCTTCGATGACCGGTAGACCATATCGCTCCCAATAGACGCGCGCCAATTCACCCGCCGCCTGCTTGCTGATGCCATAGGGGTGGCGAGGCCGGGCCGGCGTTTGCTCGGTTAACGGCAAATCATCACTGGTGAGAGGGCCGTATATTTCCGCGCTGGAGACAATGACCACTCGCGGGCGACCGAATTCCGTTGCCGCCAGCAATAAATTACCCGTTCCTCCGGTATTGACGGCCAATGTCTGGGCCGGATCGCTCCAGGAGCGTGATGGATAGGCTTGCCCCGCCAGGTGATAGATAACATCCGGTCGTGAATCGGACACGATTGAGATCATGTCCTGCAAGTTCAGCAAATCGCCGACTACGGGCATGATATTTGGATGATCTGGTAATGTCTGGTGACCGGTTGCCGGATGGACAAGCGCACTAATCTGGTGATCGCCGTCTAATAATTGATCGACCAGATGGGATCCGGCAAAACCTGTCGCTCCGGTTACGAATATGCGCATAAAAACTCCGCTAAGTACCAGCAACTACCACATACTTACCCCGTGATTCGGGCATAATTTCTCAAGATAAGGCAATTATAGCTCCATCCCCCGGATTACCTATGGTTATACCCCCTGGTTGATTTTTGTGGGCCAAAAGCAGTGGCTCATTACCCGGCAACTACGAGCTCAGCATCGGTCAGTGTGCTAAGCCTTAGACCAGTTTGATACCATTCCACTACGTCTTATAATCTCTAAAGTTCCTATGCGTATCCTGTCCGCCTTAAACACTCCGGCCGATATTTCCTTCCCCACCGGATTACGCTTGTTAATTTTATCTTTTCTACTCAGTTTGCTTCAGCCGACACCACACTTGATAACATTCGGAGAGCCGCAGGTTGTATATACGGAGCACCCCCTCCTAGGTGTCCACACACGATTAACCGATGAAGTGGAGGAATGGAAAATACAACGCTCATTACAAATGGTACGGAAAATGGGTGCCGGAACGATTGTCGAATTTTTTCCCTGGGCCTACTATCAGGCGGCCGACGGAAGTATTGCCTGGTCGCACCCGGATCTTGTTATCGGCCACGCCCACGCTCAGGGCCTCACCGTCATCGCCCGTATCGGCTACACACCGGATTGGGCTCGCCCGCCGGATACACCGTTGACCTATCTGGATCGGGACGGCTACGATGATTTTGCCGCCTTCGCCGCCGCCTTTGTTGAGCGTTACCAGGGTCAGGTCGACTATATACTGGTCGGCAACGAGCCAAACTTAAGCTTTGAATGGGGTTATCGACCGACCATTCCGGAAGACTACGTTGAATTGCTTCAAGCAGTCTATCCGGCTGTTAAAGCGGTAAATCCGGATATACAGGTCCTGGCCGGCGCACTGGCTCCTACGCTTGAGCCGGAAGGCTCACCCTGGGCCATCAACGATCTGGTCTATCTGAACGGCATGTACGAGGCCGGGGCGGCCGATTATTTTGACGGTCTGGCCGTCCACTCCTATGGCTTGACTTTCCCGGCTGTTGCCGACCCGGACCCGGACGTTCTGAACTTCCGCCGGGTCGAGCTTGTACGCGAAATCATGATGTCACATGGCGACGAGGCGAAGTCCATCTACATCACGGAGGCTGGATGGAATGATCACCCGCGCTGGACACAAGCTGTTCGCCCGGCCCAGCGAATTCAATACACGCTCGATGCGCTGGCTTACGCCGAGGAGAATTGGCCATATGTCAAAACCCTGGCTATTTGGGCTTTCCGTTACCCTGCCCCAACCCGCAGTTATCCGGATTACTTCACGCTCGTAACACCGGAGTTCATCACGAAACCTATTTATGAAGCATTACAAGCCTATACCGGCAACTAAGCGAGCGATCTGTCTATTGCTCATCCTAATACTATGGACGACAGTTATGCTCGTCGCTTGCCGCTCAAATGACGACCGGTGGGAATCGATTGCCAATTCGGGTGTTCTGCGAATCGGGCTGGACCCGACCTATCCGCCGTTTGAAACAGCCGAAGGCGATGAGGTCTACGGCCTGGATGTCGATCTGGCCCGGTTACTTGCGCACGAAATAGGGTTAGAGCCGCAATTCAGCTACTTTGGTTACGATGGTCTCTACGATGCTCTCACAACGGGGCAAGTAGACGTGCTCATTTCAGCGTTGGTCATTGCGCCAGAACGCACCAAGGACATCGCTTATACGTCGACGTACTTCGACGCCGGGCAATTTCTCGTTGTCGCCGAAACAAATAATCTCATCCGTAACACGAGTGATCTCGTTAGCCAAACGCTGGGAGTAGAACTAGGGGCGATAGGTCATGTGACTGCACAAGAATTGCAACGCCAGAAACCGGGATTAGAGATTATTCCTTATCCCAGTGGTCACGAAGCCCTGAACGCCATAACCAGTGGAATGGTTGATGCCGCCTTGGTCGATCATGTCACTGCCCGGTTATATTTACGAGAAATGGAGCCCGGGAATACCTCCGGTCTCAAGCGACTGCCCGATCCGGTGGTGTCAGAACCTTATGCCATCGCTGTACGTATAGAGGATCGAACATTACTTGAGAAAATTTCCAATGGGCTAAGCGCTTTAAATAATAGAGGCGAGTTGGATAGATTATATAATATTTGGCTTGGGCCTTGAATGCGACTGCATTTCTTTGAAGTGTGGTTTGTGTAGTCTATAATGAAGAGGCTCTCACCACAGGAAGGAACGACCCGACTGTAGAACCCTATCACCAACAATGAACACCCATACCGAAACTAGGACTACACGCTTATTATTTCTTGGCTTCTTAATTTTCTCCTTATTCGTGCTGAACACCTTTACAGTCTCAGCGCAAACCAAAACCTTTAATTGGGACGAATGGAATATCGATGTGACCTTGCTGCCGGACGGTAGTATGGAAGTTGTCGAAACTCAAACGCTTGATTTCTCCGGCGCACCATTCACCTTCGGCTTTCGGTCCGTCCCCACCGGCCGCGCGGGCAATAATGACGGCATTCGCGATATCAGCGTGCGGGAAGGCGACCTCGATTATCGTCGATCGGGCAGCGAATCACCCGGCACATTCAACGTGATTCAATCTGGTCCTGACACAACGATCAACTGGTATTTCGAACCGGCACTAGGCCGCCATACCTATACTTTCAGGTATATCGTCGATGGTGCGGTTCGAACTGGAACATCCGAGCAAGGTTCAGGTGACCAGATATTCTGGACTGTCATACCCAGCGATCATCCTGCCCGGGTTGATCGCAGCCGAACCACCATCACCTTACCGGAAGGCGTCTATCCCCAGAAATACACGGGCACCGATGATTACCTGGTAGACGCTTATATCAATGATCGCGAGACCGATGCTGTCAATATTCAAGTCAGCCCTGATGAGCGTGTCATCACCTACGACTTACTACGCCCGCTGATGCCCGGTGAAGAGCTGAACGTTCGCGTCCAGTATCCGCACGGCTTATTACCCACCGAAACGCCAGCTTGGCAAGCCATCGAACAACGGAATGATGTCATTGGTTTGGGCATGCTAGCGCTCTCTTTGCTCCTGTTAGTAATAGGACCATTGGGAGTCGTGGCTCTATGGTACACTCGCGGCCGCGACCCACAACTAGGGGTCGTCATTCCTGAATACATCACCGAACCGCCTGACGAATTACCGCCGGCTATGGTGGGGGCGTTGGTAGATGAAAAAGTCGATATGCAAGACATCGTCTCAACTCTCATCGACTTGGCCCGACGCGGCTATTTACTGATGGAAGAACAAAAGAAGACGCACGTATTCCAACGTACAGATAAGCAAGACAAAGACCTGCGTCCTTTCGAAAAGACTTTTTTAAAGCGATTGTTCCGCGGCAAGAATTCGCAATCGTTGACCAGTCTGCAGTATAAATTTTCCGGTTCGTTACCCGAACTGCGCAGCCAAATAGATAAAGCGCTAGTCGAGGAAGGCTTGGTACCGCGGTCGCCCCAATCGGTGCGGTCATCGTATACAATGTTAGGCGTAATGGTTCTATTTCTAGGCGTGGGTCTACTGATCGCTTTGGGCATTTTGCTGGCTGAGAACGCCTTTTTAGCTTGCTTCCCGATGTTGGCCGTCGTGGTTACCAGCATTGGATTGTTCATCGCCGCCCGCCACATGCCGCGAAAAACAGTAAAAGGCGCGGAGTCGGCCGCCAAATGGAACGCCTTCAAGACATACCTGAAGAACATCCAGCAATACACGGATCTGGAAAACGCCGGTGATATCTTCGAGAAATACCTCGGCTATGCGATCGCCTTCGGACTAGAACGCTCATATATAAACTCCTTTTCGATGGTGCCCTCGACGCCAATACCTCCTTGGTATTTGCCCATGTATCCACTTGGCCGTGCTTCAGGCCCTACTTATGGTGGTTCTTCGCGCCCAACCGCAGGCGGCAGACCGACGGGAGGTTCGCCGGGTGGAGGCGTACCCACATTAGGGGATTTATCTGGTGGGCTGACGGGCGGACTGGCCGGCATGTCCGGTGGTCTCACCCGTATGCTCAATAACACCTCAACCGTGCTCAGAAGCACACCGCCACCTACCAGCAGCAGCGGGTCCAGCTTCGGCGGCGGGTTCAGCGGTGGATCATCCGGCGGCTTTAGCGGTGGTTCATCCGGTGGCGGCGGCCGCGCCGGCTTCGGTTAAGGTTAAAACGCTTCCAGGCATCATTCACAACGAAAAAAAGCAGGCATGATATGGGACGAACATTAGGCATTATCCTCATTATCGGCGGTATCGTTGTCGGCGGTATCGTCGTGGCTTTAATGCTGGTTTATATGAACGAAGGCAGTCTCTCGGCCGGTGCGGCTATGCTGGGAATTACACTGGGCCTTCTCGTGCTATCCTTGCCACAATTAGCTTTCGGGGTATTCCTACTGTCTCGAGGGCAAGAGGAAGCCGCCTTGGCCGATCAGGCGGGGAAGCAACGCGAATTGCTGGGCATTGTCAAGACGCGCGGCTCGGTACCGGTAAGCGATTTGTCCATCGAACTTCAGGTTCCGCGCGATACCGTTCAGGACATGATCCATCAATTAGTCGGAATGGGACTCTACTCTGGCTACATCAATTGGGATAAAGGCGTTCTATATTCGGCCGAGGCCAGCCAGTTGCGGGAACTGACCCGCTGTGCGAATTGCAATGGACAATTGACGTTGGCAGGTAAAGGGGTCGTTCAATGCCCCTATTGCGGCACCGAATATTTTCTATCTTAGCCGGGCATCTTCGATTGAGCATAAAATAAGGTTATAATTGACCTGTGTTTAACCTCACCCGGCGCTCACCTTAACGAGGAGATAATCAATGACAGACGACATTCCAAATATGTATGAGACTATTGGTGACCAGCGAGGCTATTTTAGCAATCTTGTCAGCAAGATACCGGGCTTCAAAGGCTACATGGAAAAAGCCGGCCGGCGCGAAGCGGATCAGTTGCTGCGTGACACAATCAGCAGCCGGTTAGAGCAATCCCGTTTGGACCTTTCGGCCGTTCAACAAACGCTAAGCCGCGACATCGCCGTCGCCATCGACTTCGCCGAACCAATCGGCCGGGCCGATAATCAGCTGATGGGATTGGTTGGCAAGATTAAAGATGCACCGCAAGGTTACGCCGGTTTCTTCGACCCGGTTAAAGTCAAAGAAGAAGACTTGGACCGTATCTACGATTTCGACAATCAAATGCTCAACCATGTCGCCCAGATCAACGCTGACATCGCCGCACTGGCCAAGGCGGTAAACGATGGTGCTCATATCGATCCGGCTATCACAATGTTGAATCAGGACCTGAGGCTGGCCAATGAAATATTCAATACCCGTCAGGAAGTTATCAGTCAAACAAGCATCAATCTACCCAAGTAAGGAGACATGAGGTATGGCCAAAATATTCGACCGTGTTGCAATTGAAACCTGGCTTCGAGACGAGATCGTCCAAAAATTTCCCCGAGAAGGATTGGGCGACATTAAACTGGGTTCGCAATTAATTGTCAATCCAGGCGAGACCGCCGTCTTCGTCCGTGGTGGTGAACCGATGGGAACTTTCACACCAGGTCGCCATACGCTGACAACTGAAAACATTCCCATGCTGACCGACTTGCTGGAGAGAGGGCTTTTCGGCGGAGCTAATGTCTTTACGGCTGATGTCTACTTCGTCAAGACGACCGATCTGACCCTTAAGTGGGGAACCGTGAACCCGATCGTCGTTGAGCATCCACAACGCATGCCCGGTGCCAGTGCCATCGTTGGCAACGGCACCTATGTCACCAAGGTAAAAGACCCCTGGCGTTTCCTGAATGCCATGGATGCTTTTCGTCCCAGCGTGCGCTTTCAGGAGATCAAAAGCCGTCTGGATCCCATGCTGGCGGTCATGATTCAGGATAAATTGAGCGAACTGGCCATCGCCAGAGGACTCGGCCCGGCTCAGTTGCAATCTTTCACCAAGGATCTGAATGACCTTCTCGTCGGGCTTCTCCAGGAAGAATTCGACGCGATCGGCATGGTGCTGGTTGATTTCGCCATCAACATGACCCTGCATCCGGAATCCTTGAAGGTTGTCACCAATATGGGTTATGGCACGACCTACGTCCAGAAGCAACAAGCCGACGCTTTGATGACCGCGGCGGCCAACGAGAGCGGTAGCGCTCTCAGCGAGGTTGGCTTCGGCGCGATGGGTATGGCTGCCATGCAGCAACAGCAGATGCAACAGCAAATGCAACAACAACTGTTGCAGCAGCAAGCGGCCGCACAAGGGGGTCAGGTAGCGGCCAGTGGAGCGCCAGCAGCCGCAGGCCTGGTCGGCGGTCCCGTCCCCATGCCGGATGTGATGACCCCTGAGCAGGCGGCCGATATTCTCCAGGTTGGCCTGGATGACGTGATCGCGGCTATTGAAGCCGGCGATCTGAAGGCCAAAAAGATTGGTGCGGCCTACCGGATCAGCAAAGGCGCGCTGGAGGAATTCCTGGCCGGCTAAGACCAGTCCACCAGCGGTCGTATCCAGACCAAAGTATAGTTAATATTCGAAAGAGTCCCCGATTGGGTGATGATAGCAGATGTATTCTTCACCTGCTTAGTTGCCCAAGTCTAGGGATTCTTTTTTATGGATGAGATCTAAAACACGGTTAATGGCTTGGGGAACCGCCGAGGCTACCGCCGGTGACAGGCTATCCGAAATTTCGAATGATTCACCGGTGATGGTAACCATATAGCCCTGCGGCCGTTGCCCGAACAACTCATCGGCCATAGCCAGGAGGCCATCCGGCGTCGTCTGGTGCGACCCCCGCTGGTAGGTGCCTTGCGCCAAAGGGAAAACGTTCACTTCTCCAGGCCGCCCTTCGGCCGCCGCGTCAATGAATATC
The DNA here is from genome assembly GCA_046485205.1 of Chloroflexota bacterium. Classification (GTDB taxonomy): domain Bacteria; phylum Chloroflexota; class Anaerolineae; order Promineifilales; family Promineifilaceae; genus Promineifilum. The sequence goes on along the minus strand of JAWOHK010000038.1, from coordinate 11,246 downwards.
ACCATATCACTCCGGCTAATTGGGTCGGCCAGTTCCGGCGTTAGCTGATGAACACTCAGAACAGTTATGGTTTCATTGGACTGAGATCCGGTTAGTGCGTCGGCAACGTGCCGTCCAGCGCTGTCGTCGCCGCGAAGCAGACTTCCGTAACCAATGATAAGGGTTGCCATCGAGATCGCTCAAGAATCGATTAAATCATCATAGCACAGACACGCCAGGGTGTTCCGGCTTTTCTACACCCTGGCGATCTTTGATTAGGCATGAATACTGTGTCGATTGTCTTAACGCTGGCACGCTTCGTCAAGCAATTCACCATCCGGCGATAGCAACTGTATCTGGAGGGGCATTTGGCCAAAAGCATGGGTCGAGCAACTAAGGCAAGGATCGAATGTTCGAATGACCGCTTCTACCCGATTGAGCATTCCTTCCTGAATCTTGTCCCCGCGAACAAAATGCCGGGCAACTTGGTAGACACCCTTGTTCATAGCCAGATTGTTATGGCCGGTAGCGATAATCAGGTTGGCCCATTGCATGAGACCGTTGCGGTCGATCCGGTAATGGTGAAGTAGCGTGCCGCGGGGCGCCTCGCTGACGCCGATGCCTTCCAAACGGTTTGGCTCGGCCTTGGCGCGTACATGATCGCTTAAAATATCAGGGTCTTTTAGCAACAGATCGATTTTTTCCAGACAGTAAAGCATCTCGATCAGCCGGGCATAGTGATATTGAAAAGAACTCAATGTCGCGCCACGCTCCAGCATGCGAAACTCCGACCATTCCTCATCGGCTCTTGTGGTCCCAACCCGGTCGACGATATTCATGCGCGCTAGAGGTCCAACACGGTAAATGCCGTCCGGGTAGCCGAGAGGCTTGTAATAAGGCGACTTCAAATAGGAATCCGGCTCAACTGCTTCCTCGATGATGTCGGCGTAATGATCGGGATCGAACTGGTCAACGACAATCCGACTCGTCGCGTCGATGATCCGCAGTTTGCCGTCATAAAGTTCCAGTTCACCTTCCGGGGAAACAAGACCCATGAAAAGAGACGGAAAATTGGCAAAGGATCGAATCTCGGCGTCGAAGTTGCCGAATATATTCTTGAACCAATCCAGGGTCCGCAGGACCCGACCCATCGCTTCGGGCACACCGGCCAGGATGATCGCCCGGTTTTCGGCCGTCAATGGCGAGCTGACACCACCAGCAACAACCCATGACGGGTGGATCCGCTTGCCAGCCAGCAAAGCGATAATTTCCTGGCCGAATTGTCGCAGCTTGATTCCATCCAGAGCCAGTTCGCCATTTTCCTGAGCAACCCCAAATATGTGGCGACGTGCCGGATCAGCATCCATACCCAGCACCAGGTCGGGCGAGGAAAGATGAAAGAAACTCAAGGCATGGGATTGCAAAATCTGAGCTAGATTGAGGATCTGGCGCAACTTGGCCGCCGTTTCTGGTATTTGCACGGCCAGCAAAGCATCACAGGCTTTGGCCGAGGCGATCAGATGGCTGACGGGGCATATACCACAAATGCGCGCGGTAATTCCCGGCATCTCGTAGAAGGGCCGACCTTCTATCAATTTCTCAAAACCACGAAACTGGGTGACATGAAACCGGGCCGAGGTAACGTGCCCGGCGTCATCCAGTTGAATAGTGATCTTGCTGTGTCCCTCAATCCGAGTCACCGGATCGATTATTATTGTCTTACTCATTTTGTTTTTCCTTCGGGCTTGGCCATCCCTCATGCCCCGAAACGCGTCTTGGAGCGCAGATCAGGTGTCCGACTAGCTAGCAATTCGATAACCGAGTCAAAAATGACATCCGGTGAAGGAGGACAGCCGGGGATAAACACATCCACTTTAACCACCTGATGAACCGGGACTGAGCGCTTTCGAAGCGGGGGAATCAGTTCAACAGGGATGTGCTGGTTCAGATCAGCGTTCTCAAAATAGGCCCTGTCCAGCACAGCCTCCACTTTAAAGCGGTTCCTCATTGCCGGAACGTTGGCCGTCACGGCGCAGTCACCGAGGGAGACCAGGATTTTCGTGTGGGCTCGAACCTTGCGAATTTTGTCATAGTCTTCCTGGTTGCTCACAGCCCCTTCAATGAGGGCGATATCAACCATTTCCGGGAAATCCTTGTTGTCTACCAGCGGACTGTAGACAAGATCGGCCTGAGCTGCCAGTTCCAGAAGACGTTCATCCATATCTAGGAAGGACATGTGGCAGCCGGAACAGCCGTCCAGCCATACAGTCGCCAACTGTGGTTTATCGATCATTTTCGACCCTCCCGCATGGTTCGAAGATAGGGTAAGAAATCGCGGCGCTTGGTCATTTCTGACACACCCTTGCCCTTGGAGAAAAGGGCGCCGGTCGGACAAACCTGGACACATTTTCCGCAGCGGGTACAGCTATCGGCCGTGCCCCAGGGCTGGTTTAGATCACTGATAATCAATGCCTCGTGACCGCGCCCCATTACATCCCAGGTATGCGCGCCTTCGATCTCATCACATACCCTGACACAACGGGTGCAAAGGATGCAACGGTTATGGTCAATCGTGTAATATGGATGAGAGGCATCAACCGGTAATTCCGGGTAGAGATAAGGGACGCCGACATGGGTCATCCCCAGTTTCCCCGCTAGCCACTGGAGTTCGCAATGCCCATTGGACACACAAACAGCACAGACGTGGTTTCGTTCTGAGAATAACAAGTCAAGAACCTGCCGTCGGTAGGTCAACAAACGTTCCGAATGGGTGACGACTTCCATACCTTCTTCGGCATAGGTCATGCAGGCGGGTAATAATTTTGATGTGCCTTTGACCTCCACAAGGCACAGACGGCAAGCGCCTATATCGTGGACACCTTCCAGGTGACATAGTGTCGGGATAAAGATCCCGTTTTCCTGGGCCAATTCAAGAATTGTCTCGTCTTCTCGCGCCCCGACATCTATCCCGTCAATCTTCAGTGTTTTTATGCGTGCTTTAAATGGTCTTTTCATCGGGCCACCTCTTCAGGCGCGGCATGCTGGTAGATTGGTTCTAGGGCACTTGCCACAATGGTTGGCTGGCCGTTCTGTTCCTCTCGAAAACAGTCAAGGTACTCATCCCGAAAATATCGCAACGTACTGAGTACCGGATTAGGAGCTGTCTGGCCCAGACCACACAGGCTGGTGTTGCGGACCATGTCACAAAGTTTTTCCAGCAAGACAAGGTCAGAGGGGACAGCTTCCTTATGGCTGAATTTGTCCAACAAATCGTGCATGTGAACGGTTCCTACTCGGCAGGGGACGCAACGACCACACGACTCCGTCATGCAGAACTCCATGAAATATCGGGCGACATCGACCATGCTGGCGGATTCATCCATGACGATCATGCCGCCTGACCCCATGATGGACCCCAGGGCGGCTAGAGATTCATAATCGACGGGTGTATCAAGGAATTCCTCAGGAATACATCCGCCGGACGGACCACCGGTTTGAATAGCCTTGCAACGACTTTGGCCGGTAATACCACCCCCGATATCATAAATTATTTCACGAAGCGATATACCCATAGGTACTTCGATCAAACCGGTGTTCACAATGCTGCCGGCCAACGCGAATACCTTCGTGCCTTTGCTGGTGGCAGTGCCGATTTGAGCATACCAGTCCCCGCCATTGCGAATGATAGGTGGAACACTGGCAAATGTTTCGACATTGTTTATCAAGGTAGGCTGGCCCCATAAGCCAAATTCCGCCGGGTATGGAGGTCGGGGTCGAGGGGTTCCGCGTTTGCCCTCAATCGAGTTGATAAGGGCCGTTTCTTCGCCGCAAACAAAAGCTCCTGCACCCAGGCGAATTTCGATGTGAAAGTTAAAATCGGTTCCGCCAATGCCACTACCCAGCAGGTTGAAACGCCGTGCCTGTCGTATGGCTGTCTTGAGCCGGGCCACGGCCAGCGGATATTCACCTCGAACGTAGATATAGCCCTGTGAAGCGCCGACCGCGTATCCGGCGATGGCCATCCCTTCCAGGATGCGGTGCGGATCACTTTCCAGGACACTTCGATCCATGAAAGCTCCGGGATCGCCTTCATCGGCATTACAGATGATATATTTTGTGTCACCTTCAGCCTTGGCTACGGTTGTCCACTTCAAGCCGGTGGGATACCCACCCCCGCCTCTCCCACGCAGGCCACTGGTCACGATCTCATCGATCACCTGTGAAGGCATCATCTCTGTTATAGCCTTGACGATGCCTTTGTAGCCATCACGGGCAATGTACTCTTCGATTCGCTCGGGGTCGATCATGCCGCTGTTTTCCAAGGCGATTTTCTTTTGGCGCAAGAAAAATGGTATGTCGAGCGGAGAGACCAATCTTTGGACTGGTTGGTTCCCAAGTGAAGCGGCTACATCGGCCACGTCCTCGATCTTTACATTTTGATAAAGGGTTTCATTTTCTTTCCCGGCATTTATAGATAGCAGAGGACCATGCGCGCAAAGACCTAAACAGCCAACCCCACGGACGCGACACCGATCTTCGAGTCCGTTTTTCTTGACTTCAGCATCGAGGGCTTCCTTGATTAGGCCACTTTGAGACGACATGCACCCCGCTGCCATACAGACATCAATCGTTTGGTTATAACCGTTAGCCTTGACTGTCTCAGCCTGAGTGATTTCTTCAAGCCTCTCGATCATCGTCAGCCTCCAACATTTCTCCTAAGCGGGACATCATCTCTTCTTCCTCCACTTTACCGGCTATTTCACCATCGAAGACGAAGACAGGCGCCAGACCGCAAGAACCCAGGCACCGTGCCGTCATTAATGACAAGCGATTGTCGGGCGTCGTCTGGCCGGCTTTGATCCCGTACTGTTCCTCTATGCGCTTCAACAGAGCCGGTATACCTTTGATGTAACAGGCCGTTCCCAGGCACACGACACACGTGTGTTGTCCGGCTGGTTTCAGACTAAAAAGGTGATAAAAAGTGGAAACGCCATACACCTGGCTGAGAGGAGCCTTGAGTGAGGCGGCTACATACCGCAACGATTCATCATCCAAAAACCCGAAAGACTCTTGGACTGTGTGGAGAGTTTCGATCAGACCGTCCCTTTCGTTCCCGTTACGCTGCATCGTAGCCTGGACAATCCGCCAACGCTTGTCGTCCGATGGCGGCTCGATTTTTTCGTTCGCTGGTAGCATAGTTCTCCTGTACGTAGGCTCACAATAGGACACGCGTAGCCAGTCTGCCTGATGAGCATACGAAAGAATTCCGGCATCATCCCCTTGGCTACCAACCAAAGTTTGCTTGGTTTGCCAGCCAGTCGATGATTTGCCGATTGTTGTTATTGTGTCAGATTAGGGAGCGGTTTATTAGTGAAATTTGTCACAAATAGGTATGACAAGTGTCATGAATTTCGCAATTGGGTGCCGGTGGAGGAATTTGGGTCACCCAATATAGATGCCAGCACGCCCGCCTCTAGCCCTGAGAAAATAGAAACGGTCAACTTGGTTTGTTCGGTGACCAAGGCTAACATCGACTCAACTTTGGACGCCATGCCTCCGGTGACATCCGTCCCACGTGAACCGCCTAATAGCGGTCCTATTTTCGGCAACATGGATGGGGTTATAAAGGGAATCACCCTCCCTTCCCGATCCAGAACGCCCGGCGTTTCCCCCGCCAATAGAAGTCGATGTGGTTTGAGCAGGTGGGCAAGGTAATCGAACACCTCTTCAGTCGATATGATCGTCCCTCCGCGAACGGTATCAAAGGCAACGTCGCCGTAGACGATGGGCACTAACCCGGCATCGAGGGCGGCCCGCACCGGTTCGCTGGCCAGATATATCAACCGGCCGTCATGGCATACGGCTGAAGCAGATGGGGAAAGAGTAACGGCCGAGACTCCGGTTTCCAATAATGCGGTCACAACATAGCGGTTCAATCGAGCCGCCGCATCACTGACCTCGGCGAAACCGGTCCACTGTTCAGAACTGGACACCCCCAGGCGCGTATTGTGTTTAGCGGCTGCAACATGTCCGAAAGAACCACTACCATGGCCGAGGACGAGTTGGATTTCTGGTTGTCGCTCTCGGGCTTCGGCGATCTCCTTCGCCAATCGGGCCATGGCATCATGCCGTATCGCTTCCCTTCGAGTTTTGTCGGTCAACAATGAGCCGCCAAGTTTCAGAAAAATCATATCAGACATCGCATCATCCCAAGCGATCGGCCAATTGTTGTTTAATGTAGCCGATGGCTGTTACCGGTCCATTAGCTAAGTAGAGCAAATCCATATCACGTTGGCGAATGGTCTCCGCCTGGGCATAAACCTGAATGGTCTCGCGCCAGACACTGCCCAACAACACCAGCGGCCGTTCGGCAATCTCGCCAGTCTGTAACATGCTCCAGGCTAAAGAGACTTCTGATAACGTGCCGATTCCACCGGGCAAGGCGATCATTCCATCGTTATTCATTACGATGTGGATCAGGCGATCTCGTTGCGTCTCGTATCGAATTTCCTCAATGACCCATTCATTTGGCGGCGTGGGGCGAAAGTGTTCGATACGATTCGAAGTAACCCCGATGACATGCCCTCCCGCCTCGGCCGCGCCCTGGCTAATAGCCGCCATAGACCCGCCGTAACCCCCGGTCATCACCACGAAACCAGCTTCGGCCAGTAACTGACCAACGTAACGAGCCGTTTTGTAAGGCTCGCTGTCCGGCAATGGTTTTGAACTGCCAAAAACTGAAACAACGACGTGGGACATTTGGATTCTCCATTGGTTTGGCCTGATTATCCGGCCAATCCGGGAAAGCCGGCAACTGATGCCGCCTGACGTACACCGTTTCGAATGGCTTCAGACACCACTTTAACTGTCATGTTTCCAATAAGGTAAATCGATCCTTTCACCCTACCAGTAGATAGCGCGAAGGCCATATCACCATCATGCCGGGTATGCGAGGGGCGCACGGCGATAGCCATTCCATTATGGGCCTGATGAGTTAATCGATACAGTTCGTTACGCGAAAGTATCGCGTTAGTAGCGACCAATACCAGGGTCGTGTTGGTTGCCGGCGATGGTAATAACGGATCGGCTATGTAACGTAAACCGAAGCGTTCGACCAGCCAGCCGTTTTCATCTCTCGCACCGGCCAGGACAGTCCCGTTATCATTCACAACATCGCCTACCGCATTGACCACCGCTGCCGCCGCCACAACCACCTCGCCTATGGTGAGGCTGGCAACCCCGAAACCTCCTTTCATCATATGGGGAAAACCGGCCCATTTACCAACGAAGACCCCCGCACCAGCCCCGACATTGCCCTGCTCGATCTCATCGTTCCATCTTTCAGCTGCTTCGCAGGCCGCATATCCCATAGCCGCATCCGGCGTGGGACCATTCGGGTTAACTCCCAAATCAAAGACTACGCCCGCGGAGACAATTGGTACCGGCCGAATCGGTGTGGGATGGCCGATGCCTCGTTGGGCCAGATAGCGCATGACCCCGTCGGCCGTCGCCAGACCAAAAGCACTGCCGCCAGTTAATACAACCGCGTCGATTTCTTTATCATCCGGTTTGTCGGGGGCCAAGAGAGTAAGCTCCCGACTTCCCGTCGCCGGACCGCGCGCATCGACACTGCCACAAGTCCCATCGGGGCATAAGAAAACAGTACAGCCGGTTTGAAATTCCGGATGGGTCGTATGACCGATGCGAATACCGGCAAAATTGATCATGAGAGGTTGTTCCTTTCAATCGGAAATAAATAATCAAAAGGTCGTCTTGCTGGTCGTTAAAAATTCACGGATATCGCGATTCACCTTGGCTGCCTGTTCAACAAAAAACATGTGTCCCGCGTCTGCATAAAGTATCAGCTCCGCCCCGGAAATATGTTCGGCGAGCGCACGACCATTTTCTGGGGGTATAAGCCTGTCAGCTGTTCCATGGAGCACCAGAACTGGTTTGCGAATTTCTTTCAGACGTTTGGCCACATTATGGGTGAGGATAGCTTGCAGCTGGCTCAGGTAAGCCTGATCCGATTGCGGATTGACCGTTGCCATATCCGCCAACCGATGGATCATCTCCGGTTGTTGTCGGATAAATTCTGGACTGAGGGATATTTCCATTCCGTTTAGAAAGTCTTGATAACGATCACCGCATCTGACCGGATTGGTTAGTGCGGTGATCACTTCCGGCTCCGGAGGAGTAGCCAGTGGTCCGCCGGCCGTGGTGCAACCTAAAATCAACCGGTTGACCCGGTCGGGGTCGTGCAAAACAAGATTGAGGGCGATCATCCCGCCCATGCTGAAACCAAATACATGAGCTGAAGTAATGTCCAACGCTTGCAATAACGCCGATGCATCATCGGCCATTTCAACTATTCCGTAATGATCAGCTGGATGATCGCTGAGACCGGCGCTACGATTGTCAAAGTAGATAATATAAAAATCTTTGGCTAGTTCCGGCACCTGCCATTCACATTTATATAGGGTGTCACTGATGCCTGATATGATGAGTAAAGGCGGCGCAGCCGGACTTCCGGCAGTTTGATAGTGGAGGCGTAGATCGCCTATGGTAATATGGGGCATATTGGTTGGATGTTGATCTAAATTCGCCCTTAAACTCTAGCATTCCTCACCGGATCTTCCAAGCACCGCTGACTTTTTTCAAGACCTCTGAATCCGTTGATGCATCTCTAATCCATTGGAGTTAATATACCGGCGGTATAGTATAGCCACTTGATGGCTTCGATAAACGGTTTTACAGACCATTGAAAACAAGAATAAAATCAAAATTAGTTTACCCTCATCTCTGAGCAGAACATCTTGGTTCAGGTTTCCTTTTCTAAAACCAATTAATGAGCAAGTAGAGTCAGGAGGACCGATGGAAATTCCAGACCAGAAAGTAGAATCCTTCAGTTTTAAAGCAGAAATTAAACAATTGCTTCACATCCTGGCCCACTCCCTATACCAGGACCGCGACATCTTCCTGCGTGAGCTGATTTCCAATGCTTCGGATGCTCTCACACGACTGCAGTTCGAAACACTTACTAACAGCAACATCCTGGATCCTAACAGTGAACAGGCTATCTACATCAAAGTGCCGGAGTCACAAGAGGGAGCGCCACGCCAAATTATCGTCAAAGATACCGGCATCGGTATGACCCACGACGAGATTGTCCGCAACCTCGGCACAATCGCCCAATCAGGGGCTCGCGAATTTATGGATCGCCTGACCAAGGGTGAGGTTGAACCGGGCGACGTCATCGGTCAATTCGGCGTCGGCTTCTATTCCGTCTTCATGGTGGCGGCTCAAGTTCGAGTCGTCTCGCGTAGTTTCCTGCCGGACGCCACGGCTGTCGCCTGGGTTTCTGAGGGTGGTGATGAATTCATCGTCGAACCAGCCGACAAAACCGACCGGGGAACTGAGGTCCATATCACGTTAAAAAACGACGCGGAGGAGTTCGCCAACATCTGGCGCCTGAAACAAGTAGTCAAGCGTTATTCCGACTACGTGCGCTTCCCCATCTACGTCAACGGGGAGCAGGCTAACCAGCGGGAATCGCTGTGGCGGAAAGCACCATCTGATGTAAAAGCTGAGGAATACGAGAAGTTTTATCAGCAAATGTCGATGGACTTTGAAAAGCCTTTGCTGACAATCCATTTTACCTCAGATGCTCCGGTGCATCTGAGAGCGATGCTGATTATTCCCGCCAAACGGGATAGAGGAATGCTCACCACTCGTAAAGAACCGGGGGTCATGCTTTATTCCCATAATGTCCTCATCCAGGAGTACTGCACCGATTTGCTGCCTCCGTGGCTCAATTTCGTCGATGGCGTGGTTGACTCTGAAGACCTGCCGCTCAATGTCAGCCGTGAAACCGTGCAAAACAACCGCCTAATGCAACAACTGGGCAAAAGCGTTCGCGCTCGTGTGCTGCGCGAATTGAAAAAACTGGGCGAGAACGATGCTGAAAAATATGGTCGTTTCTGGCAAGAATATGGTCTGGTGCTGAAGGAAGGGCTAGCGACTGATCCAATGTCCCGCGATGACATATTGCCCTTGTTGCGCTATCAATCCTCGCGCTCCGATAATAGCCTGATTTCCCTAGAACAATACGTCGATCGGATGCAAGATTCCCAAACTGAAATCTACTATGTCGTTGGAGACAGTCTCCGGGCTGTCGCCAATAGCCCCCATCTTGATCCGTTCCATGCCAGAGAGCTGGAAGTGCTCTACTGGCACAACCCATTGGATGTCTTTTTGGCGCCAATGTTGGATGATTTCCGCGAAAAGAAATTTCATAATGTGGCCGAGGCCGGGCTGGAGCTGCCGGCTCTTGAGGAAGCCATCGAAGAACAAGAAAAGCCGTCGATTCCTGAGGCTGACATTAACCGATTCATTGGACGGTGCGTTACTACATTAGGCGAGCGAGTCACCGAGGTGCAGCAGTCGAAGGTGTTGACTGATAATCCGGTGCGGTTGGTGGCCCCCACTAACGCCTCGGGGGCTGACATGCAACGAATTTACCGCTTGATGGGACGCGAATACGAGGTTCCAAAACTTATATTTGAGATCAATCCCAACCACCCACTGATTCAGGGTCTGGCGACGCTGATTACCAACCAGCCCGACTCCTCTTTGATTAATCTGGCTATTGAACAACTCTATGAAAGCGCACTGCTGCAGGAAGGCCTGCATCCGAATCCTGTTGAAATACTGCCAGGTATAAAGGACTTGATTCAGATTGCAACGAATGCGCTAAATGAATGACTATTGTAGGTAACGCCGGTATGAAAGCTGAAAGATTTAAAGTCTATTCGATTGGTTACGTAAACAATCAAGGCCGTTATTTTGCAGAGATACTTCAACCTGATCGCTGCAAGACGAACAAACGTTCGTTCACCCTCCTGTTAAGATACGGGGAGCGGATCATACTTTACAGAATGCCTGCTTTTGTTACACTCAAATAGTGGAGCTGGTTGCCAGAGCAATTTCCTACAATGAGGATTGCCTATTCTCTGGTCCGACCATTTAGACTTGAAATCGATATGACTCCCGAACTCACACCCATCAACCGCCCGTTAGAACCCCAACAGCGAGCTATTGTTGTCGGAGCGTCCTCTGGCCTGGGCGCAGCTCTGGTCAAGCAATTGGTATCCCGAGGCTATCGGGTTGCCGCTGTAGCCCGTCGCGAGCCGGAGTTGGCAGCCTTGCGCGATCAAATTACCCAATCAACCGGACGGCAAACTGTGCTGCCTTATATTCATGATGTC
>JAWOHK010000380.1:0-3343 GCA_046485205.1 Chloroflexota bacterium | reverse complement strand
CGCGCCGGCCGGGTCAACGACCCGAATCCAGGGCGCATAGAAAGTGGTGAACCCCCCAGCGGACGGGGGCGGCATCCGCCAGCCGCCCGCCTCCCCGCTGCGTCCCAACAGCACGTTCATGACTTCATCCTCAAGACGGGCCGGACCCTCAAAAATGGCGACACAATCACGCCGGGCTTCACAATAAGCGGTGACTGCGTCATAGATATAGGCCAAGTTAAGACCGGGGGCGGCCAGAATGCTGATGTCATCGACCTGAGCCAGCGCGGCCAGCGCCGAATCGACTTGACTCGCGCACCCCGCCCCGCTCTCGGCCACGTAACACAGCCGGCCGCCGTTGAGAAAGAAGCCGTGCACAGCGTGGGCCAGATCGTTCCAGCCATGGCCGGGCGCAAGCTGGGCCAGTTGGCTGAAGGCCGGCCAGCTATTGCAGGTGTGGATGGTGCCCACAGGTTCGGCCGAACCGGGAACGTGGCCGATAAAGGCAGCCGTGCGGGTGTCGCTAGGGACTATCGGAGGTGGAATGTTCAAAAGCCGTTTACTCCTTCAATCTCCTCCCCAATATATAAGCCAGTAACCAGACCACGGATGCCATCCCGGCCAGCACCATCCCGACGATAATTCCCTCCGGCGACGGCTCACGCTCCAGGACCGCTTCAGCCGGATCGGCCGGATTGTAGTACACGGTGACGGTCGCGCCGGACGGATAAGTCGATAACAAGCGCTGGCCATCCTCGCTGTTGGCTTCCACCGCGACTGTATCGAGGTTTACCCGGTCGCTCTCGTAAATTGTACCGCCGACCTCGTATACGTAACGGATTTCAACCGCCTCCGTCCGGCGGACGCCCGGACTGGGGATGATGACGGTGACGACTTCAGAAGCGATGATGGTTCCGGCCACTGCCGGCCAGTCCGCTTGCGACCGCGCTCGCTGGAACCCGGCCGCGCCCATGACGAAGGCTATCAGAGCCATCGCCAACCACAACGCAGCCAGGCTCTGCAACGTCTGCACCAACCGGTAGCGGTTCCAGTAGCGCTCTTCTTCGGGAGTGGTGGCACTCGGTTGTTCTTGCATTATTAGAATGGGACGCTGATTCACGCAGATTTCATCACTGATCTTCGCCGCTTTTCCACCGATTCAGATCAGCATCAATCTGCGCTGGCACTTGCGTCATCGGCATACTGTTTCCCTCTCACAACCGTTCGAACCGGGCCTGGAAGAAGCGCAAGTACTTCGGCTCGTAGACCATCTTCAGGCCGCGGGTTGTCTCGCGCACGTCGTATACTCCCTTGACCGCCTCGGCGACGACATCCATGTGGGCTTGGGTGTAGACCCGGCGCGGGATTGTCAGACGGGTGAGTTCCAGTTTGGGGTAGTAGTGGTCGCCCGTCTTGGGATTGCGTCCGGCGCTGGCGATGCCGCGCTCCATCGAGCGAATACCTGAGTCGAGGTACAGCTCTGCGGCCAGCGTCTGGGCCGGAAACTGGATCTGTTCCAGGTGGGCGTAAAAACGCCGGGCGTCGAGAAAGATGGCATGGCCGCCCACCGGCTGGACGATGGGCACGTCCCACTCGGTCAGCAGGTCGCCCAGGTAGCGCACCTGCCCGACCCGCGAGCGGACATGATCGTCGTGGACCGATTCCTCAATGCCGATCGCCATAGCTTCCATGTCGCGCCCAGCTACACCGCCGTAGGTATGCAGTCCTTCATAAACAACAATCAGATTGCGCAACTCTTCAAACAGTTCCCCGTCATTGACTGCCAGCCAGCCGCCGATGTTGACCAGGTTGTCCTTCTTGGCGCTCATCCAGGCCCCATCGGTATAGTCACAAAATTCCTTGAGAATCGCGGCGATGGGCTTGTCGGCGTAGCCCTCCTCGCGCTCCTGAATGAACAGCGCGTTTTCGACCATGCGCGTGGCGTCCAGGTACAGCTTGATGCCGTGGCGATCGCACAAGGCGCGCACGTCGCGTACATTGGCCATGCTCACCGGCTGGCCGCCGGCCATGTTGACCGTCCCGGCCAGGCTGACGTAGGCCACGCCGTCCGCGCCATGGGTCTTGATGACATCTTCCAGCTTGTCGAGGTCAATGTTGCCCTTAAAAAGGTCAAGGCTGGTCGGGTCGTGGGCCTCATCGATGATGACATCGACGAAAATGCCGCCGGCCAGTTCCTGGTGCAATCGCGTCGTTGTGAAATACATGTTGCCCGGCACATATTGGCCCGGCTTGATGACCGCGCGACTGATGAGATGCTCCGCGCCGCGCCCCTGATGGGTCGGCAGGATATGTTTGTAGCCGTAGAAATTCTGGACGGCCGCTTCCAGGTGGTAGTAATTGCGGCTGCCGGCGTAGGCCTCGTCACCAAGCATCATGCCCGCCCACTGCCGGTCGCTCATGGCGCTGGTGCCGCTGTCAGTCAGCAGATCGATATAAACATCGTCGGATCGCAACAAGAAGGTGTTGTAGCCGGCTTCATCGAGGGCAGCCTGCCTATCCTCACGGCTGATCATGCGCAACGGCTCGACCATCTTTATCTTCCAGGGCTCGGCCCACGATCGGCGGCCTCGTTGCTGGCCCATCGTTTGCGGGATTGGATGCGTCATACGGTTCTCCTGTGAGTGCGCTACTCGATCGGCAGCGCCGTGGTTGATTTGACTTCGGTCAGCACCAGGCTGGTATGAATGCGGGCCACCCCCGGCACCGGTGTCAGCCGGTCGACGACGAACCGCTCCAGGTCCTTGCGGTTGCGCAATACGACCTTGAGCAGGTAGTCGTATTCACCGGTGATGTGGTGGCATTCCAGGACTTCCGGCATCTGCCGCACCAGCTCGCGGAAAGCCTCAACCTGCTCCAATTGATGCATTTGCAAACTGATCTGGATGATGCACAGCAGGTCGAAGCCGGCTTTTTCACGGTCGAGAAGGGCTGTGTAACCGCTGATGAAGCCTTCTTGCTCTAGGCGGCGCAAGCGGGCGTGGGTGGCCGGCGGCGACAAATCAATGCGCCGGGCCAGCTCGACGTTGCTCAGGCGGCCGTCGGCTTGCAAAACGCGGAGGGCTTTTTTGTCGGTGTCGTCCAGCATGGGTCGATGAGCATCATATCATAAAATGCTGTTTTTTGTCAATGAGTATTCGGCAAATCACCATAAGGTAAAAATAATTATAAAGTTTTCGATTATTGACTTATCATTTGTTCTGTTAAAGCAGATTAATTGGGTTATCTCATGTTCTCAGGAGAAATTCGCCTTTCCGTAACACGGATAGGGATGAAAAAAGGCGGCCGGGATGCATCCCGGCCGCCTGATGGATCGCAACAGAAGTCTGTTAACCGCTAATTGCCG
>JAWOHK010000376.1:0-6713 GCA_046485205.1 Chloroflexota bacterium | reverse complement strand
ACCAGGGCATCGAGCACTGCATCGAGCACGGACTCGAGACCTTCGACCCGGGTACGCAGGGCGAACACAAGCTCGCGCGCGGCTTCGAACCGACCGCTACCTCGTCGGCCCACTGGCTGGCGCACGAGGGATTCCGGACCGCCGTGGCGCACTATCTCAAGCGCGAGCGCGCCGCCGTGGACGAGTACATCGCGGACGCGAAACGGCACCTGCCGTTCCAGCGGGGACCTGCGCCATGATTCCGTGGCTGCGACCCGAGCACCCGCCCGAGGCGTTTCCGCCGGTCGAGGAGGCACTGCAGGAACCGAATGGACTGCTTTGCGTCGGTGGCGACCTGTCCGTGGAGCGGCTGCTGGAGGCCTATCGGCGCGGCATTTTCCCGTGGTTCTCGGCCGGGCAGCCGGGTACCATATCACCGATAGTGACAACCGGGAAGCGCAAAGCATAGGGCCGATCGGTCGCCGGGTCGAGGTCGGCCGGCCCGGTGGAGCCGTAGCAACTGCCCAGCACGTTACTGCAAATAATAAAGAAGCGGTCGGTGTCGAATGCCTTACCCGGCCCAATACACTCGTCCCACCAACCGGGTCGCACGTCGTCGGCCGAATGGAACCCGGCGGCGTGGGCGCTGCCGCTGAGGGCGTGGAGGATGAGGATGGCATTGCTTCGTTCCGCATTCAGCAGGCCATAAGTTTCATAGGCCAGCGTTACCGGACTGAGCATCGCCCCGCTTTCCAGCCGGAACGGTTCCTTCCCGGCTAAAGTAAAGGTCTGCGGCGCGACGAGGCCAATTGAGTCAGTAGGAAATATCATCTTAAAATAGTCAAGAGATAAGAGATTCGAGATACGAAAATTAGATACCGGCAGAAGGCGTTGTATTTCGTATCTCAAATTTCGTGTTTAAGCTTATGCACTTGCTTCCAAAGCCTGATCCAGGTCCCAGAGGATGTCATCGATGTCCTCCAGGCCGACACTGAGGCGGATGAAATCGGACGTTACGCCCGCCGTCAGGGCTTCCTCGCTGGAAAGTTGGCTGTGGGTCGTGCTGGCCGGGTGGATCGCCAGGCTACGCGCGTCGCCCACATTCGCCAGGTGGCTGAACAGTTTTAGATTGTCGATGAACTTCTCACCCGCGGCCCGTCCGCCGTCAATCCCAAAGCCAAGGATTGCTCCAGGGCCTTTTGGGAGGATTTTCTTTGCCCGTTCGTAATCGACATGGGATTTCAGACCCGGATAGCAGACCCAGTTGACGCGCGGGTGGGCTTCCAGAAACTCGGCCACAAGCTGGGTGTTGGCGACGTGTCGGTCGAGGCGCAGGCTGAGCGTCTCGATACCTTGGATCGTTAGCCAGCTGTTAAACGGCGCCTGCGAGGCGCCGATGTCGCGCAGGATCTGGACGCGCGCCTTTAGTATGAAAGCCGGAGGGCCGAGATCGGCGTAAACCAGTCCATGGTACGATGGATCGGGTGTAGTGAAATTATCGAACCGGCCGCTCGTCCAGTCGAAATTACCGCCGTCGACGATGGCGCCGCCTATGGACGTGCCGTGGCCGCCGATGAACTTCGTCGTACTATGGGTGATGATGTTGGCTCCCCACTCGAAAGGACGGCACAGGTAAGGCGTGGCGAAGGTGTTATCAATGACCAGCGGAATGCCGTATTGTTTGGCGATGGCCGAGACTTCTTCGAATGGGAAGACGCTAATATCGGGGTTACCCAACGTTTCACCATAGATGATCTTCGTGTTAGGCCGGATGGCTTGTTCGAAAGCGTCGGGTCGGGAAGGATCAACGAAAGTCACGTCGATGCCGAGGCGCGGGAAGGTGTAATTGAACTGGTTGTAAGTGCCGCCATAGAGCCGGCTGCTGCTGACGATGTGGTCGCCTGCGCCACAGAGAGTGAGGATAGCCATGGTCTGCGCCGCGTGGCCACTACCTGCAGCCAGCGCGCCGACGCCGCCTTCCAGGCTGGCGATCCGCTGCTCCAGCACGTCGGTCGTCGGATTCATGATGCGGGTGTAGATGTTGCCGAATTCCTTCAGCGCGAACAAGTTAGCCGCGTGTTCCGTATTCTGGAACTGGTAACTGGTCGTCTGGTAAATCGGGACCGCGCGGCTGCCCGTGGTCGGGTCGGGCGCTTGCCCGGCGTGCAATTGCCGGGTATTGAAGCCATAGATGCGTCCGTCAATCGTCATGCGAATTCATTCTCCTTCCGAATTATTGATTGATAAGGAACCGGGAAATCTAAAAGACCCTCGGCTTTGAGGCCAGAGGGTCCGACATGGCAGTCTATTCAGGTTTGAGGTGGCGGGTGCGGGATGCGGCTATCCCTGTCGCTCTCATCTTCCAGAATCGTCTGCCGGAATTGGCACCCGCTCATCAGGCAGATCCCTGCCGCCTGATGCGGGTTGCCGAGGTTTCAAAGGGCCGGTCCCTCCACCTCTCTGGATAAAAGTGACAAGTATTCAGTTGTTGAGCGAAACTATAGCCGAAATGGCTGGCGATTGTCAAGCAGCAATTGTGCCTAAGAGATTGACCTGTCGATTGTCTACTCCGTCCGATAGGGGGTCATTTGCCACCTGGAAATAAAGGATGGAAAATGTCGTGACCGCCTATGATTCGTCGCCTTAGAACCACCCTTCACATCCGCCGACCGGAGTTGATCCTCGCCTTTATCCTGCTCGTCGCCATAGGGGTGCGCCTGTTGTCGATCCGCTTTGCCCTGCCCCAGGTCTATCATCCGGATGAAGACCTGCTGGTAATGCCGGCAATGAATATCCTGAAGACCGGCGATTTTAACCCGACAGGTCTGGAGTATGGATCGCTGTTCATTTACCTCTTGAGCTTCGTCCACATTCTCATCTATTTGTGGTCAGTGCGGAACGGCTTTCTCAACAGTGTTAACGAACTGCAGATCATGGGCCGGAACGACTTCCCCGCTGTTTTTCCTCATCCCGAATATGTCCTGGCCGGCCGATTGTTGTCGGTGCTCTTCGGCGTGGCCCTGGTAATTTTGGTCTACATGTTGGCGACTCGTCTGGGAAACCAGCGACAGGGCTTGCTGGCCGCGGCCATCGCCGCCCTGGCCCCGGACCTCGTCGTCCACTCCCATTACGCCACGACCGATATAGCCCTGGTAACGATGTGCACATTCGCGCTCTATTTACTGGTCCGGGCTTATGATCACTGGGAATCCGATAACACCTGGGCCTATCTGGGCGCGGGATTTGTGTGCGGACTGACTGCGTCGACCAAGTATGTCGGGGCCGTGTTGATCATCCCCTTGCTGTTGACGCCTTTACTGAAGGCCCGGCGACTGGATGACCTGATTAGCCTGCGCGTCCTCGGTGGCCCGCTGGCCATGGGCGCCGGTTTTCTAGCGGGAACGCCCTACGCCTTGCTCGATCTGACCAAGTTCACCTACTTTCTGGGCTACAACCTGCGCGTCTATAATCGGCCAGGGTACGACGCCCAGGGCACGACCTGGTTGTGGCAATTGAACTATCTGTTCACCGATCGCAACGCAGCGCTGGCGTTTCCGGCAGTCGCCGGTTTGCTATTCAGCTTCCGCCGATGGCGACGGCCGGGCTGGATCGTCAACAGCTTCGCGTTCATGATCCTTCTCTATGCCTTTAGCACCAGTGTTCGCGAGACGCGTACCTGGTTGCCGGTGGCGCCCATTGCGGCCATTTGGGCCGCATTGGCGATGGACATAGTATGGCAATGGATCAGGCGACGCCTAGCCGGGCCAGCCGAGAGAACCGCCGCTTTTGGCCTCATCGTAATCCTTATCCTCCTGCCACTGGCCGTGCGAACAGTGGAAGCCAACCGCAACCTCGCCGGACCGGATGTGCGCACCCTCGTAGCGTCCTGGATCGAAGCCAACACCCCACCAGGCGTGGTCGTAGCCGTCGATCGCTTCCCACCTAACCTGGACCCCACTGAGCGGCCGGTAGAGCGGATCTTCGGTCATTATATGGAAGACTTTGGCTGGTACGAGGCACGCAACGCCGGCTACCTGATCGCCAGTGATGTAATCCATAACGGCGACCGCCTCTCAGCCGGGGATATGGCCCGCTTCGAATCCCTTACGGGCCGGCTTTGCCTGGTGCAGACGATCACGGGGCCCTTCCTGGCCGCCAATGACCGCACCTATTGGATCTATCAGTTCCCACCGTGCTGAAGGGATGGCCCAGCATTACCCAATGCTTTGCGGGCAGGCTACAATGGGACGAACCTTTGCCCGGAGAGACAGGATGGTATTCGAATCACAACACCCCTTAGTCAAGCACAAACTGACCCTAATGCGCGCCATCACCACCGAGCCCAAGAAGTTCCGGCAGTTAATCCGCGAGGTCGCGATGTTGTTGTGCTACGAGGCGACGGCCGATCTGCAAACACAGCCTTTAAAGGTTGAGACGCCACTGGGTCAAGCCGATGGGGAAGAATTGATCGATCGTGTTGGCCTGGTGCCGATTTTGCGGTCTGGACTGGGCATGGTCGATGGTATTTGGGAGATGATGCCTGGCGCGGAAGTATGGCACATCGGCCTCTATCGCGATGAGGAAACGCTAAAACCAGTCTCATACTA
Source organism: Chloroflexota bacterium (assembly GCA_046485205.1). Taxonomy (GTDB): domain Bacteria; phylum Chloroflexota; class Anaerolineae; order Promineifilales; family Promineifilaceae; genus Promineifilum. Next base: position 2,127 of record JAWOHK010000376.1, on the reverse strand, counting down.
TAACAAATTGCCCACTATGCCCACGGTGCAAGTCTGCCTGGTGCTGGACCCTATGCTGGCCACCGGCGGTTCCGCCGTAGCGACGGTCGATATCCTCAAGAATTGGGGCGCGCAACGGATCAAGTTTGTCGGTATCCTGGCCGCGCCGGAGGGAATCGCTCGCTTGCAATCGGCCCATCCTGACATCCCCATCCATATCGCCCATATCGACGACCACCTGAACGAGATCGGCTACATCGTGCCCGGGCTCGGCGACGCCGGCGACCGGCAATTCGGCACTGGTTAAAAGAACCTCCACAGTTGAAGCAGATTTGTAAGGGGTGGGAAGATCATATTGGGTCATTATAAGTTGGTTAACCGATAAGATCAGTGATGGTATACCTGCTTGTCGCCCTGGTATCTCTGGTCACGGCTATGGTCGCCACTCCTTTGGCGCGACGCCTCTCCTTTCGCCTGAACATCGTCGCCGAGCCGGGCGGCCGCCGTCACCACGAGGGACGTATCCCCAAGCTCGGCGGGCTGGCCGTATTTATCGCTTGGCTCGCCGGCGTCATATTGATTTACTGGCTTCTGCCCCCTGACAACCCCGATGATGCCATTCGACTGCGTGGTGTCGTGTTGGGTAGCCTGATAGTCGTCATCGGTGGTTTGCTGGATGATCGCTACGAACTCAAGCCAAGCTGGCAGTTTCTGATCCAGTTTCTGGGCGCGGCCATCGCCATTGGCCACATCATCTTCATCGAGGTCTTCACCAACCCGTTTGCCGGGAATGGCGTCTGGACAGCCACGCCGTTATTTGATGTGGAAGGTGATCTGGTGTGGATCTGGCGGCCGCTCGCTTACCTGTTCACCGTCTTCTGGGTCATGGGGATGATCAACGCCGTCAACTTCCTCGACGGACTGGACGGGCTAGCCGCCGGGGTCTGCCTCATCGCCGCGGGCTTCTTCGCCTGGCACAGCTACCAGCTGGGCCAGCTCACCGTGCCGTTGTTTCCGCTGGCCTTGGCCGGGGCGTTGTTGGGCTTCCTACCGTTTAACTTCAGTCCGGCGCGGGTATTTCTCGGTTCAGCCGGAGCCTACTTCTTGGGCTACCAGATGGCGACCCTGTCGATACTTTCACCGGCCAAGCTGTCGACGGCACTGCTGGTGCTGGCTGTGCCCATCGTCGATGTTGCCTGGCAGATCATCTCGCGGCTCCGGCGGGGGCAACACCCGTTCCAGGGCGACCGCGGCCACCTGCACTTTCGCCTAGCCGACAGCGGCCTGCCCACCCGCCGGATTGTGCTGGGCTATTATATGATAGCCATATTGTTCGGGTTAGTAGCCGTGCTAGTGGCTTCGCCAGTGTTAAAAATCGTGATGCTGGGCGCACTGGCAGTTGGGGTAGTGGCTTTGTTGCTGCGGTTGGATCTGGGAGCGACCAAGAATAAATAGCCGATGGCAAGGCACACGCTCGATTCCTCCGCCCGTCAAACGGTTAATTCAGTTACCAGGGAGGTTCGCACACACTGGTAACACCGTTCGTTCCACCGCCCAACCGTCGCTGTACCACGCCAAATATTCACCCACGCGCTCGCGCCAATAGGCTTCCTCGTGGGTGCCGGGGTTGATGTGCCATTCATGGGGCACGCCCGCACCGGTCAAAGCTTCATGCAGCGGCCGCGCCTGAACGAGATAGGGATCACGATCGCCAATATCCAACCGGATGCGCAAATCGCCCAGATTGTTGGTGACGCCGGTAATCGCCGGGTCCTCGGCCGGGCCGGCGTAGCTGTCGATCAATGCCGGACTGTGGGCCCCTACGCTTCGAAACAAGTCAGCGCGGCGAAATGCCATCATTAACGACCAGTAGCCGCCACGCGACAGACCGCCGACGGCGCGCCCGGCCGGTTCTGCCCAGGCGCAGTAGGTGTTCTCAATGTGCGGTATGAGTTCGTTCAGCACAAAGCCTTCGTAGGAGGCCGGGCCGCTCGTGGTCGTGTTGGCCAGCCAGCCGTTGTCGGGCATAACGATAAGCAGCGGCGGGATAGCCCCGGCGGTGATGGCTGCTTCCGTCGCCTCATCCAGACCTAATGCGTCCCAAATGCCATCGTCGTGGATGTTGCCGCCAAATATGTAGAGCGTCGG
>JAWOHK010000345.1:0-11083 GCA_046485205.1 Chloroflexota bacterium | reverse complement strand
GCCGGGGCGGAAACGTGGGCATCGACGTTGGCAACGGCGACAGCCGTCCCCTCGCGAAGCCCGGTCGCCGCGGCCATCTCGGCCGTCAGCCCGCCCGCCTTGTCCCCCAACTGGGCAAATTCGCGGCTCATTTTCGTATCGACCACGTCGGCAAAATCCGGGTGCAGCGCGGCGAAGTACGACCGGTCGGGGAAGCGGCCACCCTGAACCATCGCCTTGTAACCGGCAGTACAGGCGTTACGGGTCTCGTTGCCCGTCAGTTGCCAGATTACCCAATCGGTCGCTTCCAGAAGCCGGTCGGCGGCGCGATAGACCTCCGGCGCTTCCTGCAGGATCTGGAGCGCCTTACTGAAAAACCATTCCGAGGAGATTTTACCGCCATAGCGATCGAGCCAGCCCTCGCCCATTTGGCGGGCTGTCTCATTAATCTGGTCCGCTTGGGGCTGACTGGCATGATGTTTCCACAGCTTGACCCAGGCATGTGGGTGGCCGGCCCACTCCGGCAAGGCCCGCAGCGGTGTGCCGTCGGCCTTGGTGGGCATCATCGTGCAGGCAGTGAAGTCGATGCCGATGCCGACCACGTCATCGGCCGCCACGCCGCTTTGCCGCAGGACCTCGGGGATGGTTCGCTTGACGACCTCAATGTAATCGAGCGGGTCCTGCAAGGCCCATTCAGGCGGCAGTCGCTTGCCGGTGCCGGGCAGAACGTGATCGATAACGCCATTGGGATAGTTAAACACGGCCGTAGCCACTTCTGTGCCGTCGCGCGTGTCGACCAATAGCGCGCGACCGGATAAGGTTCCAAAATCAATTCCGATTGTGTACATATCTTCCTCTACCTTGTTACGTGACGATTGAAAAGCCTATTAACCCGAGCTGGCGAGAATTAACGAACATCGCGCAGGTGCCAGCCTTCGGCAAATAAGTTGAAATGGATGTCGCGGCGCGGGTGGGCCAGGATGACATCCTCATCCAGGGTCACACCCAAACCGGGACCTTGAGGTAGATCAAAATAACCGTCGATGACCTCCGGTAGCCCTCGTGCGGCCTCCTTGACGTACGGCTCGCCGAAGTCGTTGAAATACTCCTGGATCTTGAAATTAGACGTGCTGGCGGCGAAGTGCAGAGCCGCGGCGGTCGACACCGGCCCGCCGACATTGTGCGGCGCGAGCAGTACGTAATAGGCTTCGGCCCAGCCGGCCAGCTTCTTGGCATTCATCAGGCCACCGAAATGAGTAATATCGGGCTGCAGAATATCGGCCGCGCCAGTCTCCAGAACCTCGCGAAACTCGAAGAGTGTATGCAGTCGCTCGCCCGTTGCCACGGGGATGCCCACGGCGTTGATAGCCTCGGCCACCTTCTTGAGCGCCGCCTGGTTCTCCGGCGGAACCGGTTCCTCGACCCAAGCCGGGTGGAAGGGGGCCAAGTCGCGGGCCAGGGCAATGGCGGTGACAGGGTTAAAGCGGCCATGCATCTCGATGAGCAGTTCGGTGTCTGGCCCGGCGGCGTCGCGCACAGCCTCGACAATGGCGGCGACGCGCAGGCGTTCACTGTGTTCCAATTCGTAGAAACCCGCGCCATAAGGATCGAACTTCATGGCCCGGTAGCCATGGGCTATGACCCGGGCGGCCGCATCGTGGAATTCTTGCGGTGTGCGCTGGACTGTGTACCAGCCATTGGCATACGCCTTGATCCGGTCGCGGACAGCCCCGCCGAGCAATGCATAGACCGGTTGGCCTAGAGCTTGGCCGACGATGTCCCAGCAGGCCATCTCGATCAGGGCAATGCCGGTCATGGCTACTTCGCCGGCGCGGCTGAAATCTTCGCGAAACATGCGGCCGACCAGTCGCTCTATGGCGAAGGGGTCGCTGCCGATGACGTATCGGGGAACGGCCGCCGCCAGATAACCGAGCACCGTCTCAGTGTGGTTGACGATGCGCGATTCGCCGATGCCAGTCAGCCCTTCGTCCGTCTCGACCTTAACGAAGGTCAGGTTGCGCCATTGGCCGCCCAAAACAAGGGGAGTGACGTTGACTATTTTCATAGCGTCTGACCAAGCTCCAACTTTCCATCATCTGACTACACAAAGGCCGAGCATGGGAGACATTTTTCCCTTGCCCGAATTCGTACATCCCGATCCTATTTAATGAGGATCAACGCAGCGAATCGGACGCAAACGCACCAGCCGCTTGCAGCTCCTTGTCGCGTTTTTTCAGGAGCGCCTCAATGGCGACCCAGATTTCGTCATCCAGCCGCCAATCGGCGGCTGGCGCGCTGGCCTCGATCTGCGACGGTCGCCGCGCCCCGACGATGGCCGAGGTGACGGTCGGGTTGGCCAGCACCCAGGCGATGGCCAGCTGGGATAGCGGCCGACCTGGTCCCCGGGCGATTTCATGCAACCCTTCCAGGAAGTTCAGGTTGATCTCGTCGCGCGGCGGTTGGAAATCGGGATCGCGCCGCCGCCAGTCCCCGGTCTCAAGCGCCTCGAGGCGAGCGCGGGTAAAGGTATCGGTCAGGATTCCGGAACGCAGCGGGCTATAGGCTACGACGCCGATGTCGTTGGCCGCACAGTAGGGCAGCAACTCGTCTCCTGCGCCACGCTTCAGCATATTGTATTCCGGCTGAACCGAGGCGATTGGGTGGATGGGATTGACCCGCTTGATGTGCGACACGTCGAAATTGCAGCCGCCGGCATAGCGCACTTTACCTTCCTTCACCAGGTCGGCGATGACGCCCCAACCCTCTTCCAGATCCTCGTCAGGTGTAGGCCAGTGAACCTGATAGAGGTCGATGACGTCGACATTGAGACGGCTCAGGCTGTCTTCGGCTTCCTTGCGGACGCTCCCGGCCTTCAGGCTCGGCGTGACGTCTTCCGTCGGGTCGTCACCCCAGACGAGGCCACACTTGGTGGCGATGAACACCTCGTCGCGTCGCCCGGCGATTGCCCGGCCAATGATCTCTTCCGATTTACCGAGGCCATAGGCGGCGGCCGTGTCGATCCAGTTGATGCCCAGATCGAGGGCGCGGTTGATGGTCTCAATCGACTCGCGCTCGTCTTGCGCGCCCCACCCCCAGTACCACTCCCCGCCGCCGATGGCCCAGGCGCCCAAGCCGACCGTAGTCAGGTAGCTATCGGTAAATCCCAACTTCCTTTTCTGCATAAGAGATCCTCCTTCTTGATTTTTTCAAAGCCGCGGCGGTCTATCATCAGGCCGGAAACTCGGCTACGATGGTGCACGGGCTGCCGTCAGACCCCTCGATAAAGAGGGGCCAAGCATAGATGCGCTCGGCCATGCCGAGGTCAGAATCAATGCGCAGGTCTTCGAGGATGATGATGAAGCGACCGTCCCCCTTCACCGCGCCGGTTAGCAGGCGGTGAGTTTCCACCGTTTCGGTGTTTTTGCCCGGCGCGCCGACCGATGGAGCGTCGATGGCCACGCCGCGCAAATCAGGGAACTGCTCCAGCAAGAATCTTGCCGCCGTAGGATGGAGCATCGGGTTTTGTTCAACATAGAGCTTCGGATTCGCGACGCGCTGCGCGGCCCAACCGGTGCGCAGAAACAACACGTCGACCCCGGCCAGAGCCGTCGCGTGTGGCTCCAGGTCTTCCAGTTGAACCATCTCGTTGGCCTCTTTAGGCACTTCCAGAACCAGAGGTCGGAAGAATATAAAGGCATCGACCGGCAATTCGGCCGCGCGTGGTCCATCATCGTTGAAGTGTTTAGGCGCGTCGAGGTGTGTGCCGGAGTGGGAAAACAAGGTCAGGATCGTGGTATTGGCATCGTCACCTTTAGCGATGGCCGAAAACGGCTTTGTCTGGGCCGCCGGCGGGTTGCCTGGCCAGACCGGCGCATTGGGAGATAAGGGATAGGACAACAAGCGAAATTGACTCATGAGTAATACCCGCCTTTATGCCCGACCGCTGGAGCCGAACTGGCGCAGCTTCTCGGCTACTACCGTCTGCATAGCCGCGACGCTGCTGTCGAGGAGAACCACCAAGTCGGGGGATTCTGGCTGGACTAGACGTTCGCGCAGGGAGGCGATGAACGCGCCCCGCAGTTCAGTGTTGACGTTTAATTTAGTGATGCCCAACGCTATAGACTCGCGGACCATGTGCTCAGGCAGCCCAGACGCACCGTGGAGCACCAGCGGCACGTCGACCGCCTCTCTAACGGCTGCCAGACGAGAGAAGTCGAGCGCCGGCGCGTGGTTATATACACCATGGACATTGCCGATGCATACCGCTAGCGCATCGACGCCCGTTTGGACAACAAAATCAGTGGCTTGTTCCGGATCGGTGAATCGCGCTTCGAACTCGGCGATAGTCAAGTCGTCCTCGGTGCCACTGATGCGGCCTAGTTCGGCTTCGACCGCCGCACCGCGAGCGTGGGCCAGGGTAGTCATCTCTCGAGTGAAGGCTACATTTTCTTCGTAAGGTAGGTGGGAACCGTCGGCCATGATGGAGGGCAGACCGGCAGCCAACGCCTCACCGATGGCCTTGGCCGAGCTGCTGTGGTCCAAATGAACCGCCGCCGGGACGCTCGCCCACTTGGCGGCAGTCAGGCATAATGCCACAAGAGGCTGACCGCCATATTTAAGCGCGCCGGGGTGAATCTGGAGCATAACCGGGCTGCACTCGACCTCGGCGGCAGCAATGACGGCCTTCACGCCCTCCAGGTTATAGACGTTGAACGCCCCAACGGCATAGCCGCCGGTCTGGGCAGCTCGCAACAATTCCTGAGTAGTGGTGATCATCAAATAATTGCCTCTACATTAATGATGTGGTCAACGCCCGCCGCACGTCGGCTACAGCCGTCGGCCCGCCGACATTGCCGGGGAAGACGACGTAGGTGAGATCGGGGAAGCGGCTCTCCGGTCCGGTCCGCCAAACGGGCACACCGGGCAGGATCTGGCCCTCAACCATCGCACGCCGGACATCTAACCCCTTAACTGCCAGATCGCTGGACGTAATACCGCCCTTGGCGACGAAATAACGCGGTCGCTGTTTGATGGTGCGAACGATGGCCACCAAGGCCGACGAGACCTGCTGGCCGATGGCCAGGCTCTTGGTGGCATCGTCGCCGGCAATGAGCCGGCGGCTGGTATAGATAGCTACGTCTTGGTCCTCGCGCAGCGCGCCATCAGCCAGCCGGGCGACGCGGGCGATCTCGTCATCGCGTTCGGCCGGATCGAGCAAGGATAGGACCCGGATCTCGGCTGCAACGATGCCCGGCGAAGCCAGCAAGTAGTCGACCTGAGCCGTGGTCCTGGGTACGTACGAGCCAACGACGAACAGCCCACCGCCCTTAGCCGGCAGCTTTAGTTCCGTCAGGGCCAACAGAGACCGCGGTGGGATGCCGGCACGAACGGGCACGAACGAGGCCGCCGTGCGATGCAGATAGCGCTTGCCCTGACTCTCCGCGGCCATCAGTCCGGCGACGAAGACGGCCATATCGCGCACGCTGGTGGCATTCACCGCACAAACGCTGCCGACGGGCAACGCCAGCAGGCGCTCAGTCACTTTCTGCGGGCCGCCGCGACGAATGTCGTCTAGCGAAATAGAGCCCACTGCCGTTCCCGGTATGCGCCCCTCGGTCTTCTCCGCCACCCATTCAGGGAGGCGCGAGGCGCTGAAACCGAAAGTGGCGTCGCGGGCGAATTGAGTCTGCCCGGCGGGGACAAGCTCATCGCCCTCGGCGACGTAGTGAACGTCGTCAATCGTGTACCGGCCGCCCTCCAGAAAGAAGGGAATAAGCGTCCAGGCATCAAAACCACCGCCTAAAGCGGCGGCCAGAGAGTCGATCTCGTCAGGGAAATGGCCGCGCAGGGTAGAGTCGCTACGGCTGACAACAGCAATAGGCCGACCGGCTGAGCGCGTGGCCTCGACCAGATTCCGGCCGATAGCGGTGTTGATAGCTTGGGCCTCGGGCAATAGCAAGCTGCGCGTGTTGGTCAGAATGTAGAAAGCCGGCAGGTCGTTGTCGAACTCCCGGCGCAGGCTCTCCGTCGACCACTCGGTCAGCACCGGCACGCCGTGGACAGTTTGTGTGCCGGTTGGGTCATCATCCAGGACGACGACCTTCTCGCGGGTCTCGCGCAGACGCGCCTGTATCTGTGGAAAGGGGTCTTCAGGCCATTCCGGGGGAAGACCAGCCAGCGTTTCTTGCAGAGGTAAGCGGACAGGGGTCATTTTCCACCGTAAAATCGGAAGCCGGGATCTAGAGAATGCTTCCCATATCCCGGCTCATCGGAATCCGAAAGATTATCTTGCGGAGTAGCCGCCGTCGACCTGCAGATTAGCGCCGGTGACGAACGACGAGCGGTCGGAGAGCAAGAAAGAGATCGTCTCGGCGATTTCCCGCGGCGTGGCAAACCGATTCATCGGGTGGCCGCCCTTTAGCCGCGCCTCGGCTACGTCAGGCTCGCTCTGTCCTTCAATGTAAATACGGACGAATTCCGCATCTACCGAGCCGGGGCCAACGGTGTTGCAGCGAATGGCCTTGGGCGCATAGTCGATCGCGATCTGCCGCGTCAGCTGGAAAACACCGCCTTTCGAAGCGCAGTATCCGGGCTGTTCCGGCATGCCGACGACAGCTGAAATGGATCCGATATTGACGATCGACCCGCCGCTGTTCTGCTTCTCGAACTGGCGAATGGCGTGCTTGCAACCGTAGAAGACACCAGTCAGGTTCACGCGCAAGACCAGGTCCCATTCTTCGGCAGTGACATCAGCCACTTTCTTCACGACTATCGTCGCCGCATTGTTGACGATGCCGTCCAGCCGGCCGAAGGTGTCAACGGCAAACTTGACCAGCGACTCGACCGAACCCTCATCCGTAACGTCCACTTTCTTGAATGCGACCTGCATTCCCTGGTCCTTCAGGCGTTTTGTGGTTTCCTCTCCCCAATCGGTGCGGATATCGGAGACCACGACCTTCGCGCCGTATTGGGCGCAGAGTTCGGCCGTCGCCGCGCCGATTCCGCGACCGGAGCCGGTAATGATGATTACCTTATCTTTCAATTCCATGGTTCAAACTCCTTAAAATTTGTGAACAGTTGTGCACGCGCCCGCGGCAAAGCATCCAGTGATGGAACCGGACCATGCCTTGGGGGCGAGCATACTTGTAAACGGTGAAATCAAGCGCTGCGGCGCTTGCGCCAAATATCAAGTGCCACGGCGATGATAATGATCGAACCGCTGAATACAGTCTGCCAGTAGGACGATACACCTAGTAAAACGAGACCGTTGGCGATAAGACCGAGCAACGTCGCCCCCAACAGCGTTCCCAGAATTGTCCCCTCACCACCCAAAAAACTTGCGCCGCCGATGATAACCGCGCCGATGGCAGTTAGCTCATAGCCTACACCAGCCGCCGGTTGCGCAGTACTCATGCGCGATGTTTCAATGACCGCTTCCACGGCCGCCAATGTGGAGGCAAGCATGAACACGAGCAACTTGATGCGATTCACCGGAATACCGGACAAAGCGGCCGCTTCCTTGTTGCTACCGGTGAAATAAATGTAACGACCCGTCGCCGTGGAGCTCAGGAAGATGTGCGTTGCCACGGCCAGGATAAGCATGATCCACACTGGCACAGGCACACCCAAGAGGAAGCCCTGCCCTATACTGAGATACTCGGTTGGAAGGCCGCTGATCGAGGATCCCTTGGTGATGACAAGGGCGATACCGCGGGCGATACCCATCATGCCGAGGGTGATAATGAACGCCGGGACGCCTGTCTTGATGATGAGAAAGCCGTTGAAGAGGCCGGATACCACGCCAACGAGCAGCCCTGCAAGGATGCCCAGGAGAATGAGAACGACGGGCGGAAGGTCCAGCCCCAGCCGTACCATCACAAAGCCAGTCACCACCGATGCTAGGGCCACGACCGAGCCGACCGAGAGGTCGATATCACCCAACAAAATGACCATCGTCATACCGATGGCAATAATCGCATTGAGGCTAATTAAACGGGCCAGTATCTGGAGGTTGCTAACGGTAAAGAAGTAGGGCGAGGCGAAGGTTAGCAGCACCCCGACAAGGAGAACGATGACGAAAATGCCCGCCTCCCGGGTGTTGATCAGATACTGGATGACACGACGTACCGGGTTCGCTGAAGTGCCCGCGCCGCCCGTATCGGACGGAGGAACTGACTGTTGTATGTTTGACATGGTCTAGACTCCAATTGTAGTCCCGGTAGCCAGGGCCATTACCTTCTCTTCGTCGGCCGCGACAGCATCCAACGTGCCCATATATTTGCCTTCGCGCATAACTACAATCCGATCGCTCATGGCCAAGATCTCGTTCAACTCAGACGAAATCATGAGTATGGCGAGGCCTTGTTCGACCATCTTGCGCATCAGGCTGTAAATTTCTGCCTTGGCGCCGACATCGACGCCACGTGTCGGCTCGTCAAGGATTAAGAATCGTGGTTTCATGGCCAGCCATTTGCCGAGGACAACCTTCTGCTGGTTGCCTCCGCTCAGGTTGCGCGCTTTCTGTTCCATCGAAGGTGTGCGGATGCCTAGGATATCGATATATTGGCGCGCCGTTTCGCGTTCCTTTTCAGTCCGAACGAAGCCAAAGCGGGTACACATCTCTTTGACCGTGGCCGCGGCAATATTGAGGCGAATAGCCTTCTCTAGGAACAAGCCCTTAGCTTTGCGGTCTTCAGGGACGTAGCCCATGCCGGCTGCGATGGCTGCTTCGGGTGAATTGGCGTCCAGTTGCTTGCCGTCCACGAATACGTTGCCTTTTGCGCGAGGTAGAGAGCCGAACATGGTCAGAGCGAGTTCAGTACGGCCCGAGCCGATGAGGCCGGACAGACCGACGATCTCGCCACTGCGCACGCTGAAGCTGACACCGTTCAGGTCTTGCAGTTTGAGGACGGTCTCGCCGACTTTGTCGCTCAGACGCGCGCCGTAGAGGTCTTCAAGTTCGCGGCCGACCATCATGGCCACAACTTTGTCCGGGTTCGTATCAGATGTGTTGACGACGCCGACCAACTGCCCGTCGCGCAGGACAGTGATGCGATCGCTGATACGAAAGATCTCATCCATACGGTGGGAGATATAGATGATAGATTTGCCTTTGTCGCGCAGGCGGCCGATCAGTTTCAACAACACGTCGACCTCGTTCTCCAAGGTTGCCGACGTAGTGGGCAGCGATGAAGTTGGCTCGTCCATGATGATTATGGTCGCGTCCATAGACAGCGCTCGGGAGATCTCAACCATCTGTTTGCGGGCGATGCTGAGTTTGCGGACTTCGGTACGCGGATTGACCTTGATATGTAATTGTTCGAGCAGTTTTTCCGCATCGCGATACATCTTGTTATAGTCGATGAGGCCGAGACCTCTCTTGGGTTCGCGGCCGACGAATATGTTCTCGGCCACGCTGAGATGTTCGGCCAGCTCCAATTCCTGGTAGATGACGGCCACACCCGCCTTTTGAGCATCCCTGGGCGACGTGATATCTGCCGGCTGGCCGTTGATGGTGATCGTGCCCGTATCGCCTAGTTGGGCTCCTGACAGGATCTTGATGAGGGTGGACTTCCCGGCTCCGTTTTCACCCACCAGAGCCATGACTTCACCGTGGCGCACTTCAAAGTCCACATTTTTAAGAGCCTGGACTCCGGGAAACGATTTACTCACGCCCTGCATCAATAGCAGCTTGGAATTATCCATTGCGCTCATTCACCTCCATCGGTGAAACTGCCTGAGAACTGAGCGAGTAGTCCAGGCGCGCACGCCTGGACTACGACTAATATGAGTCAACCAAGCCTGGTCGGACCGCCAACCAGGCTTCGACTAACTCAGTGAGGGGTCTCTAGGAATGCCTCGAGCGTATCAGGGTAGACTACTTCCACACCAGTGTCGATGAACTCTTCCGAAACCTGAGTGCCGCTATTATGCAGGTCAAACATCGTCTGCAGCGTCATCTGGGTCATGCCATACGGCCGCTGGGAGATGAGCACCTGGGCGCAACCCTCACGCATCGCTTCGATGCCTTGCGGGACCACATCGAAGCCGATCACCTGTACTTCGCCGCACTTGTTAGCCTGTTTGACCGCGCCGGAAGCGCCAGGCACGCCAGAGCCGGTGACACCGTAGAAGGCCTTCAGTTCGGGATAAGCCTGGAGTAACTGCTCGGCCTTAGCCAGGGCAGTCGCGAGCGAATCCTCAGTCGGCTCAATCGCGACGATCTCAATATCCGGATAGTTGGCCATGGCTTCCTCGAAACCCTGGACGCGCTCATTGGCGTTGGCGGCCGTCAGGCTGCCGTGGAGGATAGCTACCTGGCCTGCGCCACCAATGGCCTTAGCCAATTCCTCGCCGGCCGTACGGCCGGCATTAACATTATTGGTGCCGATGTAAGCGATGCGCTCGCTTTCTGGCGCGTCGGCATCCCAGGCAAATACGGGAATACCGGCCTCCATTGCCGTGGCGATAGCGGCGGTGACTGTTGCCGGATCATTGGGCGACACAGCTATACCAGCCGGCCGGCGGGCGATGACCGACTCAAAGATGCCGACTTGCTTGGCGGCGTCGGCCGTATCCGGGCCTAAGAACTCAGCCTGGACGCCCAATTCGGCGGCCAGATCTTCCATGCCCTTGCGGCAGTCATCCCAGTAAGGGTTGTCCAGCGACTTGGGCAAAAAGACGTAGAGCTGGTCGCCCACGTCGCCGGGGGCGGCCACTTCTTCGGCCACTACATCCGTGGGCGCTTCCACAACGGCTTCGGTGGTAGGAGCCACTTCCTCGACCGTTTCCTCGGCCGTACCACCACAAGCTACAGCCAATGCCAATACCAGCAACAGCGAAAACAACAAAATAAAGCGTTTCATTTTCCCTTCACCTCCAGTGAGTGGGTCTGAATTTTACTGACTAACAAAGGGTCAAACATAGTTCCATTGTTCATCCTTCTTCGATAGTCACCTCCACTGCCTTGAAATGGCTTGAAATATTAACTAACTCTCCAGGCCCTCCAGATACTCCTTAACGCTCTGAACGCCAAGTTGAGGACTGGTTAGCACCTCCAGCCCCGTGGCCTCAGCGAGCATGGGCGCCAGCGTCGTCATCGATG
>JAWOHK010000291.1:0-5196 GCA_046485205.1 Chloroflexota bacterium | reverse complement strand
CCACCGATCCCGGCATCATGGTGCTGATCATGGGCACTTCTACATGCCACATCATGAACGGCACCGAGTTACAGGAAGTGGATGGCATGTGTGGCGTTGTCGATGGTGGCATCACCCCCGGCCTTTATGGCTACGAAGCCGGCCAATCGGGCGTGGGCGATATCTTTGCCTGGTTCGTTGATAACGCCGTGCCGCCGGTGTACTACGAGGCGGCGGCCGAGGCCGGGCTCAACTTGCACGCCTATCTGGAGCGTGAAGCAGCTAAGCAATCTGTCGGCGAGCACGGTCTGGTGGCTTTGGATTGGTGGAATGGCAATCGCTCGACACTGGTTAACACTAACTTGAGCGGCCTGCTTATCGGTATGACGCTGGCCACCCGCGCGCCAGATATCTATCGCGCCCTGATCGAGTCGACCGCCTACGGCACGCGCGAGATCATCGAGGCCTTCGAGGATCGCGGCATTACGGTCAAGGAACTGGTCGCCGCCGGTGGTCTGCCGGAGAAAAACCTGCTGTTGCGCCAAATCTACGCCGATGTGACCGGCCGCACCTTCAAGCTGGCCGGATCGGCCCAATCGCCGGCGCTGGGCGCGGCCATGCACGCCGCCGTCGCCGCCGGTATCTACGACGATATCCACGCCGCAGCCGATAAGATGGGCAAGCTGAGCGACGAGGTGATCGCGCCTATTCCGGAGAACGTGGCCGTCTATAACGAACTGTACGCCGAGTACAAGTTGCTTTACCATTACTTCGGACGCGGCGATAACGACGCCATGAAACGCCTCAAAGCCCTCAGTCGCAGGGTACGCATGGCGAAACAGGAGGCCTGATATGTTGCTGCCAGCCTTGCGCGAGGAAGTCTGCGCGCTTCATGCCGAACTACCCCGCAACAACCTAGTCGCGTGGACCAGTGGAAATTTGAGTGCACGCGACCCTATCTCGAACCTGGTCGTCATTAAGCCCAGCGGGGTGTGCTTTGAACACCTGACCCCGGCGAGCATGGTCGTGGTCGACATCGACGGCAACCTGGTCGAGGGCGACTACAAGCCCTCATCGGACACGGCGTCCCATTGCTATATCTATCGCCATATGCCTGCGGTAAACGGTGTGACCCACACCCATTCACGTTACGCGACCGCGTTCGCCGTGGTCGGCCGGTCGATCCCCTGCGACACAACGGCGATGGGTGATGAATTCGGCGGCGAGATCCCATGCGGCGGTTTCGCGCTCATCGGTGGCGAGGAGATCGGCCGGGTAATAGTCGATACCCTGCGCGACAGCCGCAGTCCGGCATGCTTGCTTCTGAATCATGGCGTGTTCACTGTGGGTGCGTCGGCCGAGAAGGCCATGAAAGCTGCGGTGATGACTGAAGATAACGCCGCTATCATGTGGCTGGCCTACCAACTCGGACAGCCGCAGCCGCTGGCTCAGGTCGACATCGATCGATTGTATGACCGCTACCAGAACGTTTACGGCCAATAAACTGGCCTGGAAAGGATATCCACTCATGAAATTATTTGAATCGCTGGAAGCCTGGTTCATCACCGGCAGCCAACATCTCTACGGGCCGGAGACTTTGGAGCAAGTCGCTGCCGATTCGCAGCACGTCGTCGCCGGGCTGAATGCCGCCGGTAAGTTGCCGATCACAATCATCTTTAAACCGGTTCTGACAACGCCTGAGGCCATTCTACAGTTGTGTCAGGAAGCCAACGCTTCGGCCCGCTGTGTTGGCCTCATAACCTGGATGCACACGTTCTCGCCGGCCAAGATGTGGATCGCTGGTCTATCCGTGCTGCGCAAGCCGTTTGCCCACCTGCACACCCAGTTCGGGCGCGATATCCCCTGGTCGACGATCGATATGGACTTCATGAATCTGAATCAATCGGCCCACGGCGACCGCGAATTCGGCTTCATCGCCACGCGCATGAGGTTGCCACGCAAGGTAATCGTCGGCTACTGGGAAGACGAGAAAGTGCTGGCCGAGCTAGATGGGTGGTTGCGGGTGGCGGTCGCTTGGCAAGACTCGCAACATCTTAAGATCGCCCGCATCGGCGACAACATGCGCCAGGTAGCCGTCACCGAGGGCGACAAGGTCGAGGCCCAGATGCGCTTTGGCTATGCCGTCAACGGCTACGGTCTGGGAGATGTGGCTCGTCACGTCGACGTAGCCACAGAGAAGGCCGTCGATGATCTCGTGGCCATCTATGAGAAGGAGTATGCCGTCGCCCCGGAGTTGCGGCGAGGTGGCAACCGCCACGAATCACTGCGTGACGCAGCCCGGATCGAGTTGGGCTTGCGCGCGTTTTTGGCCGAGGGCGACTTTATGGCCTTTACCACTACCTTTGAGAACCTGTATGGACTAAAGCAATTGCCGGGCATCGCCGTGCAGCGCCTTATGGCCGACGGTTATGGATTCGGGGCGGAAGGCGACTGGAAGACGTCCGCGCTCGTCCGGGCCATGAAGGTGATGGCTACCGGCCTGGGCGGTGTGTCCTTCATGGAGGACTACACCTATCACTTCGCGCCGGGCAATGAAAAGGTGTTGGGCGCGCACATGCTGGAGATCTGCCCGTCCATATCCAACGGGATGCCGAAGGTCGAGATACACCCGCTGGGCATCGGGGGCAAGGAAGACCCAGTGCGCCTGGTGTTCGACACGCAGCCTGGCCCCGGACTGAACGCGTCGATCATCGACATGGGCGGCCGCTTCCGCCTTCTGGTGAACGTGGTCGACGTCGTGCCACCAGATGAACCGCTCCCGAAACTGCCGGTGGCGCGCACCGTTTGGGTGCCGCGCCCGAACCTGAAGGTTGGGGCCACTGCCTGGATTCTGGCTGGCGGAGCGCATCACACCGGCTTCAGCCAAGTCCTGACGGTTGAGCACCTAGAGGATTTCGCGGAGATGGCCGGACTGGAATTTGTCCTGATTGACGAGACGACTCAATTACGGACATTCAAGCAAGAACTTCGTAACAACAGCGCATATTATCACCTGACACGGGAAGTGTAAGATTCTTTGGCACACTAACCGGTAAGAAGCGAGGACGAATGACCCAGGAGCATTGGACGGCCGTAGACCAATACATTTCCAACCTATTTTTACCTTCGGATCCTGTGCTGGAATCTGTACTCGCGGTCAGTGCGGCGGCTGGCCTGCCGACAATCAATGTATCACCTGTGCAGGGTCGATTCTTGATGCTCCTGGCCATGGCCCATGGGGCGCGCACCATCCTGGAAATAGGCACCTTGGGGGGATATAGCACGATTTGGTTGGCGAGGGCATTGCCGGAGGGTGGGCACTTGATCACCATTGAGGCTGACCCGAGGTACGCCGAGGTCGCTCGTCGCAACATCGCCCAAGCCGGACTGGCCGATCTGGTCGAGCTACGGATTGGGTTGGCGGTGGATATTCTACAGCAACTGTGCGCCGAAGAGCGTGATCCATTTGACCTGATCTTCATCGACGCGGATAAGCTTGGCTACGCGGATTACCTCGACTGGGCACTCGCCCTGTCGCATACCGGTACGTTTATCATAGCCGACAACGTGGTCCGAAAAGGGGCAGTTGTTGACGAGACCAGCGGCGACCCGGACGTGGTGGGAGTGCAACGCTTCAATCAGAAATTGGCTGCGGAACATCGAGTAACCGCCACCATCATCCAACTGGTCGGCAGTAAAGGTCATGATGGATTCGCCCTGGCGGTTGTTACCGCTAACTAGCAGTAGGTGTGTAAGAGTTGGAAGCAGGAAAGCGGATCGGCCATCTTCTCTACTCCTCCAAACGACAATCATGATGCCAACGATTTCCTCTGGAGATTAATGCATGAGTGACTTCCAAGGTCTTCCCACCCATAGGCTGACGAACGGTCTTATCAGTCTTGACGTTCTGACCGGAGCCGGACCGCGCATTGTCCGGCTTGCCGCTTTTGGGAAAGAGAATCTCTTTGCCGATATTCCGGCCTCGGTCAGCACGCCCTATGGTGAGTATCACTATCGCGGCGGCCATCGTCTTTGGCACGCGCCCGAGGCATTGCCCCGCACCTATATTCCTGATGATGGCGGCGTTTCGATTGAGCTCCTGACGAACGGCGTTCGTATGACCGGCCCGGTCGAGACGGGGACCGGAATAACCAAAATTATCGAGATTCACCTGTTAGCTGGCCGTCCGGTCGTGATCGTCCAACACAGCTTGCGCAATGATGGTCCATGGCCAGTGGAGCTTGCGCCGTGGGCCGTGACGATGTTCCGGTTAGGCGGCGTCGTGATCTTGCCACAGCCGGTGGGGGCCCCCAGCCAAAATAGCTTCATCAACAACCGAATTTTGGCTCTCTGGCCTTATTCAAAGATTAACGATCCCCGATTGTTGTTACGGGATGATTTCATCCTGATACATGCTTTTCCCCACCCCTCGCCGTTTAAAATAGGTTACTTCAATCCTAATGGGTGGATGGCCTATTGGCTCGATGGCGTTCTCTATCGCAAGACCTATAGCGTATTCTCCGGCGCAGCCTATCCCGACGGCGGTTGCAATGCCGAATCATATTGTAATGACCAGTTTGTGGAATTGGAGAGTTTGGGGCCTTTGATCAGGCTGGGCGTTGGTGAGGCAGCATACCTGAGGGAAACCTGGGAACTTTATTCTGGATTGGGTGTATCGTATCTTTCAGATGAAATATGCGAAGTGCTCCAAGAGTTAGGTGTCGTCGTCTGACATCCCTCACCGCGGAAATGGCTCTGCACCTGGATCGATCATCCACCCTTGTTTGAAGTAGGGGAGGAAGCGATGGCCACACCTCTAAACCGCAAATAGTTGTACAGCGTCCCGCGGGAGATCGATAGCTGCTCGCAGATCTCCTTCACCGTCAGTTCGCGTTCCTGGTAGAGCCTCTCGGCGATGATGGCCGTGTGCTGGGCTTTCTTGGATAGACCCTTCGGCCGGCCACCCACCCTTCCCCGCGCCCGGGCTGCCGTCAATCCTGCTTTCGTGCGCTCGCGGATGATGTCCCGCTCAAACTCGGCCAGTGCGGCGAAGACGTGGAAGGTGAACTTCCCGTGCGGCGTCGTGGTGTCTATCTGGTCATTGAGACTATGGAGCGCCCCACCTTTCTCCTGGATCTCGTTCACCAGGTTGACCAGGTCTTTCAATGATCTGGCCAGCCGGTCGATGAAACCTAAAAGACGCGGCGGCGACGTGAC
>JAWOHK010000213.1:0-6325 GCA_046485205.1 Chloroflexota bacterium | reverse complement strand
GATTGCCGTGGTCAGGCTGGTGACGGCTGTTTGGACGGTATGGCGATGGTCGGGGTGGATCGCGATGGTTGTTTCACGCGTTTTGATTCAACCGTGGAGGCCGGTTGGACTGAGGATTGGTCTAGCTGTCGCCGGCCCGTAACCAGGAATCCACCCTGACAGGAAAGACTGAAACGGCACCATTCCCGGCTTTGCTGCGTGACCGTTAGGGTCACGGGACTAGACTCTAGAATCGCTATAGCGGCGACTGAAACGGATACCCATCATGGGTACCTGGAGCGAATGTGTTAGAATAGCGAGCATAACTAGGCTGCTTTCTTCTTGAGTCACTAGGAGGGTGATTATGAGAGACATAGAAGGCCTCGCGATCGACGAAATGGTGATCCACATTCTCGATCCCGATAGATCGGAAGGCAATGGCGGCGTAAGCACTTCCGGTCAACTTTATTTGGGGTTTTACCCTTCTGAAGTATCTTTGCCACTTGAGCAGAACTCGCCAACAGACCACTATTTTAAGAGCCACATCCTTAGATCGCTGAGCGACCCGCGCGCTGTAGCGGCGCGATTCAAACAGATAACCCTTGACGAACCGTCCGGTTTGGTTGCAGGATTATTCGACAAGTCGATTAGCTTTATAGACGCCTCAAGGTCAATTGCAAAAAAGCTGTATGTGATAGTTGAAGGAGATCGAAGAACTAAGGCGTGCGACCTTGCAATCGTTCGTTATCACGCCGAGAACTATCATGGTGCAGACTTTCTGGCCATCCTAAAGATAGATCCTTCCCAAGTATTCCAACATGTCATCGATAGGACCGCTGATGGTAAGGAGTACATTCGCTTTGAGTTGGAGTCTTCGGCGTTCACCGGGGAGAAGTTGCAGAAGGCCGCCTTCATAAAATCGATTTCAACGAGTCACGACAGCTACGATATGATCCTACTTGACACTCAGGTGAGAGATACTAGCAGACAAGACGTTGCAGACTACTTCAAACTTAAGTTCCTGGACACTACAGATTGGCTTGATGCTCACGCCCGTACGGAAATACTTAACAAGGCATTATTGCAGGCGAAATCGAAACTTCGAGGGCATTTGAGCGAGAAAGAGAGGCAGGTACTGGACATCCAACGAGATGCCATCCTCACTTCAGCGAGTATAAATATTGACACCTTCATAGATGGGCTTCCCTTCGAAGAAGGAATCAAGGAGACTATCAGGAACAGTATTACGGAGGAGCTTCCCGACCGTATGTTTCAGATTGATCCGGAATATGGTCAAACTCTAGTTAAGCGCCGCTATTTCGAAGGTGACTATAATCTCGCACTCAGGGTTGATGCTCAAGGCTTTCCTCACATAATCAAAGAAATCAATGAAAACGCAGAGGATGATAATGGGAATCCGGTTTTCCACATAGTGATCGAGACTAAGAAGTGGAGGGAAACCACACGTTGATGACCGGCGTTCTCTTTACGTCCGAACTCTTAGAGCCGCTCGACTCATTTGCTGGGAAGTGCTGCGTCCCCAGTATTGAATTAGCTCGGCTTGAGGGACCAACGCAACTTCACTTTGCTGACGATGGGTTCAGTTCTCATGGCCTGACCAACCTAAGCTGGGCGCTGGTGCGCCAACTTCAAGATGGATTTGGTGAGGCACTGAAGCTCCAAATAGTGTTTGATGACCTTCCATTGCTAAATCTCGATCAGATTACGAATGAAAAGGACCTGGAAAATTGTTTGGCTGGTATTGGATCGTACGACTCGGTTTCTATACGATTTGAGCTTGATAAGCGCCGTCTGATTGAGATTTACGACAAGAACGGAATTCTCCCCAGCAACACATATCTGTATTTCTACGCTGATGCCTTCAAAAGAGCACTCCAGGAACGAGAACTGTCGCGGCTTGAAGACACGTTCTGGTCGGGAGACCCCCTGAGCTACACGCTGTTTTTGCTCATTGATCGTGATATTCGCATTAAGGGACCGTTATTGGGAGTGTTCGGCGGAAGATACCTGGGCGAATTTGAAGCTAGGTTGAACAATGCGATTGACGAGAGGGTAGTGCCAGCAGGGCAACTTCCTGAAAAACGCCCAGACGTAGTAATTTGGGAACATCAGTACGTCTCAAAATTGACACCTTATCAGCTCATGATCTCGGTGGCCGACGATGACATTACTGATAAGGCCATCTGTCCAGCTCTTGGGATTCGTTTCATGAATCTAGCCTTACTCTATCTGGCAGAGCGCTCCCATAGCGAGGGTAATCGAACAGTATCCAGGTTCATCACTCCTAGTTCAAATATTGAGATCTTCCACCGTTCAGCCGCAGACACATTTCTGAATATGGAGTATTGCGGTCTTTCGCAAGAAGTGGCAGATATCCTTGAATGGACATATGCAAGCGAGTGGCCAGCTAGAGAGCGCCTACGCATAGTCCAGATGGTTATGGCTCATGCACTTCGTGACATTCAGGTTGATGACAGGTACACCACAATCGTGAGTAAGCTGTCTTCGATCAACGAAGCTATTCAATTAAATTGGAAGGCCTTTATTGAAGGCGAGTTCGAAAACTACATCGAACAGGTACAAGTTCTAGAGACTTACGTGGCGAAGGTTATCGAGGCCTACTCTGAGCAGATCTCCGAAATGGTGAAGAGTCTATCAGATACCATGCTGGCGGCTGTCGCAGTGTTGGTTGGATCCATGATTGCAGCATTATTCAAAGACGAGTTCAATGCTCAGGTCTTTATGTTTGGCATGTTGGCGTATGCCGGATACGTTTTTGTTTTCCCTTTACTCTATAACATGATCAGTCAGTGGAATCGTTATCAAGCTGCCAAGGAAAGCTTCGAAACTAGAAAGGGGCGATACGAAACGCGTCTATCGAACGCCTATGTGGAGCGCATCGTTGGAAGCGAAGTTAGTAATGCTGAGAAACGTTTCAAGGTCTGGTTCCGGCTGACGGTGTTTCTCTATATGCTCATTATCATCCTGACAGTTGCCGCAACCTATTTCGTCCCCACACTTTTCAAAACGTCATAGACCCACACCTCCGACCTTTTTGCTATCTCTGTTATGGTTACAGTCTTTTCTGACAGCTTAATGAAAGCAAACGTTTGCTTTGTCAAGAGGCATCCACTTGTATGAGGACATTTGGACCTTGCTGTCAATAGAAATGTCACCCGCCTGCGAGAGGCGCTATCGAACATTCTTAGCTGTAAACGTTATGCCGCCCTACGGCCCAACCACCACCGGCAAGTACAACCGCATCATCTCCACAGTCCCGCCCAGTTTCAAGCCAACGATGACCGGGTCATGGTCCGACGACCGGTACGGCCCCGGCTGGTACAGGGCGGGCTGGTTGTAGTTGTTGTAGTCCAGGGCGCTCGGCTCATCGCTGTTGATGTGCCACACCGTGACCCCGCTCACCTGACCGACCAGGGCGGCGTTGGCCAGCCCGTGGTCCAGGTACCCGGCCTGCCCGGCGAACACGTAGGAGTAGCGCGCCGCCGGCGCCAGATAGCGGTCGATCAGGTCCACATAGCCGCGGCCGCTCAGGGCGGCGATCGGGTCCTCTTTGGCATACGCGTTCAGGTCACCGATGATCAGCCGGTCGGGATCGCCGCTGCCGGTTGGGTCTGTGGCCAGCCACTCGGCCAGGGTGATGGCCGCCGCGGTGCGCGTCCCGTTGCAGTTGCCCTGTCCGTCGCCGATGTCGGGGTCGCCCACGCCGGCACAGGATGAGCCCTTCGACTTCAGGTGGTTGACCGCGGCGGTGAACACCTCGCCGGTGGCCACTTCCTGAAAGCTCTGGGCCAGAGCGGGGCGATTCAACCTGTCGTTGAAATCGGGATCGACGGCCGCGTCCAGGACGGCATACGCGCCCACCGGCTGCACCGCCACCGGCTTGTACAGGAGGGCCACCTTGATCGCATCGCTGCCTATCGTGCCCGTATCGATGTAGCGGTAGGTGCCCGGCCCCATCGCATCGTTCAGGCCCGCCACCAGGTCGTCGATGGCGGCGGTGGCATTGTTCTCGATCTCGATCAGGCCGACCACGTCCGCATCGATCTGCTCCAACGCGGCAATGATCTTCGCCCGCTGGCGCTGGAACTCCTCAAGCGTGTCAGCGCCGCGGCATTCCATATCGCCGCTCGGCCCGCAACTATCGCTGCCGTCGTCCAGGGTGGTGAAGTAGTTGAGCACATTGAAGCTGGCGACGCTCAGGCGGCCGCCCACAGCGTCCGGCGCCGGCGGCCGATCGTTGACTCGGCTGAAGCTGATGTCCTCTGTGGGCTGGATGCGGTAGGCGCCGAAGTTGTAGTCCAGCGCGCCGCTGAGACCGGTGAGCGTGTCACCGGCGCGCAGCGTGCCGTCGGTCGCGAAATAGGGCGGCGGATTCGGGTTCTGGGAACGACGGCCGTCGTCCAGCAGAATGCGCGCCAGGTCATTGGCCGCCTGCAGCGCGTTGGCCGTGTCCCCGGGCAGGGTAACGTTGGTCGGGTTGAACAGGCGGCCGTCGGTCGAGAGGCCCACTTCCCCGTAGCGGCCCTGGGTGTAGTTCTCGGTCACGTGCAGGGTCTGGCTGATGGTCACGGCCATCCCTTCGAGCGCCTCCCAGCGATCGAGGCCGGCCACGGGCAGGGTGACGGCTACCGGCGTGACGGCGTTGCCGCCGCTGCAGGCGGCGATGTTGCTGACGGCCGTCAGCTGCGTTTTGCCGTATCGCTCTTCCACCTCGCCCTGGACGCGAACGAGGTCGCCGATCTGAACGTCAAGGCCAACGCCCGCGTCGTCCACGTAGAGCCCCTCTGACGTCTGCGGGTTGGCGTCGGCATCGCCATCCTCTTCCTGCAGAAAGAAACCCCCCAGCGCGCCCGCTCCCTGGAAGTCGCCGTGGACGACCGCCTCCACCACGACGATCTCGCCTACCTGGGGCGAGAAGGCCCCGTCGCCCTGGACCTCGTGGATGAAGGTCGCGGCATCGCCGCAGGTGCCAAAGTCACCGGCAACCGCACAGCGATTGGCCGCGCCGGGCGTGTCCTTGCCGCCGGCGATGTCGAAGGGGCCGATCTGCCAGGCGGCTCCGGTCGCACAGCGGTACACGTGGCCCGGGGCAGACGAGCCGTCGGGGCCCACGGTCGGCGGCCCGTAATGGTACTCGGTCCCGGAAGGCGGGTTCTCTTCCCGGATGATGGCGATCTTGCTGACTTCGCCGGCCCAAGGGGTTGTATCGAGGACGCCGTCATCATCGGTGTCCAGGTCGTCGCCCAGAGAGCCGCTGAACGATTCCACCAGCAGGTGCGTGGTGTTGTCGTCGTTTTCGAAGTTGAGGGTGGCGGTGAGATCGGCCGTGCCCAGCGTGAAGGTGCTTTCGGCGACGACAAAGTAACCGGAGGCGGGAATGCGCTGGCCGGTGAGCGGAATAACGGCTTCGATGACACCACTACCGCCCGTGCCGTCACCGATGACCAGATACGTCAGCGCGCTCAGGTCCGTGTCCGCCGCGCCGGCCAACTCAAAGTATTCATCCGTATCGCTTCCGGGCTGGTCGGTGCGGACCTCGCTGATCTGGACGTCGAGTGCGGCCGAGATGGTGGTCGGGGCCAGAGAAGCGGCCGCGAAGATGAGTAGGCAGACGACGAGCAACAGCGAAACCAGAGTAGTTTTCATGGCCGATCTCCTGTACAGATGTGGATATGGAAACGGTATTCAAAGGCAAACGGACGGTGAGGCAGCAGGTAATACAAGCCCGAATTTATCTTCTGCAACGTCCAGTATGCCACAGGCGGATTCATCCTGTCAGGTGACGTATGTCACGATCTCGGACAACAGGCCGTCATGCCATCACCAAAGTGCCGACGGTTAATTGAAGAGCAGCGGGGATTGGGTTGTGTATGAATAATATAATTAGGGCAGCGGCAAGATAGCAACTGTGAGGCGGCCAATTCAATAACCTGCGTAATATCCAAAGCAAGGTTATGATTGTAACGTTATATCGTGCAACCAGGAGTGATTCTAGAATTTTGGGGCAGAGATGGTTAGTTGTGCGACAAACACCTACCGCTTGATATGAGACAATTGCCATTGGTTGAGCCGCCGCTGACATCTGGCGAACTCGAATCCCACCTCTGGGAGGCGGCCAACATCTTGCGCGGTAGCCCGGTAGATCGCTCGGACTGGAAAAGCTACATCCTGCCCCTCCTCTTCTATAAGCGAATTTGCGATGTCTGGGATGAGGAATATGCCGACACGGTTAAGCTGTATGGCGAAGACTTCGAGGACGAAGGGACTGCCCTAAATTGTGTGTAAACACTTTTCTTGACGGCAA
>JAWOHK010000135.1:0-3241 GCA_046485205.1 Chloroflexota bacterium | reverse complement strand
GAAGCCGAGCGACCGACCGGCTTATTGATAAGGTCCGATCCCTCTTCGTTCTGGGCAACCAGCGGACTCCCAACCAGGATATCGAGTTTGGGGTGAACCAACTGGTGGAGATCGCGGTCCGAGCCCTCTCCCCGGGGCTGAACGACCCGTTTACGGCGATGACGTGTGTGGACCATCTGGGATCCGTTCTGTGTCGCCTGGCAACACGAGCCATGCCGTCACATTATCGCCATGACCATCAAAATCAGCTCCGGGTGATTTCGCCTGCCAATACGTTCGCGGAGGTCACGAACGCGGCCTTCAACCAGATCCGGCAATATAGCCGTTCCAGCGCTGCGGTGACCATCCGCCTGCTGGAAACGATCGCCGTGATCGCGGGATTCGCATATCGACCAGAGGACCGTGCCGCGCTCCTGCGGCACGCTGAAATGATCGCCCGAGGGGCTATTGAGGGGCTGCCCGAAAACGAGGACCGCCGGGCGGTGGAAGAACGCTGCCAGGCGGTATTCCATTTGTGTAGTGAAGCTACTATGAGGCTGACTTAGCGTGAAACTGTCGGCCGGCTATTAAAGACCGAGGGTACAGATGATTTTGAGTTGGCCGCCTGCTGGTGACGCAACCTTTAGCGAGTGAACGGTTGTTCGGGGAGGGTACATTGCTCACAAAAATAGTTGCAGACTCCATGGGCGTGGAGTCGGCGAACAGAAGTGCCGGCCATGTCCTGAGCGCTATCGGTGCGGCGTGGATTTTGTCGCTGGGGTTCGACTTGTTCTTGCACGCCGGACTTCTGGCGCGGCTCTATACCGAGCCAAGCCCCTTCTTGCTCCAGGCAGAAGTCGCATTTCGCCGGATACCGCTGGGCTACGCATCGTTTCTCGTACTCACGGTCGGCCTGTACTGGCTGTTTCGTCGATTGAGGGTACGTGGGGCAGCCTCGGGTTTTGCGCACGGCCTCGTCTTTGGCGGCGCCGCTTGGGGGGCATTCGTTCTCGGCCTCTATTCGATCAGCACCGCATCGCCACAATTGCTCTTCGGATGGTGGTCCGGTCAGGCGATGGAACTGGGACTCGCCGGAGCAGTTCTTGGCGGGGCGGCAGGAGGCGTCTCCCTCAAGCGCATCTGGCTGATAGTGACTCTCGCTGTACTTGGCGGCATCGCGGCGACGATTCTCTTGCAGTCGCTGGGCTTGGCGCCGGCCATGAAGTTGGCATAGTGCCGGCGTCAGCCTGATCCGCGCATCGACAAGGACTCGCCGCGTCCGTAGGGTAGTCTGATTATGAAAGCACGCTCGTCCGCCGCTCGCGGATAATGCGTAAACCTGTTAGATTGCTTGTGATATTAAAGCGAAACAGCGAGGATAGAGTGAAAATACGTTTGTGCTGTAAGGATCAAGGGACCTTGGTGGCATTTGCAATACTTATATGCTTAATTGTGGGATGCGCGGAGTCAACGCAAAAACCTGTTATCGTCTATGAAATAGTCGAATTGACGACAACAATGGGTAATATTACACTTCGGCTTAACCGTTCAAGAGCGCCGATCAGTGTCGAGAATTTCCTCGATTATGTGAAATCCGGCTTTTACGACAGCACCGTGGTTCACCGAGTGATCAAAGATATCATTATTCAGGGCGGACAATATACTACAGACTTGTCAATGAAGGATACGAATGAGCCTATTGTCTGCGAATCTGATAACGGGTTATCCAATCTTCGCGGAACCATAGCAGTGGCACGAAAGAACGATCCAGATACCGGCACGAGTCAATTCTTCATAAATCTTGTAGACAACATAATTTTAGATTGGCGTGACAATCAAAACGCGATTGGATATGCTGTGTTTGGCAGTGTGATTGAAGGAATGGATGTTGTCGACGCGATCGCGGCCGTACCGACATCCACCCATCAAACACCAGATGGGACAGACTTAAATAATGTGCCTGATACTCCTGTGATTGTACTTTCAGCCAGGCACATTGAATAGGCGAGGAGCCCCGATGAGCGACGTGAGCGCCGGCGAGAAGCATGATGAGGCAGCCCCTGTCGAGGATGCGCTGAAAAACGAGCGATACGAGCTCCTCCGGCGTCTGGAGGACTCGCTGGAAACGCCAATGCTGGTCCTCGCCTTTGTCTGGCTGGCGCTGTTAGTCGTGGAGTTGATCCGGGGCGAGAGCCTGTTGTTCGAGATCTTTGGTACGATCATTTGGGTCATCTTCGTTCTCGATTTCACGATGAAATTCGTCCTGGCGCCGCACAAGGGCTCTTACCTGAAGCGCAATTGGCTGACCGCAATGTCGCTGCTGATACCGCCGCTGCGCCTCTTCCGCATCTTCCGAGTGTTTCGGCTGCTCCGGCTGGCCCGCACGGGGCGGAGTTTTCGTTTGCTCCGCGTCGTCAGTTCGCTCAACCGCGGCATGCGTGCGCTCGGCGCGAGCCTGAGTCGGCGGGGCTTCGGCTACGTTATCGCCCTCACGGTTCTGGTCACGTTCACCGGCGCGGCCGGGATGTACGCCTTCGAGAACGGGGCTCCCGGCGGCATGAAGAGCTACGGTGAAGCGCTGTGGTGGACCGCGATGATCCTCACGACGATGGGCTCGCAGTACTGGCCGCAGACGATTGAGGGGCGCGTGCTGTGCGTCTTCCTGGCGCTTTATGCTTTTGCCGTCTTCGGCTACGTGACGGCGACGCTCGCGACCTTCTTCATCGGTCGCGACGCGGAGAATGACGAAGCCGAGCTTGCGGGTGCCAAACAAATGGCCGCCCTCCGGGAGGAGGTGATCGCCTTACGCGAGGAAATTCGGCAACTACTGCGGCGGGCGCCGTAAGTGTGAATCGAGATTCGGCGGAGGACAGGCACGCCCAGGTAATGCGATGATGAAAACAGTCTGGCTTGTATCGATCCCGGCGTCAGCCGTTGCGCCGCCGGCGGGCGTGCTTCAGAACACTTCGCCGTCCTTGTGCGATTCCTTTGGCTGGGCGGCGAGATGCCGGCTGTCCTGTTGTTGTTTCTGACATCGGCCGGAGTTTTCATGCTGGGGCTTTCTGTCGCGGTTGTCGCAAGAAGAGATACGAAATCAACCGCTTCCATATAACTGAAAGGAGACCGAAATGCCCATCACACTACCCGAGCTGGCTTATGGAAACAAGGAGCTGGAGCCGCACATCAGTGCTCGAACCCTGGAGTTCCACTATGGGAAGCACCATCAAGGCTACGTCACGAACTTGAACAAGCTTCTTCAAGG
>JAWOHK010000104.1:0-2785 GCA_046485205.1 Chloroflexota bacterium | reverse complement strand
CCGTTTCAAGCAAAGCTCCGTAAAAGAGGGGTGCCAGGCACAAAGGGATAAAAGCGATGGTTGTCAGCAGGGCTGCCGTCTCCCGGGTCACATCGAACTCTGCGGTCAAAACCGGCAGCAACGGCTGGGGAACATACAGAGCGGAAAGCGCCAGAATCGTGGTAAAAAGAATTGCGGCCATGATCTTCAGCGCAGAGGTTGCACTCGTGGCGGTTGAGCCTTGGGTCGGCGCGGCAGTCGGTTTCCCGCCGGCAACGGCTGGGGCCTGGGTTGGCGCGACAGTTATCGCGGCAGGAACCTGGGCCTGAGCCACCGGCTGCGCGGCGCCCGGAGGCACGCCCGTACAAGCGGCCAGCACCAGGGCCAGGAGGGCCAGAATCATGACTCCAACCAATGAGCGAGCCGCGTGTCGGCTCGCTTGAACGTGTTGCAGGATCATCGAGTTTCTCCTCTCAAGGTAGTTTACTACTGACCAACGGTAGGACGGCTGTTCAATCAGCATTCGCCAGTAGCTTACCGCAGATAGCCGCTCGAAGTAAGCGCCAAGTGCCGCATTCACGGGTAGGCCATTCTGCTTACTATGGTTCCAAAAACTTCGGTGGGTATAACCGCTTGGTCATACCCACCGAAGTCGCAATAAGTTGCACCATGTCGCCTGCGGCATCCACCGTATGATGGTAAATGTCTATGAGGTCTTGCTCGGATTCGATGTAAAGAGTCGTCCTGGACGCCATGGTGTGCCTAGCGCAGACAACACCCAGCGGTCCAACCCCCACCAGCCCGCCACCTTCCAGGCCAGCACTAACAAGATCGAGAGTGGGAACAGTACGGGGTTGATGCTGGCCGTCCCAGCCATCATGAAGTTCCAGTTCATGAAACCGCCGAAGAAGGCGGCGATGCCGGTGAAGATGCCCAGGATCAACGCGATCCCGATCAGAATCTCACCGGCCGTTACCAGCTTGGCGAACCAGGTGTAGGAGCCACTGTCAAGTAGAAACTGGATGAAGGTGCGGTACCAGTCAAACGCGATAAGCGGGCGCGCGGGCGCGTCTGGCACGGCCGCAGCGCGCTCCCAGAAACCCTTCAACGCCACGCCGGTTTGAACCCAGGCCGGGTTGCTCAGCTTGCCCAGACCCGATGTGAGCCAGGAATAGCCGACGTACACACGAACGATCAGCCAAAGCCAGGCCCAGGCCGTGCTGCTGAATAGTGTCTTTACAAACGGCGGATCGTCGAATGCCACCGTATTTCGGCGTTTGTCCGCCACTGCAACGCTTGCCATCTTGATTTCCCCCTGATGTTTCAGATAGCGCCGGAAGCTCGCGCTGGCGAGTGCTCCCGAAATTCGGCGCTTGTGATCGCATCGCTTCGATCTGAAGAGATTATCGCGCCTGGCCCGGCCGGTTGCAACGGGTGTTTGGCCTGTTTTCCTCGCGCCATTCGGCGGGGACATGAATCCGGTCACGGCAGAATGACGACCGGCATACCGATGTAGGCGACGTCGAAGAGCGTCTTGGCGTTGGCGTCGTCGAGCATGATGCAGCCATAGGTGATGGGCGTGCCCACTAGCGCTTCCCAGGTGCGCCTGCCGGTCTTGAGGTCGTAGGGCAAACCGTGGATGCCGTTCTCGGTGCTGCCGGCGTAATAGAGCCCTATCCAATACGGCATCCAGAAATCCCAGCGCGAGGCATAGGCCGGGTTGATCTTGGACTGAACCCGGTAGGAACCTGGAACGGTCGGCGATGCCTTCCGGCCCGAGGAGCAGCGCCAGTTGCCGGTAAGCTTGCCGGCCTGGTACAGCCAGCAGCGCTGGCTAGAAATGCTGGCGATGAAACGCGTGTCCGTGACCGGCCCGATGATCGCCGTCACGTCTTGGGTGCCGGGGATGCGCAATACCATGCCGGTGTAGATCCGATCCGGATTGGTCAGGCCATTCGCGTCGACGATGGCAGCCAGGCTGACCCCAAGCTCGCGCGCGATCTGTGAGAGGGACTGACCCGGTTTGACGGTATAGGCGGTCAAGCGGGAAGACCTGGCAGGCGTCGACGCTGGTCTAGCGGGAGTCCTGGGCGGTTGGGAAGGCGCTGCCGCTGTGCGCGGGATGATCAACACCTGACCTAGCCGGATTAGATCGGGATCGCTTAACCCATTGGCATCGGCCAGCGCCTGGGCAGTGGTGCCGTTTGCCGCGGCGATCGTCACCAGGGTCTCTCCCGGTTGGACTACGTAGGTCGTGTCGTCCGCGGCCCGCACAGCGATCGGGAGTGAGGCGAACGCTAATACGAGAATCGCCGCCATGAGAAATCGCATAGGTCGCATCTGATGCCTCCTGAAGATCCCCTGATTCGTCATCGTTTGCCGGGCGTGCTGACAGTACCCGAACCCGCCGTTACGTCCGCATATTGCGGCCGCGTCAGCAAATATGAGCTGAGTTTTTGGAGCTGCAACTGCCAGTCTGCCTGCCAGGCAAAAAGCTGATCGAGCAGGCGCAGTGCCTCCGGCGCGCGGTTGAGTTGATAGAAGATGAGGTCGCAGACCGCCAGGCGGCATACCAGGTCCAGGCGGATCAGATCATCGAGCGCCTGTGTGACCGCGGCCTCGCTGGCGCCGACCCGGTAGACCAGGTCACTCAGCTCGACCGCCGACAGCTTGAACCGGTGCAAGTAGGCCAACACGTCGCGCTTGATCGGCGAGTTGAGCGCATTGGCGGCCAGCGCAGCGACCGCCGGCTCCAGCCCATCGAACACGTCGAAGGCGACTGGGTCTCGCGTCGTGAGTAGGCGGA
>JAWOHK010000102.1:0-21409 GCA_046485205.1 Chloroflexota bacterium | reverse complement strand
CTGGCCCAGTTGGAGACTGACCCTTGGCTGATCCCCAACTGCCGGGCAATTCGCCGCTGGTTATTCCCATCCAGGTACATTCGAATGGCCTGTTGGCGCACATCCTGCTCGTAGCCTAGTGGCTTGGGTTCCGGTGTGTACTTTCGCTGACATACTTTGCACAGATAGCGTTGGCTGCCGGCCGCGGTCAGACCGGCTTTGACCTGGCCGTCACTCCGTTGGCAATGGGGACATGTTATCATTCCCCAATTATCGCATATCCTTTGATTTATTCACTCCCCCAACAAATCCAGGCGGGTTGATTGGCGATACGAAGGGATCCTATTCCAGTCGATGGATGATGACCGAAGCAACTCGCACCACATTTGTGGAAGTAGACTGAGGTAGGGCTATAATTTCTCCCACCAAGTTTTACCGCCATTAAAAAGGAGACCACATGGAACCTGTTGGAATCGTCATATTTATTATATTTTTCACTTTAGTGTTGATCGCAATCATTGGCCCTAGAATGCAGCGGTCCAGGAAAGATCGCTGACCTCGATGATCACCAGTCCGATCGCACGCACGATCATTCTATTGGCTCTCATTACTTCCATCGTTTTCTTAATAGGCGGCCGTCCATTTCTCTTGCAGGCTACCCCCGAACAAAACCAAACCGGACTGCCTACACCGCCGTTTGTTCTTCGAGTCTACTACCATTCCATTCGCGATATTGAGCGGCTGCAGGAATTTGATCTTTGGGAATACAATAACTTGAAAGAGGGTTATGTTCTGGTTTCAGCCGATAACCTGATCTACGATCGGCTGAATGGGGAAGGATGGCGAATCGAGATCGATCCAAAGGCGACTAGCCAATTGCAGCAAATGTCTCGCAAAACCTCCTTGTTCCAGGAAGGATACAGGACGGTTGATGAGCTGTACGAGGATCTGACGACAGCAAATGAACAATATCCCGACATGACTGAACTCGTCGCTTATGGCCATAGTTATTGTCAATCCGTGTCGGGTTGCACGACGCCAGGTGGTGACATTCAGCCGGGATATGACTTGCTCGCCATTCGGGTGACGAACGAGCGGATAAGTGGCCATTCTGATATCCAACCATCCGGGATCTCCCAGGGCACTAAGCCTGTTTTCTTCCTGATGGCCAATATCCATGCCCGTGAAATCACCACACCGGAATTGGCCATGCGTTTCCTTGATTGGCTATTGGAAGGGTACAGTGTCGATGCCGATCGAACCTGGTTGATTGACTGGCACGAAATCTGGATCGTTCCGACAGCCAATCCGGATGGTCATTGGTTAGTTACGCTTGGGACCAACGAACATTATGGTGGAGCTCCGTTTACCCAGCGGAAGAACGCAAATCGAGATGTTGATTCAAACGGCATCGCCGATTGCCAGCAATGGCCGCCAGCCTCATTCGCTCAATATGGTATCGATCTCAATCGTAATCACAGTTTTGGCTGGGGGTTGCCCGGTTCCAGCAGCGAACCCTGTTCATTACTCTATCGAGGTCCGACTGAGGCATCAGAGTTAGAAGTTGCCTATCTGGAAGAGTTGATTCGGGTCTTGATCCCTGACCAGCGTGGTCCGGAATTGACTGACGCCGCACCAAAAGAAACGACGGGGATGTTTATTACCCTCCACAGCTACAGTAACCTCATTCTCTGGCCGTGGGGGTTTCTTTATGTTGACGCACCCAATAAATCCGATCTGAAAGCAATCGGCGACAGGCTGGCACTCTTTAACCGCTATTTATCTTGCCAACCGACCGAATGCCTCTACGCCGCCAATGGCACCAGCGATGATTGGGCTTATGGCGAATTAGGCATACCCGCGTTCACCTTTGAGGTTGGGTATGAATTCATGCCGCCTTATGGAGAAATCGACGCGGTTCAATGGCCGGCGAATCGACCGGCCTTCTACTATGCGGCCAGCATCGCCCGAACTCCGTACAAGACCATTCATGGCCCTGACACTCATGACATATCCATCACCGGGAGTGACCTATATCTCACCCTATCGGCCGTGATCGACGATACGCTCAATGGCGAGCATCGCATCGCCGCCGCGGCATTTAGCATCGATGATCCCCACTGGGTTGAAGGAGTTGAAGAGGTAGCGATGACGGCCGTAGATGGGGAATTCGATTCATCCGTCGAATATGTCGGTGCGACAATCGATGTGAGTGGTTTAACACCCGGCCAACGTCATATGGTTTTTATCCGCGGTCAGGATGATATGGGTAATTGGGGGCCGGTAAGTGCGGCTTATCTTGTACCTATCGTCCCACCGGCAAACCAGTTGTTCTTTCCGGTTAATCTAATACCGTAATACCTGTTTCGCTTTCTTCTTTCTGATCCGGGCGAAACTGTGTTTCATAGAGTGATGCATACAATCCATTACGGGCTAATAATTCTTTGTGGGTGCCGGATTCTACCAACTGCCCCTGGCTCATCACGAGAATTAGATCGGCCGCCAAAATAGTCGATAATCGATGGGCTATCACCAGACTGGTTCGATCTTCCATGACGCGCTCGAGGGCTTCCTGGATCAACGCCTCAGAAAGCGAATCAAGATGTGAAGTCGCCTCATCCAGCACCAAAATACGCGGGTCTTTCAGAATAACCCTGGCTATGGCCACCCGCTGTCTTTCACCACCACTCAACCGATAGCCCCTTTCTCCCACGACCGTGTCGTAGCCGTCGGGTAATAACTGGATGAAGTCGTGGATGTTGGCTGCTTGGGCGGCGGCGATCATCTCCGTTTCTGTAGCATCAGGACGAGCATAAAGCAAATTAGCCCGGATGGTGTCATAAAAAAGGTAGGTCTCCTGTGAAACCATGCCGATATTGGCAGCTAATGTGGGCAATGAGACAGTCTTCAAATCATGGCCGTCGATCTTGACCTGTCCTTCCGTTGGGTCATATAGTCGAGGGAGCAGGTAGGTAATTGTCGTTTTGCCGGCGCCACTCGGACCAACCAATGCCACCAGTTGGCCTGGTTCGATCTGAAACGATACGTCCTGAAGCGCCCACCGGGGTAATGCTTCTAATTCGCCGTTCTCTTCGTTCCTATCGGGCGAGGCCCCATCTTTCGATTTTTCACCCGCTTCCTGGCTAGATGATACGCCCCGCTTCACCAGATCGGCACTTGAGCGCCAATTGTAACGGACAACTTCGGAAAGTCCGCCGGATATACCTTCTGCTTTAGCCGTATAATCAAATGATACGCCCTCAAAACTGATATACCCTTGAACATCATCTAAAAACACAGGATCATCCGGCTCATCTATCTCGACCGGTATGTCCAACACTTCGAAGACTCGTTCAAAACTCACCATGCTTTGGGCAAACTCAACCGGCGCATTCGTGAGGGCCATTAACGGACCATACAATTGGGTGAGATAGGCCCCAAAAGCGACGATGGTACCAATGGTAAAAGCGCCCTCTATGGTCAGGTATCCACCGGCCCAATAGACCAGCGCCGTTCCCACGGCGCCAATCACGCCTAATATCATAAAGAACCAGCGGCCGACAACGGCTGACCGGACGCCAAGGTCTCGGACGGCCGCGCTGTCGTTCTGGAACCGTGCCATTTCTCGCTCTTGCCGGCCAAATAACTTCACCAGCAAAGCACCACTCACATTGAGGGTTTCATTCATGGTCGCGTTCATCTCGGCATTCAAGACCATCGACTTTCGACGTAAATCACGCAAGATTCGGCCTATACGCCGGGCAGGCAGATAAAATAGTGGCACAACAGCCAGCCCTAACAGCGTCAGTCGCCATTCCAGAGCGAACATGATAATCAGGGTTCCAACAACCTGGACGATATTGGAAAAGATATTGACAAGTGTGCTACTGACGGCCTGTTGGGCGCCAACCACGTCGTTATTAAGACGGGACATCAACTCTCCGGTTCGGGACTGGGTGAAGAATCGAAGTGACATTCGCTGAAAATGCTCGTAAAGCGTGCAGCGCAAGTCAAAGATAATGCTTTCGCCGACAAACGCCCCCAGCCCCCGTTGCCAGACACCGATCAGCCCATTCAAAATCGGCACCGTAATGAGCCCGATGGCCAGTAAATTCAGTAATCTGGTATTCCCATTGGGGATGGCGTCATCAATTAGAGCCCGTACGAGCAAAGGCGAAACCAGGGTTATGGCCGTCGTAAAAATAATTCCTATCAATAGCAGGAGAACATACCGGATGTAGGGTCGAGCAAATTGCCCGACGCGACGAAACAGTGCGCCGGTAACCACCGGTCGATCTTGTTCTTCGTCGTGGCTTAAAAATGCCCACCAGCCGCCACCATGAAACCCCATACGTATAAATCCCTTGCTAAAGTGACGAAACTGAATCGCTATGCGAATCTTGAATCGTCGTGATCAATTCAACTTACCTGCCATCCGTTCCCTGTCATGGAACGATGACGTCGCCCAATTCTACGACATCCTCGCCACTAAATGTCCTCCACCTTTGGTTAGTTTCGGGATCGTACAATCCGGTGACGAGACGATAGGCACCGGAAACAAGTGTGTCAGGCCAGGTCAGGTCGTGTAGCTGGACCAACATATCGCCATCTCGCCACCCTTCCCAGGCAGCGCCGATTCCATCCCATTGGGCTACGATATTGCCATGGATGTCGAGCATATGCACGAAAATCTTGACCGGCATTGGCTCGCCCTCTTGCCGCCAGAAAGTGGTAACGGTCGCGCCCTCGCCATCAGCCTCGATTGGGTTAACGCCGATCTGAGCAACCCGCCCGTCACCCTTCGATAATACCACATCATCAATAATCAAATTCGGGATATTTGGCACCACCTCGCTCATTCGATATGAATTCGATTCGTGAACGCTTTTCGGCGAAAAATAAGCTTCTAACTCCGGGTTTAGTGGATTATCTTCGAACTGTATAAGCCAAACCGGCCGACCACCGTCTGGCAATACAATCGACTGATGCCCGTCAAACCAATGCAATATCGCCTGGTTACTTCCCATCCGGTTGAAATCATCAGGTGCCAACTCATCGATCTGTCCACTAGCTAACAGCACATCAACCGGTGGTCCAAGGGCCGGTTGTTCATAAAGAAAAATGCTGTGCCCGACTTTATCGACCGGTTCGCGCGATCGAAAATAATCAAATTGGTCATGGTCGGCGAAATGGACACCTTGCAGGGTGGTGGCGCTGATCGCATACCAGCCGGGAGCAGGATCATGAGGGTAAAACGGCCGGACGTTCGGATTCATCAGTCGCGGCGGAAAACTGTCAAGCCCGATATAGGCGATATCATAATACTCCGGTCGTGCTTCACCGAAATAACTCAACCACACCTGATTAACCTCATTGTCATTCATCCACTTTTTCAGATTGCCGAGATCCTGTCCCCAGTCAATATTGCTGTCGACCAAAATCCGCCAACCTTTGTCCGGCCCACCAGCCAGTAAGTTAAAGAAGGATAGATAATGAGGGTATCGCCAAAGGGAAATAATGGCTAAACAACCAAGTAAACCAATGGCTGCCGCCCATGAATATCTTCCACCGTTTCGTCGCGGTTTGGCAAATTGGAAGCTTATAAAGTTACCGAGAGAAACGCCTGTAAACACAAATAAAAACGGTAACACAGGCAATAAGTGACGGTAACCCAGGTTGATCTCCGACGTCAGGGCAATCAGGAAATAACCCACCGGTGGGATCAACAAGGCTGAAAGATTAAAGACAAAATTGCCTTTTGAATCGGCACCCAAATCCCGAAAGCGTCTCACCATCCAAATGAAGGCCCAGACCATTAACAATAAGGATGGGATTGGTGTCTTGAGGAGAAACGCTACCGGGAAGTAATACCACCAGCCACTATCAGAATATCGGCCCATCAAAAAAGAAGGGGTGCTAAATTGCAGGCGGCCGCCGATATCCAGCAGTTGGTCGAGATGGTGCGATAGTGGCAGCGTTGTCTCTCCCAACCAGCTAAGGGCTGGCCATGGAGCGCTCAGAACGCCAACCTGAAACCCATTCATTGCCCAAAGCGAGAATAGGGCAACCAGCGGATAAGCGACAAATGTCATCAACCCTAAACGAGGCAGATCTGATTTGTTATCCCGGCTCACTCGCCAAAAATCGATCAAGATGATGAGACCAAATAAAGGAATAAAGAGCAGTGCGGTGAATTTTGTGTTTTGCAATAATCCTAAAGCCACCCCGGCCATCACGACCTCTCTCCATGCCGGCCGTCGTAAAAAACGCCAGAGCATGAATCCGGCCAATAGAGCGGTCGCGGCCAGCCCTAAGTCGGTCGTCGCCAGCCTCATGTGAGCCAGGATATTAGGGTCAAAGGCGATGAGTGAAAGGGCAAACAACCCGGCCCACCTAAATCCACCCTGTAAGAATTTTTCAGCCGATCCGGTCATGGCTGGAGAGCGATTCTTGCCGCCTCCGGCAATTTCGGCCGCTATTTCAATCGCCCATCGAGCGCCGAGAGCCGCCATTAATAACCCCAACCAGATTGAAGGCAATCGCCCCAGGAACATGATCCGGCCAACGTCGTTTCCAATCTCCCAAAGAAACAACTCGGCTGGACGGTGGAAACTCGTTTCTTGCCATGACGGATGATCGGTCGGGAGCCGTACCGTTGGATCAGGGGCTAGAAGGAAGGAATTAAGTGCGTTAAGCCCGAGGGGATGTCCGACTCGAATCCGGCGGCTGCCGTTCTCCTCGCCGCGCAAATAGGCAACTCCCCTCACCAGAAATCCTTGTTCATCAAAGGTCGGTGATTCAGCCACCATACTGGTCAAGGCCAGCGCAAACATCACCAACAGAATCAAGCCGGCCAGCCATGTATAGACAACGGAGGAGAAAAATAAGCGACGCATAACGAACAATGGCCGGTAAGTAACCCCAGAAACTTACCGGCCATCGACATGATCAAAGGATTCGGCTAATCGAGAGGCATAACCTCAAAGTATTCAAATCGCCAGGTGGAGTTATTGTACTCATCAGTTGAGGCAAAAACGCCGAAGTAGGGACTGCCGATCCATCGGGTATCTTTATATTCGAATTGAAATTGCGGTTCACTACCTCGCTTGGCAGCAAACACCTTGATACTGTCCTCGCGAACTTCAATCCGATAATGGTTCCAACCTTCGGGATCTAAGCCTTGATAATTCTTTTCATTCTGAGTGTTGATATCACCCAGTCGTTTCATAGGACTTCCGCCACATTCCAGGCACCATTCCAACCGGTCAACGCGCTCAAACAACAATTTCATAGGGCCAAAGAAAATATTGTTGAGGTTGTAAAAATGATTAAAGCAGTTTTGGTGAAGATACCACTCATCGAACGAGGTTCCCGGCGGGCACGTTTGCCCATTCCAATCACCGCCGAATACAATGCCGAACGACAGTAAGTTAGCCGTATTGATGATACGGGCCTCGGTGTTAATCACATAAGGAACACGAGGAGCCGGCATCAATGGACTGGCCAAACCCCAATCCCATCGGTCGAGGACCTGCATGACAAAGCGGTTGTTCTCGTAGTATCCAAATACTTTTTCGAGATAAGTTGAACGGCGTAGTGACCAGCCCGTATTCGGATTCTCAAAGTTATCCAGGTAACCGCCAACGACTTGTCCTATGTTTGACCAAGGGCCGGATTCCTGATCCCGCAAACTGCGCACCCGGTAATAATAGGTATTGAATGGCGAGGGAGTTTTAGTAATCGTGAGGGTCGTCTGCGGGCCAACGGTGGTGGGCGTGGCATTAGCAAAATCCGGCGATTGGGCTTCATGAATTTCATAGCCGGTTGCGCCCGGGCTGGTCGTCCAGTTAATCGTCCACTGGTTATTGCTGTTAGGTACGCCGGCGGTCAAAGTTACTGGTCCGGGAGGCAGCAGGCCATAAACCGAATAGGGCAAGTATTGAATCGGCGAGGTTGTGGAGTCAGCGACCGTTATGTCGGCGCTACGCTGGATATTTTGCTCGGCACTCTGGATTCGGGCGGTGTTGGTGACGGTGTCTCCAGGTGTCGCATCATCAGCCAGCCGTACGGTAATTACAACCGTAACCGTTTCACCCTCCGGTACGAGGCCTTCCCAGGTGACCGTTCCTTCGTCATAATCGCACTGATCCGTCAGCAATGCCTGACAATCAACGTCAAGGTACTCAACGTCGGCCGGTAATTCGTCCGTCACTTCGGCCGGGATGTCGGCGTTGCCGGTGTTATTAACCTCAATCACGTAATTGAATACGCCGTTCGGGGATACTGTATCACGCGATGTGGACTTGGAGGACGAGTTGAGATTGGCTGGTTCCAGTATGCCTGCTGGTAGGGAATGACCAGCAATATAACGCTCGACGGATGGTGGCGTCGCCAACAATTCTTCAGTTGATGGCACTTGATCGACATATGACGGTACTTGCGATTGAGAGCCGGCCGGTGGGGTCGGTCTACCATCCAATTGGGAAGCCGCCATAACTTGGACCAGGGCCATCACACTGACGATTGCGGTAGCAATCATGAAAATTTTCAACATTCTGTTTCGCCGCGCTTTTCTTGGCGATGGGTTTTTAAATCTCATTGTTCACCTCATTTAACGATATGTTGTGCATGTTTGATCTCATGCCTGGGTGTTTCTCATCTTTTATCGAAAGCCAACTTTTAATAGTACTTATCTAACCTCCATCGGGCAAATTGCAGGTTAAGTCAATTGACAAACCCTCTCCACCATTCTCACATCTAACTAATAGAAAATGATCACGCCCATCGGATTGGGTTAACCTTATCCCACTTTCACGCAAGTACAGGCCGGTAATCAGCCGATAGAACCCCACCGGCAATTTTTTATCGAGCATCAACGAATGAACCTGCATTAACCAGTCTCCGTGGCGCAACGTTGACGCGGCTGCATCCAATCCGTCAGATTGGCTGATAACTCGCCCTTTCTCATCTACCAAATGGATAAACACCGCCAAGTCTGAAGGCAAGTGTCCATTTATCGACCAAAATGTGGCCAATTGTAATTCATCAGAGTCACCGCCTGGAATCGCGATTGTCTTGGGAGCGCTCATCCCCGAAAGCGATAGCAAAGGTTTCTCGAGGTTTAATCCAAAATCGCCCCCCTGAATTTGGCGGGGAATCACCGGTGCGACCGATAAATTGTAAGCAGCAAACGACGGCCGCTCAGAACTGCGGTAAACAGGTCGGGCAGATATCCCAGCCAGCTGCATCAATTCAGGCGACAAAGGCGCAAATTCTGGCACATATAACAGGGACGTAGCTACTCCTTGAGACTCGGCCGGCCAGACAATAGCCCCGGGTACTCCGGCTCCAGTCTGGATCCATCTGGCCGAGGGATCGTCACCTAACATTCGGCGCAGGCTTGCTTCGTCAATCGGCTCGAAAAACACCTCGGCCACGACAGGCGGGCCAACAGTATTTTCTGTCTCCAGCCAGTGACGCCCGATATCCTGGATAACGGTTTGGTAGCGCAATCGGGTTTCGATGTTAGCAGGCCAGCTCACAAAACCGTCAATGATCGTGCGATATACGTTTGCCCCTAACAAGGCCACCAGGAAAACGAAAAGGATTGCCAGCCACCTCATTGATCTACGTTGCAAAGGCGTGGTCATCCAATCGGATGACAGGGATAGAAGGGCTCCAATGGCGATCCCCGGCAATACGTAGATAACGGGCATGGCCCCAACAAGGCGAACTGTACTCGGAGCGTCCGGTGAGAGCGCACTTGGCAGCAAGGTGACGGCCAACCAGATGGGAAGGAGGGCGTATTGTGGTTGTTGCCAACGGCGGATGGTCACAATTAATCCGGCAAAGAAAAACAAGGCCGAGAACGGATCGAACAACGGCCGGAAGGGCAAACTATAGGTCCATCGCGGATCGCCGGTGAAGGCAAAGACCCCCAAAGTCGTCAATGTGCTCTTTAAAACTGGAATTGGATCGCCAGCTTGCAATGAGGTTAGCGGGCCTTGAAGCTGCTGGATTCGTTGTTGTAAGTTAGGGTCGACGCGTAATGCAAAAGCGAGCGGAAAATAGACCACTAACCCGGTCACCAAAACAATGGTGGTTAGCAACAATTGCACGCGAATGATTTCTTTTTGAGTTACAGCGAGCTTCTTTTTTCGTCTGTCCAGGAGGTAGGTTAGAAGCAAATAGCCTAGAAATAGAAAAGGGATCAGCAGGACTACCCGTGCCGCGGTGTAACTATAAATGGCCAGCCCCAAAAATAATCCCGCTAATCCGGCTCGCCCAATGGCGGGCAGGGATGAGGTGGATTTATGAAGAGGCCAAAACCAGACGGCCAAAACCAGCAAAACCGGCTCAAGTATGGGTCGAATACCTATGCGGCTGAAAATGATCGGCCACCAGCTTATGGCCAACCCCAACCCTGCAACCACTGCGACAACAGGTCCGAAATCTCGTCTGGCCCAGCGCATAGTTAAAGCTACCAATAACAGCCCGAGGAAAACCGACGGCAGACGAACAGAAAAAACATTATCCCCAATTAATGCCTGGAATGGGACCGCCAGATAATGATATAAAGGTTCGTGGCCATAACCGTGGGGAAAGAAGAGAGCATGTTCTCCTTGACGGATGAAAAGGGCAATATCGGCATCGAGCACTTCATCCTGAGCCAGACCGGGCGGATTATCAGGCAAGGCAACCATCCGAAATGCCGAGGCAACGAGCAGAATCAAGGTGGCAATCCAAAGCCAGGTTGGCTTGGCCGGCTCCCACTGACCGTTAACTGCAGGATGGTCAGCCTTTTTTTCAGCGAACATGGTATATAAGAATCGAGTAACCCACCCGATCATCCGGTTGACGCGCACGGAACCATTCGTAGACAGTCTTTTCTTCGACACGAAGTGGCACTTCCCATAAACTGGTGGCACTAATCGCATAAACACCTGGTTCCGGTTTGGTTCGATTAAAAGGGACATCCCACCACAATTGAAAAAACGAATCCCGCCCAATCCCTGGTAGTGGTCGATAAGCAAGACCATAATAATCCGCTTCAGCCGAGCCAAACCATCCCAGATTTATCTCGCTCACCTCGTTTGTTTCCATCCAGGATTTAAGCCGGAGCAAATCCTGGCCCCAATCAACATTGCTGTCTATTAACACACGATAACCATTGGCAGGGCCGCCGGCTATTCGATTAAAGTAGCTCAGATAATGAGGGTGAATCCATAGAGCGATTCCAATTACCGTAATCAAGCCGAAGGTTAGCGCCAGAATGGGTACCTTTTCTTTCATTGGTTTATTGACACCGGATAACAAGGAGCTAATTTCTGGTGCCGCCAGGCCGCTAATAAGGACCAACAAATAGGGCAGGGCAGGCAATACATGACGATAACCGATATTCAAGGCACTCTGAATTGTGAGTATGTATAATAAAATGGCTGGGAGCAGGAGGAAAAGTGCTCGTCGTCGGGTTTTGCCACGCCATAACAAGACGAACGCGGCCACAATCAAAAGAAATATGAGTACCAAGGGGGTTTTGGTCAGAAAAGCAACAGGAAAGTATGTCAGAAAACCATCATCAGAAAATCGGCCTAGCATGAACGAAGGCATCCGCCCCGACTGGGTCAGTATAAAGATCTGCTCCAAACCAGCCCAAAATGTCGGCATGGGTAGGGGCCAAGTAAAGATATTATGAAGGGTTAAGGACTCGAAGCGATTTCCGCCTATCTGAAAAGCAAAGATGCCCCACACCATAACCAAAGATGCAACACCGGCAGTGAATAATTGCAGTAGACGCTTTCCGGCCGATTCGATATATCTTTTGTTGTTATGATAGTGGAAACAGGGATAAAGAGGAAGCAATGCCAGGATCCCCCAAATAACAACAAATCCAATGGAAGATAGTTTGCTGCCGAATGCCAAGCCCATGGCCACCGACACCGCCAACCATCGACGCCAATCCCAATCAGTCGGCGATTGCCATAATATCCATAACAAGAAAGTTGTAAGGAAGGTGAAGAGAGTGCCACCCAGATCTGTAGTGGCATAGCGACCGTGGGCCATCAGATTCGGTTCGAACAATAACAAGCCGAAGGCGAATATCCCGGCGAATCCTCCCCACAAAGCCTGAGCGAAACGATACCCGACCAGAGCTAAAGCGATCAGTAGAAACACAACCGGAATTCGTGCCAGGAATACGATCCGGGTTGCTTCGTTGTTGTATTGCCACATAAACTGATCGGCAAATTCATACCAGCCTCTTGGAAGATCCCAGCTGGGATGATCCGTAGGCAAGCGCAGTTCGGGCATGGTTAACAGCGGCAGGGCACTTAGAAGATTCACCAAAGGCGGGTGTTCCAGGCTGAGGCGAGGATCCCCTGTTCTCAAAAGCGCCAGACCTCGGGCAATATGGTTTTGCTCATCCATGGTCGGGCTATCACCGACCAGACTGTCAATCGCCAGAAAAAAGAATAACAAAAGCAGCCCGGTCGCTATCCATGTCTGCTGACTGCGGCTGATGGGTATTCTCCGGTCTTTCACCTCAGACATATGAGGGCATTATAGCCAAATAAGCGCTTATTTGTTATGCGATCGACCTTCGCCATGGCTCCGCTGGTAATGAGATGACGAACGCCCATCTCTGTTTTACAATCTGGGGTCAATGGCACCAACTGACACGAAGCCTGCCAATCGCGTTAGCCGCGGTTTAGCAACAGGTATCAAGATTGGCGTGACAGCCTTGGGATTGTTCCTGGTATTAAACAATCTTGACCTCACCGCACTGGCGAGCCTCATTAGATCTGTCAACCTGTTATGGATGGCTGTGGGCGCGGGTCTGATGTTATTCAGCCTGGTTGTTCGCGCCTTCCGCTGGCAGATTATATTGCGGGGCGTTGGATCATCCATCCGTTTTAGCAGGCTCGTCGAGTTATAC
Organism: Chloroflexota bacterium; assembly: GCA_046485205.1. Taxonomy (GTDB): domain Bacteria; phylum Chloroflexota; class Anaerolineae; order Promineifilales; family Promineifilaceae; genus Promineifilum. Next base: position 8,496 of record JAWOHK010000102.1, on the reverse strand, counting down.
TTTGTCGGGAGTTTCTTCAATGCTTTTCTCCCTTCGGGTATTGGGGGAGATGTTGTGAGAGCTGCCGAGGCTGCCCAGGATGTTGAACCACAGGTAGCAGTTGGTTCGGTGTTGGTTGATCGGTTGACGGGTCTGATGGCTTTGTTCGCGATGGCCATTCTAGTGCTACCCTTTCGGCCTTCTATTTTTCCGGCTGAACTAGGCTGGCTTGTCGCAATTCTTTGTGGCTTAGGGTTGATAGTGGGTTTAATCATAGTCGATGGCCGGGTGTTGCGGAACTTAAGTTCACGGTTGCCGAAAGTTATCAAGAAACCCGGTCAGGGCTTTATCGAAAGATTGTCAATAACAATCGAAAGTTGTGGATGGGGAGCGATCAACCGCGCTTTATTGGTTTCCGTGGTGTTCAATCTGATCCAGGTTGGATGGTGGGCGACAACCGGGAAGGCCATTGGATTAAATATCCCTTACAGTTATTATTTACTGGTAGTGCCGATTATGTCCCTCGCCGTTCTCATCCCATCGATTGGCGGCCTTGGCGTCCGGGAATGGCTCGCCCCGGCATTATTCGCCGGTACAGGAATCGGGATTGAGGCAGCCGTAGCTCTTACCCTGTTGGTTTTTGGCCTGGAACGATTAGCCAGTTTGTTTGGCGCGCCGGTCTATATTTACGCCAGTATCCGGGATTACCGACTAAACCGGCGGTCAGGTGAAACAATCAGCCCTCACTGAGGGCTTAGACGATATCCACAACCGTCTCGGTTGTCTCCGGCAAAAATGTGATCTCCAGCATCCCATCCTTCAAGCGGCCGCCGCCGGCCTTCCGTCTGGCCAGCACTGTGGGTAAGATCATTTCCCGTTTGAAATTTCCGATGGTGATAAACAGTTCATCCCCCCGCTTTCTTAACCGAACATCATCGCGTTCCACAAAGGGGATGGGCAATCGCATGAGATATCCGCCATCCTCTGTTTCGATAAGTTCTTGCAATATACCCTGGTAAAAGATGTCACCCGGATCAGCATCGCCAAAACAATCGAATGCAAGGCGGCTTAACGCTTCTAAACCAACGACCTCGTGGGCATAATATGGCGCATACCAAAGGGGTAGGGGTTGGAAATTGTTCTCGATCAATTGCAGGTATTTAGCCTGTATGGCGCGGCGCTGTTGGTAAAATTCCCCTTCATCGTCCATGTCCGGGAGTATCCGGTTGATTATCACGCTATCCACCGGATAGTTGAACAGTCCGAGATAGCTGATAGCTCGTTCAGCCTCGCGCATCACCATTTTTTCCGGTTGAAGCACGACCCGATAACTGCTGATGGTCGGGTCGCTTAAGGTTGCCCTTAATTCGGCCGTCGCAGCATCAAGATTGCTCACAGCTTCCAGGATTTCAGAAGGCCCTTGTAACAACTTTCCGGTGAACGGCTTGAGGGCGCGCATCACAATGGCCGATTCAAGCTTGGTTATGTGCCCGGCATACCAGCGGAATGTATCAGGCATCGTCAATAGTCGGATCGTTTCGCCCGTCGGCGCGGCATCGATAATCACCCGATCAAACTCACGTTCCTTGGCTTGTTTATTGATGTGCAATAGGCTGACGATCTCATCCATTCCTGGAAAAGCCGACAATTCATCCGCCACGACATTGCTGATGCCGGGTCCGCTGATCATATTGGACACAAAGGATTGCAAGGTTCCCCAGTAATTCTGGGCATCAGCGATTACGCTTATTTCCTGGGCCCACAAGTTTTCAGCGATTTGTGAGGGGATGGCCGTAAGGGGAATATCAAACGAGTCTGCCAAACTATGGGCAATATCGGTGCTGGCTACCAACGTCTTATACCCGAGTTGGGCGCTGCGCAAGGCCGTAGCCGCAGCAATCGTGGTTTTTCCTACACCGCCTTTTCCTAAATAAAGAATAATTCGCATGGAATGCTCCTTCACCATCTTAATACGTCAGTCTGCAGAAGTAGTTGCATACCAGTAGCTTGGCTCGAACGTTTCCAGCATCGATCCACCGATAAACTCCCGCAAAATAGAATCGCCCTTGATGGCTTGCAGATCGGTTTGGGGCAAAGGCTCGAACCATTGAAGGAAAGCCATCAACCGGTTTGCTTCCAATCGTTCGGACGTGCCTTGCTCGACTTGCAGCAAGAGGGGTTCGGCCAGTAACTTTAAGACTGACAGCTCATAAACCAGGGCCGAGTTGAAGAAAACATCGGCATTGTTTTGGAAAGGGAAAATATAATTCTTTTCGCCGCGTCGAACGCTCTCCCAGCGCCCTATCGTTTGGGATGCCGAATAGCCTCTGGTGGCTGCATCGCGAACAATTCGCCGCAAAAGACGCGTGTCGGTTGTCGGCACTCGATTATGCTTGTCAAGATTGAGTTGGGTGAAAGCCGAAATGAATATGCGATAGATAGAACTTTCAGGCAATTGAGAGGTCAGCCTCGGGTTTAAGCCGTGGATACCCTCTATTAAGATAGCGTGGTCTTGCCCGATTCTGAGCACCGGGCCTTCCTCACGTTGACCGGTTAAAAAGTTATAGTGAGGGAGCTGGACCTCATCCCCGGCGACCAATCTTCGCATATCGCGTTGAAACAAGTCGACATCGACTGCATCCACATTTTCATAGTCATAGCTTCCGGCCCGGTCACGGGGCGTGTCTTCCCGGTTAACAAAATAATCGTCAATACTCAAAATGACTGGGTAGATTCCCTGAGCCAATAACTGCAGGGATAGGCGTTTGGCGAAAGTCGTCTTTCCAGCCGACGTTGGTCCCGATACAGCAACTAATCGTACCGATGGCTTCCGGTTGGCGATATCACGGGCAATACTGGCCAATTGCCGCTCGTGCAAGGCTTCAGAAACCAGGATAACTTCTCGCGAACGGCCGCGGGCAATGGCATTGTTCAGAGAGGTAACATTTCCGACCCCCATGATGCCTAACCAATCTTTATACGTTTGGAAGACCTGAGCCAATCGGGGTTCATCCTCAAACGGTTGCAACATTGTGGGCCAAGCTCGTCGAGGAAATTGCAGGATATACCCGTCATTGTAATGGCATAGATCAAATGTTTGAAGATAGCTCGTTCTCGGTACCATAAATCCGTGGAAGTAGTCCCGGACACTGTTAAGTTCGTACAAGGTCAAATAATCTTTCCGACGACGGGCGAATAGATCGGCTTTTTCTAAATCCCCTTGGCAGCGAAATAAATCCAGAGCCTCTTCCAGGGGAACGCGCACATTATTAATGGGCAAGTTTGCCTCTACGAGCTGGCGCATTCTGCGCCTTAATTGTTCGAGTTCTTCGGCGGAAGGGCACACTCCATTGTCCAGTTCGCAGTAATACCCACCAAAGGGCATCGAATGGAGAATCGTGACGATTCTGTCCGGCCAGACTTCGGTGGCCGCGGCGATCATCAGGAAACTCAAAGACCGGCGATAAATCCGGGATCCGTCGGTACTGCCGGTGGTGACAGGTATTAACTCAGCGTCTTCATCCAAAGGGAAACATAGTTCGCGCAGTTTGCCGTTTTTCAGCGATGCAACAACCGGTACGTCTGACTGGAAATTAGCCGCTTGATAAAAAATTTCGATCTGGGTACCGACCGGGCCCTCGTAGACGCGTCCGTCCGGAAAACGGGCCTGGACTGTTGATCTGAGGTCAGCGGGATACACTAGGGGAATCGTCGTCATTGCAGATTTTCAGTCACACTGTTTGGGATTGGTGATTCAGGAATTATCCTTTAAACCGGCTATTCCCGGTCGGCTGGCGGGCATACGGATGGCGAATACCATCTGGTAGTTGTATTTCCGCGCAGTCTTTCGATACTTTGCAGACAGGCCAATAGGAGGCGCGGGTTTTCCATTCCCTTGCGGGCATTTTTCTCCCCCAGGCGGGCGCGCAAAGGGGCTTCCAACTGATCGGGATCGGCTAGATCTGAAGTTTCGCTAATCATCGTGGATAGACCGACCGGTAATACATGACCCTGAACATAATAGCCTCTTCCATTTCCGTCTACCGAGGCGTAAATCGAATATATGACAGCTTGGTGCAGATCTTTGATGGCGAGCTGAGATTGCTGGTAGTAAATTCTCTGGCCGGGAACATTGCCATTGGATAGGCTAATGACCATTGTCCATTGATCTGCAATTTCTGGAGAGACGCCTTGCCGAGCGATGAGGGCGCGGGCAAAATTATCCAACACCCTGGTGGCATATTCACGCGCTTCCCGGCTATTCAAATTCCGCCACCCGCTATTATACGCAGCTAAAGCGGTAAATACATCTCCCCCGGCCTGCTGGATAGTAAAGGACAGAATTGCCATGTCCCAATGAGGATTGATCGACCGGCTGAGTCCATTGATCTCTGAGAACTCTACGTCTGAGATTGAATAGCCCAAAATGGATTCATCTCCAGGAAGATCGACTGCTTGAGACTTCCCGGAGTGGTTAACTCTCAGAACCGCGGCGGTTAAATCGGGATGCATTCCATAGGTCTTTGACAATTGAATGATGTTGGCCGCGTCAATTTGCATCTCTGGACCCCAATAAGGGGAAATCAGAAAACCATCTTCTTCGTTCTCGATTTGTTCCGGCGCTGGACTGATGCCTTCCGAAATCCTGGTTTCTCTGACTTCCTTGCGAGCTGGAGCGAGCGAAATCCTTGGCTGGCCGGGCAAGAAATGAATCGGCAAAAACCCTATAGTCAACCATATAAGTAAATACCGATTCACTCTGAAGCATCCGTAGCCAGAATTCCCTGATGAACTTCGAATCAATGCGGTGTAACTCTCCAATCGGCTCCAATTAAGAATCGGACGGTTCGTGCTGTATAAAATCCAGGCCCTTTGATGAACCTCCGACTTTCCACCACTCAACCTGTCCCTTACGCAGTGGAAAAGAGGTTCCAGGTGGTGGTTCGGCCGATTGAGGCGAGACAAGCCCGGCTTCTTCCAGCAAGATCGCCCTTAGGGGTAAGGCAGAAGTACCTGATGAGTCTTCAGAAAGCAAAGCGTAAACCGGAAAACGGGCGACGAGGTCAATATCGCGGAGAAAATATTGGATGGCATTGCCGGCCGGGTCCATCCCGAATACTTCCGCCCGCGGAAATCGATCACCATTCTCGTGAATCCATTGGTACAGTTTTAATTCCTTTATTTCATTTCCCCAATCATCGAGCAAAAGTGATGGTAGGATGTGACTTTCGACACCTTGCGTGACAAGGGCAAAAGCGAGATCAACTGACTGAGGAGATTGCTCGTGGCCGAGCATTAAGGCGGTTAGCTCACCATCAGCAATCAGAACGCCGGGAACTCGCTGCTTAATCATACTCACGTTTCCTCCAGATGAATTCAGTTTAGCTCAACCACTTACTTAAGACCATATTCGAATGAGCGCTCCACTGCCCAATTTCCATAAACCAGCGACCTCTACTTGGTAGCAAATGCTTAATGAACCCGGATTCATTTTTTCTTCACTTTCGCTTTATCCTTTTGTAAATCCTCCTGTACTTGGGCCGGAAAACCGGCAATGTAAAGGCCAATGGTTGGAGGAGCTGTCTGGTTGTCGTCATTCCTGCCTCCTTGACGAATTGGATAATTAAAGAACACCATATCACAGTTAGATATTGGACCGGCCTGAACCGGCGAGAACGCTTCAATCTTGACGACTGCTGGCTATATAAATCAGAACTTCGACAACAATCAATCCGATCACCAGGCCGATATACAGCAAAACGCCCCAAACCAAACCTAAAACCACTGGATTCGAAGGCTTCGCGGAGGCTGAGGCAAAAAAAATTGCGATGGCGGCGGCCAAACCCAGCGCCAAGATGTGGGTTTTTTGGCGGCGGAGATGATTGCCGCGCAGGATTAAATTCAAGTTAGTGAATAATGGCAGCACCAATAGTACGATTGCGATAATAATTATTATATCCGGGCCGCCTCCGCCGCTCGCCACTTCTTGAATGATGGCCGGAATACTGGGGACAAGCATGAAGATGGCTGACATGAATGACACGGGTGTGCCGCAAAAAATCTCATCGATCCGGACATTCGGCAATTGACATTCGTAGGGCATAGGAACATGAATCAGATCATAAATCCAGGGGCCGTTGAGGGGAACGATCAGAACAAACAGGGCAACCAGACGCCAAACCCGTTGGTGTTTAATTAGCAAGGACATGAGCTATTTCCTGCATAAGCCCGTGAAATACAGTCACTACTGGAAATAAGGCGGGCCAGATAGTTATTCTCGCGCGGCCGAAAGCGTAGGCTTCGGCTAAGCTGTCAGTTAGAGTTGTTGCTTATACTCACAAGAGCGATTGTTCCAGCTGCACAACTTCATCTCGCCAACCATATACGTGACGCAGGTTCTCTTGCAACTTGGCGGCATCTTTTTCATATCCTTTCGCCAGTTCCGCGAGGTGATTGTAGTAGCCGGCCAGTTTCGCCAGCGGAGGCACCACGATTGCGCCGTCGCTCTCAAGTCCATTTTCTAGCTGTTGCAACGCACCCAGCCACTCTTCAACGCTCATACCGGCTGTTTTTCGGAAATCGCGAATGACCCACTGACGTTCAAAGAGTGACCGCCGTTTCCAATCATCCGACTGCTCTTTGAGTGTGGTTCTTACCTGTTCGCACAGGGCCAATGCCTGTTGTCGTTGCTCGGTACTGATGCCGGCCGATTCATTCCCCGCTTCCCCCGCGCCGAAGTTGATATCCGCGGCTTTCAGGGCTTGCAAGGATGAAATTTCCATGCCTTTGAACTTCTCCGCGAATATGATGGCAATCGCGAATCCTGCGCCGGCTTCTTCGGTAGTCAGGACCGCATTCTTGTTCATTGTGAAAAATTCATCGACGGTCATGCCCATCAACGGCGCCAGTTGGTCGATAGCGGCGGTTGCGGTCTGCGTAGGGACCAGCCCGGGTCCGATTGTGAAGGCAATGACGCCCGTGCCCTCCAATTCCGCGTCCAGTGTGTTGGCCAAATGGACCTGGGCCGCTTTGAAGGTTTCGTAACCGCCGAGAAAAGCTGTGCCCGTAGACGATACACACACAAACGTCCCTTGCTTCCGTTTGACCATCTCCGGTAGAAACTCTCGCGCCATCAGCACCGGCCCGCGCAAGTTGACCCGGTAGCTGGCGTCCCATTTTTCGATGGGTAAATCGATCACGGTGCCCAGCACAGCGATGGTAGCGTTGTTGATAACCGCGTCTACCTGGCCGAAGCGCTTTATCGATTCATAGCGCAGATTCTTAACACTGCTTTCATCGCCGACATCTGTATGGACGAAAAGCACCCGCCCCTGGTCGAATTCCGCGCCGAGTTGTTCCACGGCCTGTCGGCCACTCGATTCGTCGATCTCGGCAATGACCACACTTGCTCCCAGCCAGAGGAGGGCTCGCGTCGCCTCGAAACCGATGCCGCCTCCTGCGCCGGTGACGATGACGGTCTTGCCACCCAAGGCATCAGGCTTGAGGTGCAATTGAGAGATGACCATGGTGTTATCATAATAAGGGTGTTTAAGTTCAAGGGATGATCATTTTCTATTTGGCTACTCCCTTGGCCCGCACCGCCCCTCATAAAACGCCTGTGCCTCGCAGACCGTCCCATCAGGCAGAGTGCAGGAGCCGGCCTCGTTGTTGGCGGCGTCGGTACCGTTAGCCGCATACATCCCGCCGCTGATGGCGCAGAAACGACCGGCCTCGGTCTCGTAACCGCTTACATCGATCCCTCCTACCGGACAATCACCACGAAACAAAGCCCACTCCTCGCACTGGCGGTTATCCTCAAAATAGCACAAGCCAAATTGCCCGCCGTCGGGCTGGGTTTCAATCTGCAAGGTGCCGCCCTGCTCTTCACAATTGACCGAGGCCGGGTTGGGCAAGCCCACGGCCGGACCATCCTCAGGCGCCCGAGCGACATCGGCGCAACCGGACAGCAGCACCGCCACCAACAAGGCCAGCGCGATCAGCGCCAGCAGGAGATAGATCGGATTACTCAACCCAGCCTTCATCGCCGTGACCGGCGAGGCCAGAGCCTCGCCCCCTTCGCCCATCGCCAGCAACTCCTTGCGCAAGGCCTGCATTCCTGGCTCGATCAGCGTCTTACCGTCAGGGAAAACTAGCGTTGGCACAGACTCGTAGCCGCCGGTGATCTCGCGCACGCGAGCGGCTGCCGCGCGGTCCTGGCGAATATCTATGTATTCATAATGCACGCTCGCTTCGTCCAGCAGCCGCCGCACCGGCCCGACCATGGGGCAGAAGGCTGTGCCATAGACGGTTAATAAATCGTCGGCTTTCAACGTTGTCTTCTCTAGGTCGTCGTAGAGTTGACGTTCTGCATCAAGATTCGGATCGGATTCCGTATTGCTTGATTGATAGGCATCCTGAATTTCTTGGTCATGTGACTCGATGTTCATATTACCTCCACAATCGGTCTAATAGTTGGCGACTGTACCACCATAATCAACCCTGAATGTCGATTATAAC
>JAWOHK010000325.1:0-12740 GCA_046485205.1 Chloroflexota bacterium | reverse complement strand
CGTTGTTTAACGACCCGATCTTCGGTACCGACAATGCCGACAGGGATAATCGTCACATTCGCCTTGCCGGCCAGATAGGCCGCGCCCGCTTTCCCCGGCAGAAGGGCCTCCGTCGGGCTGCGCGTGCCTTCCGGCGCGATGGCCAATACCTCCCCGTTCTTGAGTCGCTTGAGCACTTCGCGCATCGCCTGGAAGTCAGCATCAAAGCGGTTAACCCAGATGCCGTCCACTTTGCGGCCGAAGTATCGCCAGACGGCGTATTGGCGGTATTTCTCGGCCAGCAACAAGATTATGTCGTCGCGGTCGGCCAGCAGGATAACTAAGAAGGCTTCCAAACGGCCGACATGATTGCCGGTGATAATGTAGCTGCCGGTTTGGTAGTCAATGCCGCCGACGATGTTGATCCGGGCGATGATTCGCAAGACCAATCGGGAGACGGCCCGCACAAGACGCAGGAAGATGTGCTTACTCATAGATGGCGTATTGTAGACGAGGTCGTCGTGCGGGCAAGGAAGTCAGCGTTATGCCGTGGTTCCCGTTTGGGCCGGTTCCAAGTCCCAGGTTCCCTGGGCCGCCGCTTCGATCTTCTCTCGCGAGAACAGCAGGGGAAAATAACGTCCTGCGCGCCACTCGGCGATGCGGTCCTGGTAATGCGGGCTGGACGGGTGCCCTGATTGGCCACCGGGCAGAGCCGCCAAGCATTCATCCCATGCCCCGACATCGATGATCAGGCGGCAACTGGCAATGATATTCGAGGGGCCGGGCGGGAAATGGGGCGTCAGATCGCTCTGGTTGATGGTGTAACCGTCACCCGGCGCGGGGATGCTGACCGGCTTCCACAGGCGGCCGATGCCCGGCAAGCGGGTCATTTCGTGTTCGAATTCAATGCGATGAAGACTTCCCCAGGCCCATTGCAACGGATCCCGGCCAAATTCCTTCTGCAACACATCGAGCGTGCGTCGCAATGCCGGGAGCAGCAAAGGACGAACATCGCCGATCCAGTCGGGGAGAGCGCCGTTCACTGCCGGGTTATTATCACCAACCGGGTGGTCGTTCCCACGATGAGTAGCGGAGGCTTCCAGCCATCTCAATGCTAGTTCATAGCCGATTTCGTAAAATGGCATGAACGGAAAGCCGATTTGTTCGCCTTTGGCCAGCAAGGTGGCGGCACGCTCCTCTCCAACGGCTTGGGCCACGGCCGCGCGAGTGAATTTTACTAGCCAGCCAAAGTAAAGCGAAGCCGGGATGCTGTCGACAGTCATGCTATAATCCCAGTCCGACAGGCGGCGGAGGGCATCCTGTAATTCAAAGTCGACTACCGGCGCTTCGCCAACGGTCGGCAGCGCCACGGCCAGAAAACGCTCCGCGATAGATGAAACGGAATCGTTTTGGATGCGGCGATGATCACCGAGCGTGAGTTTGTCTTTCTGGCCCAGCAATTCGCGGATTCTGCACACCCGATAGTCAGGCAACCATTCGCCGGTCAGTAGGTAGGGGTAGCTGTCGCCGGCCATGCAGTTGTTGGCCGTCGCCAGGTAGCCCTCCGGCGGGTTGACATAACATGGGAGCTCATCAAACGGGATGAAGCCGTCCCACTCGAAATCCCGCTTCCAGCCCGGCACAGGTGATAACCCGTCGCCCTGCCGTCTGCGGGGCACGAGGCCGGGCATCATGTAGGCGATTATTCCCTGAGTATCGGCATAGACAACATTCTGGCTGGGAAACGACCAGTGACGCAACCCCTCGCGGAATGTGGCCCAATCGGTGGCCCGGTTTGTGGCCAGGACCGATTGTATGTGGCTCCCGGCCTGGAAGAGCGTCCAGGAATAGGAAAGGTCCGAGTGTTCGCCGGTCAGCATGTCGGAAAAAACAGGACCGTGGCGAGTAGTGCGCGTCTTTAGTATTATGTTCTTGAGCCCGCGCACCTTGATCGTTTCTTCCCTGACCTCGGCCGTCTCCCAGTTACCGTCAACCTGATAACGTGCAGGGTCGTCGGGATCGAACCGTTCGATATAGATATCCTGTACATCTGGAAAGGCGTTGGTGACGCCCCAGGCGCAGTGCTCATTGTGGCCGATGATGACACCGGGAACACCGGGTAATGTAAAACCGGTCACGTGGTAGTCACCGCCGCTCAAGTGATTGGCATACCAGATGGTGGGGAAAACAGGCGGCAGATGGGGGTCATTTGCCAAGTGCGGCCGCCCGTTTGCCGTGCGCGAACCGGCCACCACCCAATTGTTGCTACCGATCCCCTGCCCAAACAGCGGCGTCCCGATAGACCCGTGGGTCACAGTCTCCTGAAATGCGCGTAACAGTCCTTCGGCCAGCCGCCGGCCAACCTGCTCGTCAGGCAGGGTTGTGACATATCCGGGCCGGTACACGGGGGTCATAGCTAGAGCACGTTCCGGGCCTAATTCATCCAATAACCAGGCGCGCAGTAACTCGGTCTCCCAGTTACACGACAATCCCCAGGCCAGCACTGTCCCCCAGGCGCTGGTAGCAAGGGCATCCCACGGCTCTGGCCGATAAGCCAGCACCTTGAATTCAGCCGGTAACGGCTGGGTGGCAATGAAGGCGTTAACGCCGGCAGAATAAGCGTCGATGACGGCATGGGTCGACTCGTCACCTCCGGCCACCTGGACTGCGGCCGCGCGCGGCCAGCCCAGATAGCGGGCAAATTTGTCAAACGGCACGCCCAGCGGCCCGGTGATCTCAGCCAATCGCCCCAGGCCTATACGCCGATTCAAATCCATCTGGAAGAGCCGATCCTGAGCATGGACGAAACCCTGGGCAAAAAAGAGATCTGCCTCATGGGTGGCGTAGACATGGGGGACACCCCATTCGTCACGAATGATCTCAACCGGCGCGTGCAGACCGTCGACCCACGCGCGGCCGGTCGGCTTGGGAACCGGACGCCGCATGATCCGCCGGGCGGCAACTGTCACTCCAATAGCGCCGGCAGCGATCGCCACAGGCAAAGCCAGCCACCCTTTAGGCAGCCGGGGTTCGGATTCAGGCGGGGTCTTTGAAGTCATATAAGCCATCATCAAGGCGCCAGCGGCGGCCGCATGCGGGGTTGGAGCAAATCAACAGGCCCCCGGTCGGCTCCCCCAGCGCCATACGACAGGTAGGGCAGGCGAAAAAAGCACCAGGTGAGGTGGTCGATTGAGGTTTGAACAGTTGGCTGAGAACAAACACGCTGGGGGATAGCTGCCACCGCGCCCCGGTCCCCTGAATGGCGCTATCAAGCGAGACCAGCCAGGATGTTGGTACAATTCGCTTGAGCGGTGCGAAACGAAAGTGGGACGTAGTTAACATCTGTTGCGGAGCGAACCCGGCCAGAGCTAGCTCATCACTGATCCAATCAGGATGAAAATCATAATTCAATTCGACAAATTCGACAGGTTGCCTATCAAAGGGCGACCATTCCTGCCGGCCGAGGCGATAGCGGAGGATAGCCTTTAAATTATGCTTGTTGGCGAACTCCAGCACGTAGGCAGCTCCGGGCCGGGCTACGCGGGCTAATTCGCGAAAGAGGGCCGGCGCGTCAGCGGCGTGATGAAGCGTGCGAACTTGGACGAGTGTCTCGAATTGGCCGTCATCAAACGGAAGGCTATACCAGTTACCGGCCGCGTAGATGAAACGGGGGTCGTTGCCTAGACGCTCCTGGGCCTCGCGCAGGAGCGATCGGGAATAGTCAAAGAGAACGACGCGTTCGTAACCGGCGTATTCATCAGCCAGCCGACCGAATCCAGCGCCGACATCCAGTAGCGCAGCTCCCTGGGGCGGCATTAACCGTCGCAAGGCGATCCGCTCTACCTGATCTTCGTACTCGCGGCCCTGGTTCTGCCAGAAGCGGGTATGATAGTCGGAGCCTTCGTAGTCGCAAATGGGAGTAGGAGCAGTCATTTTCCCGCATAGTAACATGATGCCCTTTAGGGGGCCAATGTTTCACGGGAAACAATAGGGAGCTCATTGTTTCCCGTGAAACATATTACCCCAATAATCCGGCCTATTTTGTCGTTGCGAGTTATATCGAATCCGCTACAATCAACTTTCATCATCGATGATCGACCGAATACCACGAATCAATCGCCTCGCTTTCTGGCATTCCGTCGGGGGACATGCCCATGGCCAAAGAAGTCGCCATTTTTCTAGACCTGGATAACCTGGTAATCGGCGCTCGTGACGCCAATTTAACCTTTGACGTCACTCTGCTGCTCGATTATATCAAGCGCCACACCGGTGGCCGGATCGTGCTGCGACGGGCCTTTTCCGGGAATCCCCGCCAGGACCAAAAGTTGATGAAAGAAATCGCTACCGCCGGCTTTACCACCCAATCGGCCGTGGCGCTTAACAATTACGGCAAGAACCTCGTCGATATGTACATGGTGGTCGATACGATGGACACCCTCGTTGACGGCCAGGAATACGGCATTTATGTACTGGTAAGCGGCGACCGCGACTTTGTACCTCTCATTCACGCCCTTCGCCGGCGCGGCAAGCATGTGATCGGCGTCGGGCTGAAACATACCACCAGCGACAACCTCATGGGGCTATGTGATGAGTATATTTACTATGAGGACATGCTCCCGACACCGCCCCTTTCGGACAGTGACACAGAGGCGTTGCTAGTCAGAGCGGTCGACAGCCTGTTGTTCGGTAATGAACGGGTGCGGGCCAGCGTGGTGAAAGAACGAATGATTGAATTGAGCGGAGGCCAATTCGGCCGCTTTCAATATACCGACACATCTTTCACCAAGTTCCTCGACCGTTATCCTGCTCTTGTCGTTCTGGAAAAAGACGGCACGACCACCTATGTCAAAAGGACTAACGGCCAACCCGATGTACCTGAATTGTTCCGTCGCTATCGTAGCGCGCTCAAGAAGCAAAAGCTTCGCGTCGTCCCGCCCCGGTTGCGCCTGGTTACCTTGAAAGACCTGATTGCGACGCTGCAGGAAGTGGACTGCTTGGAATGGCGAGAACTGGTCGATAGACTGGCTGCGCGACAGTCGGGAAGCCAGGAAGGTGATCCGTCACGAAATATGATCAATGCGATGATTATTCTGGCCCGGCGGGCCGGTGTTGTGCGAACCTTGAAGGGCAAAACATTGTCGACCGCGCCGGTATTGCTGTCGCTGGAGGGTGATAAACTATTCCAGGAAAGCGTCATTCGCTGCGACACAGTTTATCTGGCGGCTATTCGAACCCTGCCGGAGCCATTTGATCTGGAACAGGCAGCCATCGCGATTTACGATCAGGCCGGTTATGCCGCGTATCTCCGGCAAGTTTTGGCTCGAATGGAAGCACAAAAGGCAGAAGTCATGGCCCATACAGCTTCGGCACCCTTGTCACCGGCGTATGATCAATGAACATGCGGTCTGGGACGAGATCTGGCCGGTCGTCGAGCAACTCATAGCGGCCACTATTGCCGAGGACTCGCAGCGCATCCGCCAATTCCTGCAACCCGAAGGACAGGCCGCCGACGCACTCGATCTGTTCGGATTCACCGTCTTTGACATCCTTTTAAAGACCGTGCTGGGGCGCGAGCGCCTGGGCCTGACACGAGCCATCGAGGCCGACGACGGTGCGGCGGTCTACATTGAATATGCCTGGCCCGATCCAGGTTCGGCTGATAATAGTTACACGGCCGTCGATGTCGTGGCCGTACGACTGGTCCGCGAGGCTAGTAGCTGGCTGGTGGCCGAGATCAACCCGGCCAGCGCCGACCTGCCGCTGAATAGCTTGCGCGCCACCGGCGTTTTGGCCGGGACCCAAGTGCTGGCCGACGACGGCCGGTTGCCTTCGGAGCCGTGGGTACTACCCATAGCCCTCTATGCCGGGCTGCTGCAATTGCCATTGCAGCCGGAAGCGGCGGGCGACGATGTGGAAGCCCTCTTGCTTCCCGGTTTGCAGGCGCGGCAATATGGTTTTTTGCCGCAGCTGTTTGGCCGCCGCCTCTGGCGCGATTACCGGGCGGGGACAGAGATAACCCAAACCGATTTACCGTCCGTCTGGGCAGCGGCGGTCGAGTTTATACTTGGCCGGCAAAATAATCGCGACGAGACGCAGGCGGCGGTTGGCCGTTATTACAAGACTTCGTTGGGAACCGTGTCGGCGCGCGTCAAACACATCCGCCACGCCTTGGGTATCGGTGAGCCGGATGAACGCTATACCGATTTAACAACAACCGAGATTATTTACAAGGAGTCCTGAATGAACAAGAAAACCGTTACCGATGTGGATTTCAATGGCAAAAAAGCATTTGTGCGAGTCGATTTTAACGTTCCGCTAAGTAGTAAAGATCCTGACGCCGATATCACCGTCACCGACGACACGCGCATTCAGGCCGCGTTGCCGACGTTGAATCACATTCTCGACCAGGGCGGCGCACTCATTCTGGCTTCCCACCTCGGCCGCCCCAAAACGGCCGAAGACCGGCAGTATGCCATGGAACCGGTAGCCAAAAAACTGGAAGAGGTCTTGGGCCGGCCGGTGCAATATGTACCCGAAGTCATGAGCGACACGGTCAAAGAGGCGGCGGCGGCGCTGCAGCCGGGCGACATCCTGCTACTGGAAAACACACGCTTCCATCCCGGCGAGAAGAAAAATGACCCGCAACTGGCGGCCGATTTCGCTTCCCTGGCCGACATATACGTCGATGACGCCTTCGGCTCGGCCCACCGGCCCGATGCCAGCGTTGACGGCACGGCCTATGCCATGCGGTCCAAGGGTGGTCCGGCCGTCGCCGGTTTCCTGATGAATCAGGAGATCTCGGCCCTGGGCGTGGCGGTAGAGAACCCGCCCCGGCCCTACGTGGCGATCATGGGCGGGGCGAAGATTTCGGACAAGATCAAGCTCATCGAGAACCTGCTAGATAGAGCCGACAAGATCCTCATCGGCGGGGGCATGGCCAACACCTTCTTAAAAGCCCAGGGCCACAATCTCGGCCAGTCGTTGGTGGAAGAAGAGGCGGTGTCGGAAGCCAAGCGCTTGTTAGAAATGGCCGCCGACCGGCTGATCTTGCCCGTGGATGTGGTCGTAGCCGACGAAGTCTCGCCGGAGGCCGTATCAGAGGTCGAGATGGTCTGGGCCATTTCGCCGGAGAAGATGGCCCTGGATATCGGTCCAGGGTCGCTGGAGCGTTTCAATGCCGAACTGCAGGGGGCGCAACTGGTCGTTTGGAATGGGCCGATGGGGGTCTTCGAAGTGCGGCAATTCGCCAACGGCACAAACCAGTTGGCGCAGATATTGGCTAATATGGTCGACCACGGGGCGAAAGTCATCATCGGTGGCGGCGACTCAGCCTCGGCGGTGCGCAAGGCGGGCTTAACGGACAAGATGACCCACGTTAGCACCGGTGGCGGGGCAGCCCTGGAATTGCTGGAGGGGCGACAGTTGCCGGGCATCGTGGCGCTAGACGAAAAATAGTAGGGCCGACACAACCGGTGACCATCGGGCAGGGAAATTGACTTGACACCGCGCTGGTTGTGCGGCCACTACAGCCTTTAACCAAAGCTACAGATCCGGAATGAGAGCGGTTATTCGTTTTCCGATTCCTTGATCGTAGCCGCGGCTATCATATTGGGGTGCAATCAACTCCTGCCAAAGACCTGCAACACGGCGGGTGGTCTGGGGCGTGATTATTCTCAACCCGTTCCTCGACTGACTTTTAAACGAAGGCCCCGCCAGACCGCACACGATGTATAATAGATGTGGGCTTTTGTTTGTTCGCGTAGATGACCGGGAAAACTGATGTTTCTTCGCCTCAGGCCCGGAAGGAGGACAGGTCATGGGTAAATTCATTGGTGTCATCGCCGCCGCGCTCGAACATCAAGACGGCGAGTTTATCCAGGCCACCGAGCTACTCGACTTTCTGGAGGAAACCTGGGTCTACTATTGCCGGCCGCACCTGGGGCCGCCGAAGCCGGGCTGGGCCGACCTGGCTGCGGGCACGCTGCGCCTCTCAATGGACCCGCCGCCTATTCGCCACGACCAGGTCGAATGGCTACCGCTCCTCACACGCGACGAGGCGACCGGGGCGTATGAATATATCTCCGATGTGTTTGATGTTGAGCCAGGCAACAACTTGTTTCACCTGGCCCTGCCGCCACTTATGCTGCCCGACCCCGCGTCGTCGGATGTGCCACTACTCTACGGCCACGCCGATAAATCGCGCTTCGTCCTCGGGTGGAGCATTGCCTGGGACCAGGTTGCTCAGGGCGACCATTGGCCGACCATTCGCTTTGCGCCAGTCAACGCGGATGCATTTGGCGGGCAGGCGACCGACCTGGAACGCTCCATTGCCCGTCAGACACGCGAACGCGCCCGGCAGATGTTCAGCGCCTGGGCACCGCCCGGCGAGCCGGATCGCGACGTACTTCTCGACCGCCTGGATCAGGGTCTGGATGAGGAAGAAGTGCGCACGTTGGCCTTTGAACTTGGCGTTTCCTTTGGTAATCTGGCCGGAGAAACAAAAGTGGGCAAGCTGCGGGAATTGTTGCTCTATCTCGACCGTCAAAGCCAGCTGCCACACCTGATTCGTCACCTGAGCAAGCCTAAGTACGGCCACATCCTGCGTCGCCAGTGATGCGCGGGCCAGCTGATCAGGCCTGCCCTAAAATCCAACCCTCTATGCGCCGGGTGGCTTCATCAGGCGGGTTGCCCGCCGGGCGATGACCCAACAACACATTGAGCATCCCCACCAGTCCAACGGCCGCATCGAAGCGATCCTCACCGGTGGCTGTCTCGCCGAAGCCGTCACACAAGGCATCGACCAGCTCATCGCTGAAGGTGACGGGGTTCGTCGCGGCCCAAGCCAGCAGCGCAACGGCATTGGCCGCGCGAGACGCCTGGTGGCGCTTGCTGTCTCTGCCCGGCCGAAAAGCCAGTCCCAGATGGCCGTAGAATTCGGCCGGGTAGCTCTCGGCCACAACGACACCGTCACGGGTTAATAGATCCTCCAGCGGCCCGGCGAACGGCCAGAAATGAACGTCCTTCCGTTGCTCCAGCGCCGGCCCGAGCACCTCGCGCCATCCGGCGATGGCCGCCTTACCGGCCTGTTGCGCGCCTAACGTCCAGAAGAGCGGCGCAGCAGCGCGGCGGCCGGCATAGCCGCGTTCGCACACCCGGCGAAGATCATCTATGCGGTCGACACCCAGGCCATCGAGCAGGTGTTGTTGGCGAGTATTGCCGGGGCGGGCGGGGTAAAACGGCCGGTGGAGGCTGATTTCCTCCGCTGCGGTGGCCACTTCGAAGAAATCAACCCATTCACCCCGGCCGAGCAGCGGAAGCAAGTCTAGAAAATCGGTCACCCCGGCGCGCGCGGCATAGGCTAGAGGCAATCCGATGGGAAAGTCGAGGCTTAGGAAGATAGACCCTTCCCCGGCCTTTGCTCCCAACCGTTCCAGCCAGGTTGACGTATAACCGACCGGTTCCGGCGCGTGGAGGTAATAATGACCATCGTCTCGGCGGACGGCCAGGGCCATCCATCGCTTGCCCGGCGATGTGGACCAATCAGCATGAACGACGACTGTAGGCGACATTTTCATATGGTCAGTGACGCATCATCGGCCGGCTGGCTTTCAGTGCCCAGACTTCCCATTTACTATAAGCACAGGCCACCGATGACAGCCGAATCCACACTCTCTTCATCCAGAATCGCCAGAAAGTCCTGCGCGCACATGCCAGGGAAAAGCTGGCGCCGATGGGTTGCGATTCGCGGTGGCCGCGGGCATCCCAAACGAGTACCCGGTATTCAGGCAACAGCGCCTCAACCTGTGGGTTAAACATCCGGTTATCCATGGTCGCGCCGTGCATAAGCACGACCAGCGGGCGATCGACCCGCCCGCCGATCCAATAGTGGACTGGGCAACCCTGCCGTTTCAGACTGTAGACGGATAATAAAGGCGACGTTGTCGAGTAATCAACAGGGATCATATTTCAATTTTAGCATAACCAAAGATGAGCATGACAGGCTGCGCCGCGTATTGTAGACTCTTGCTAAAGCACAATCGGTTTAATTTGCTCGTCACGAAGTCGTTCAATCAATTGAGAGACAGGAGATTCCCATGCCCACGCTAGAAACTGAGGTCCTTGTGATCGGCGGCGGTTCGACTGGCACCGGTGTGGCCCGAGACGCGGCCATGCGCGGCTTTCGCACGGTCCTGGTCGAGCGGTTCGGTATTAGCGATGGCACCACCCGCCGCTACCACGGGTTGCTACACAGCGGCGGCCGCTACGTGGTGAACGACCCCGAAGCAGCCCGCGAGTGTATCCAGGAAAACCGTATTCTGCGCCGCATTATGCCTCACGGCCTGGACGACACCGGAGGGTTCTTCGTGCTCGCCCCCGGCGATGACCCCGCCTTCATCCCTCGCTTTTTGGAGGCGGCCAAGGCCTGTGGCTTGCCGGTGGAAGAAGTACCCCTGGCCCAAATGATCAAAGAAGAACCGGCCCTTAACTCGCTCATCAGCCACTGCTTTTGGGTGTCCGACGCTGTCGGCTATGGCTATATCGCCACCTCAGTCACCGCTCGCAGCGCGGCCGACTATGGCGCGGTCATTCTGCCTCATCACGGCGTGGAAGAATTGATCTGCGACGGTGGTCAGGTGGTGGGAGCCGTCTGTCGCAACGAGCGGGGCGAGTTAATGCGGATGACGGCCGATTTGGTGGTGAGCGCCTCCGGCCCGCTGGCCGGCAAGGTCGCGGAAATGGCCGGGATCCATTTGCCGCTGGTGCCCGGCAAAGGAACCATGGTGGCCGTCGACCACATTCCCCTGCGTACCGTCATCAACCGCTGCCGTTATCCCACGGATGGGGACATCATCGTGCCCAAGCGCGGCGAAGCCATCGCCGGCACGACCGATATTGAGATCAAGAACCCGGACGAGTTTGGTGTGACCGGGTCTGAGATCGCCCAAATGCTTCAAGCCGGGGAGGAGGTATTACCGGGCTTTGCCGTCAGCCCGACGCTGCGGGCCTGGGCCGGCGTGCGGCCGCTGTTTCCGGCAGCCGACGGCGACATCGATGACCCGCGCGGCGTCAGCCGCACCCACGCTTTGCTCGATCACGCCGGGCGGGATGGGGTCGAGGGGTTCATCACCATTACCGGTGGTAAGTGGACGACCCATCGGTTAATGGCTGAACAGACGGTAGACCTCATCTGCCAAAAGCTGGGCGTGGATCGGCCGTGCCGTACCCATGTGGAACCCCTGACCGAAGAGATGTTTGAAACTGAATAATCATTCGGCATAAGTCTTGAACACACGTTCAATCAAACTGTCCCAATCAAATCGGTCCCTGACATCAGCTCGCGCCGCCTTTCCCCGGTGCTTCCGCTCCTCTGCATCTTCAAGCAACTCCACTGTCGCCATAACCAGCCCGGTCACATCTCCCGATGCCACCAGTGCTCCGGTTCGACCATCTTGAATATATTCGCTAACCTGGCCCACTGCCTCGCCCACTACGGGAACGCCCGTGGCCAGTATGTCGGCCAGCTTTACCGGACATTTGGCCCGGTTGAGCAGCGTATCATCCATCATGTAAAGACCCAGGTCGGCCGCCGCCAGAGTGGCCGGGAGATCCTCCAGCGGCGTCCAGCCGACATCGAGAACCGACCCAAGTAATGCCGCGTCCGCCAGTTGGGTAAGAAAGCGGTCGGCGTCGGCCTTATAAAGCCCCGCACCGACCAGCAGGACGACCATATCGGGCAGTTGCTCTTTCACTCCGGCCAGCACGGCCGCCAGCCGTGCCGTTTCGAACTCGAACAGGCGACTGTAAACCAGGACGGTCGGCCGTTCGCCCAATCCCAGTCGCTCGCGGACTGTGGCTCGCTCGACGGAGGAGATATCGCGCAGCGGGATGCCCGGCCCGTTGGGAACATAGACGACGCGCTCTGGCGGCACGCCCAAGCTGCCGGCCAGACCTTCCAGCGTCCGGCTAGCGACGGTGACGGCATGGTTGTGGGTCAGTCCCCACCGTTCTTGCCGGGCGAAGAAGCGCTTCTGGAGCGTCGAGTAAGGGGCGACATCATTCCAGCCACCAGGTCCCTCCCAATCATCGGCATCCATGATCACTCGCACGCGTCGGCGGTGGAAACGCCACAACCACTCGGCGACCAGGCCGCTGTAAGCTTTAGGCTTAAAGCAGTGTGCCACATCCGGTCGCCAGGCCAGCGTCTCACTGACCAGCGATCGGGTGATGCCAATTACGCCACCGCGCAAAGGAACGTAGCGCAATTCAACGCCGTTTTCCTCCCAGGCACGGTCCGCCTCATCGGGCGTATCCCAAGGCGGCATGAATAGCCGCACCTGGTGGCCGCGTTGCACCAGCGGCCGGGCCAGACCTAACGCCCGGCTGCGCATGGTTTGCTTGGGATGCAGGCCGAACGGCCCGATCATGGCGATTCGCATGCGGGCTATGATACGCTTGTATAGTAAAGGTGGGTAGGATTGCCCGCCCCACAATGGGCCAGAGGAAGGATGAGACGGTTGATGCGAGGGTTGCGGTTAACGTCAAGATCGCGCTTGGCGATGAAGCGGGTATCGCAAAACAGGATTCTAAGGCGACGGCGCGAAGAAAAACAAATTCCAGGCGTCCTGGCGATGGATTAGCTGGTTCGCTGGCGGGCGGCTTCGAAGAGCAGGATGCCGGCGGCCACAGCCGCGTTGAGCGACTCGGTGGGGTGACGCATGGGGATGGTTACGGGACCGGTCGCGAGGCGCTCGGCTTGGGTC
>JAWOHK010000022.1:0-3352 GCA_046485205.1 Chloroflexota bacterium | reverse complement strand
GGACTGGGACACGACCGGCTACAAGGTCGCCCTGGCTTTCCCCGACATCTACGACATCGGCATGTCCAACCTGGGGCTGATGATCCACTACGACATCATCAACAAGCACCGCAACTTGCTGGCCGAACGCGTCTACTGCCCGTGGGACGACATGGAAGCCATCATGCGCGACCGTGGCATGCTCCTCTTCTCATTGGAGACCAAGCACCCCATACGCGACTTCGATATGCTGGCCATGACACTGCCTTACGAGCAGTTGTTCACCAATGCCTTGAACCTGATGGACCTGGCCGGGCTGCCGGTCCGCTCGCTCGACCGCGACGCGAGCTACCCGCTGGTCGTCGCCGGGGGTCACGCCTGCTACAATCCCGAGCCGATGACCCCCTTCATCGATGTCTTCGTCATCGGCGAGGGCGAAGAGGTGCTGCTGGAGATCATCGCCACGATGCGGGCCGCCGCCCACCTCGATCGCGAGACCCAACTGCGCCATGTCGCCGGGATCACCGGCTGCTACGTGCCGCGCTTCTATGACGTCAGTTACCACGACGACGGCACAATCGCGGCCATCACACCGACCGTCCCCGAAGCCCCGCCCAAGGTGCTGAAGGCCATCACCCCCGTCCTGCCGCCGCCGGTGACCGACTTCATCGTGCCCTTTATCGAGACGGTTCACAACCGCGCGCCGATCGAGATCATGCGCGGCTGCACCCGCGGCTGCCGCTTCTGCCACGCCGGGATGGTCACCCGCCCCGTGCGCGAGCGCCCGGTCGAGGAAGTCCTGGAGGCGATGGAGCAGATCCTCTCCAAGACCGGCTACGAGGAGATCGCTCTGCTGTCGCTCTCGTCCAGCGACTACACTCACGTGCTGGAACTGACCGAACAGATCGGTCAGCGCTTCGGCGGCCGCGGCCTCAACATCTCCCTGCCGTCGCTGCGCATCGAGACGGTCAGCACGCAACTGATGGACAACCTGGGCGACGGCAAGCGCAGCGGTTTCACGCTGGCCCCCGAAGCGGCCACGGAGAAGATGCGTAATATCATCAACAAGTACGTCACCCACGAGGAACTGCTGGCGACGGCGCGCGAGATCTACCGCCGCGACTGGCGAACGATCAAGCTCTACTTCATGATCGGCCACCCGATGGAGGAGATGGAAGATGTCGAGGCCATCGCCGACCTGTCGCGGCAAGTGCTGGACGAGGGACGGCGCTTCCACGGCAACAAGGCGGCCGTCAACGTCGGCGTCAGCACCTTCATCCCCAAGCCCCACACACCTTTCCAGTGGGAACCGATGGGCCGGATGGATGATATCAACGCCAAGTTGTCCTACCTCATACGCGAATTCAAGCGGCCGGGGTTGCGGCTGCGCTGGAACGAGCCGGACGAGTCAGTCTTCGAGGGCATTCTGACCCGCGGCGATCGCCGTATGGCCGAGGTGGTGGAGCGCGCCTGGCGCAATGGAGCCAAATTCGACGCCTGGTTCGACCACTTCAAGCAGGATGTCTGGTATGAGGCCATGGCCGAGGAGGGTCTCGACCCGGCCTTCTACACCCATCGCAAGCGGACGATCGACGAGGTATTCCCCTGGGATCACATCGACGTGGCCGTCACCCGCCGCTTCCTGACCCAGGACTACTTGATGAGCCAACAGCAGGAGACACGCATCGACTGCCGCCACCAATGCTTCGCCTGCGGTATCCTGCCTAAGCTGAAGGACCTCCGCCGCGAGACGCTGCCTGAGGCCTGGGAGTGCCCGCCGGTGCGCAAACGGTTAGACCGCAGCAGCGTCACCGAAGCGGTTGGCGCAGAGAATATTTGCAACTGTGTATAAGAAGGTGGGCTGGTGTATCTGGGTAGGAGGAACGCACAAGCCGACAGATTCGTTGGCTTGTCCACCGAGGTCATGAAAACCCTGCAGCAGATCATGAACGAGATTCTCAGCAAAATCGAAGGGAAGCGGCGGACTCAGTACACGGTAACGAAATTTAAGTAAATAACTGCATTTAGATAGAGAAAGTTGATATGCTGGAAGCATAAAAAAGGATCATGTTAACCTCAGCCACAGCGATCCCATCCACCTAGAAAACCTGGTCAGGAAAAGCAGCGAGCCTGCCTGAACCCATAAACGAGCGATAGCCCTCCTCGAATTAGGCCGATGTCTAACCTCTATAGACGTGGTGGAATCGGTCGGTGCGATCATCCAAACCATTTCTATCGAGGCCAACAAATGTAAGACGACAAGTTTGGATCTTCTGACCACTAAACCCTGACCCTGTCGTCTGGCCGCCCTTCGCGGCGAGCAACGGGCTAAAATCACGGCCCTAGCATGCAGCGACCTGCTGGAAAGGTATGGGGATTGGTCATTACGCCTGTTGGCCGACAAAGCGGTGGAACTCGAATTTGTTGAGGCCATTCCCCACAATAATCAAGGCAAGTCACCTGCCTTGGCGCCTCACAGCCCGGTTCGCGCAGAGTGGTCGGTAATTTAGATCATGAAAAACACCATTATTACACCTATTTGGTACTAACAGGACTTACACCGATCGGATAAAGTGAATGATGAATACTTGAGAGATAGAAAACCTTGTGGAGGAATGAAAGATGATAAGGCCTGGACAGTAGATGTGGTTGTGCTGGCGTTAGGAGCGCCCACTTCGACAGCAGTATCGCCATCGAGCTTGCCGCTATTAATAAGGAGAAAATATGACAATTAAGACCTACAAGGACGGCACCCCCTTCACCGGGGTCATCGGCCGCACGACCGAAGAGTCGTCGCCGGCCTGGCCGGAATCGCCGCGCCCGCCGGAAGGCGCGCCCAACGTGCTTTTTTTCGTGCTCGACGATGTCGGCTACGGGCAGTTATCAGCTTTCGGCGGGCTGATCGAGACGCCGGTCATCGACAGCCTGGCAGAGAACGGTCTGCGCTACACCAACATGCACACCACAGCTTTGTGCTCGCCGTCGCGCGGCTGCATCCTGACCGGACGCAATCATCACTCGCTTGGGCTGGCGTCAATCACCGAGACTTCTACCGGCTACCCCGGCTACAACGGCATTCTGCCCTTTGACCGGGGCATGATCAGCGAGATGCTGCAGCAGAAAGGCTACAACACTTTCTGTATCGGCAAGTGGCACCTGACACCCCCCGAGCACACGACGGCCGCCGGCCCCTATGACCGCTGGCCACTTGGCCGCGGCTTCGAACGTTATTACGGATTCCTGGGCGGCGAAACCAACCAGTGGTTCCCGGAGTTGACCTACGATAACCACACCGTCGAGCAACCCAGACAGCCAGAGGAAGGCTACCACCTGAGCAGCGACCTGGCCGACAAGGCCATCGAGTTCATCCAGG
>JAWOHK010000015.1:0-10781 GCA_046485205.1 Chloroflexota bacterium | reverse complement strand
CGGCGCGCTCTTCCATAAAGGTCTGGGCATCTCCAAGGAACAGATGGCCAAAATTGACGGCTACCTGAATGACGGTAAAGCGGCCGTTGGCGTCGTGGTGAAGCCCGAGGAAGTCGAAGCCGTCACCGCCAAACTGACCGAACTGGGTGGCATGGCCGCCGAATCATACGAAGTATCGGATGAAGTGATAGAAGAAGCGGTCGCCGCGGCCGAAGAAGAACCTGTCGTTGAGGCCGCAGAAGAACCGGCCGCACAGGAATAGTCATGGCCCTGCCGGCCGATAGATACCGACCGGTATGAAATTGACCGGGAGTCCATCTCGGGCTCCCGGTCACTCTTATAGCACAGAAGGTTACCCTATCTTGGCCCGAATGATTGGAAGGCACGATCTCCAGGGATGAACTTATTGATTAGTTGAGGTGATTTATCAAATCACCAAGTCGCAGGATGAAATGAACGACAGAAAATTGACAATCTCACCCATCATTCAGGCCCTGGCCGCATTTGCCCTTGTCGGGTTCGTATTAATGTTGCTGCACCTGTCATCTTCGGTGCTGGTGCCCATCCTGTTTGCCTTCTTCCTGATAGCCCTGGCCATGCCCGTGTTCCAATGGCTACAGAAGCGAGGCCTCAAGCGCGGCTTGGCCCTGTTTCTGTTAATCATATTAATCCTGGCGGGAAGTCTCGGCCTGCTCTTCCTGGGGCTTGCCAGCGTCTCTAGCCTGCAATCAGGCTTGCAAGAATACAGTGATCAGTTGAGCGCGAGTATGGCCGAACTATCGGAGGCGCTGGCCGCATCGGGCGTGGACCTCACGGGCGTTTCCGAACAGATCGCGGCACTCAGTTCGGCGGTCCTGGCCGGTTTCCTGACCGCGATCGCGACCATAATCAGCAATGGTATGGTCAGCATCGTGATCGTGGCCTTCTTCCTGCTGGAATCGGACCGGTTCTTGAGTATCGTGCGCACAGGTGTGATAAAGGATCGGCCGATGCTTAGCCAACTGCCGGCCGTCGGCCAGACGGCCGTCACTTATTTCGGTATTCGCGCCCGGCTAAACCTGATCACCGGCGTGGGCGTGACACTGATCTGCCTGTTCCTGGGTGTGGATTACGCCCTGTTGTGGGGCGTGCTGGCCTTCTTTTTGAGTTTCATCCCCTACATCGGCCTGGTCATAGCCATGATCCCGCCGACCCTCCTGGCCCTGGCTGAGTTTGGCTGGCCCCAGGCGCTAATCGTCATCATCGGGGTCACCGCCATCAATCTGCTGATTGAGAACGTCCTGGAACCGGGCTACACCGGCAAGCGCCTGTCGTTGTCGCCCACGGTTGTATTTCTCTCCCTCTTTTTCTGGGCCTGGCTGCTGGGTCCGGTCGGGGCTTTGCTATCCATGCCCATCACGGTCTTGTTATTTCTCGTATTTCAACACAACGAAGGCACCCATTGGTTGGCAAAAATCATCAGCAATGAATCCGCGGATTCATTGCCGGTAGACGCGCAGATCGCCGGCCAATCGGGCGACAATGCAGAGGAGATACTGAAATGATCGACACTCAAGCCAAACCGAGAGCTTATATAAAACTTCTGGTTTTTGTCGCCGCGCTCGGCCTGATTAGCGCCCTGGTTACTTTTGCCTTTATGGCCCTTGTCAGTATAGGCACGGGTGCGATTTGGGAGCAAGCCGCAATGGCACTGGGTATGGACATGCGCCTGTTCACTGTCCTGGTCTGCACCATCGGCGGTTTGCTGGTAGGGTTATTGGTAAAGATTTTTGGCGACCACAACGCCATCTTTTTCGAGCTGATGCAGGAATTCGGCAAGACCGGGCGCTTCAACTTTCGCCACGCCCCCGGCATCGTGACCACCGCCTTTGTCTCGCTCATCTCCGGCGGCAGCCTGGGGCCCGAAGCGCCATTGGCGGATGCGTGCGGCGGCATTGGCACGTTTATGGCCGACAAGCTCAAGCTTAACGAGCAGGAAACGCGCACATTGGGCTATTCCGGCGTCAGCGGCATGCTCGCTTCCTTCATCACCGAGCCGGTCGGTGGGGCGATCCTGGGCCTGGAATCGGCGCAGGGCGGACCTGGCGGCAAGCAGACCTATTTCTGGGTGCTCTTTCCCAGCCTTTTGGCATCGGCCGTAGCGACCGTGGCGTTCGTCATGCTGAGCGGGCAGTTCTTCGCGACGCTGTACGAGTTCCCCGGCTATACCCCCCTGCTGAGAGATTTGGTGTACGCCGCACCGCTGGGCCTGGTCGGCGCCGTGGTGGGCCTGCTGTTCATGCTTTCGCTGCAGCGCATGCGCCAACTGCTCCAGCCGATGAAGAAGCATGTCGTGCTGCGAGGTCTGCTCGGCGGCCTGGCCATGGGGATCATCGGCGCGGCGCTCCCGCTGACGCTGTTCTCGGGCGAGGAGCAAACTCTCGACCTGATTAACAATGCGGCGGAGATCGGCGTCACCATGCTGATCATACTGAGTGTCGCCAAGCTATTTGCAACGTCCCTGTTACTGACGACGGGCTGGAAAGGCGGCTATATCTTCCCCATCATGTTCGCCAGCGTGGCCCTGGGTCTGGCGGCGAATTTGTTGTTCCCCGGTATTCCGGTGGCGGTCGCCGTCGCGGCGACGATGGCCAGTGCGCTGGTCGCGGCTTTACGATCGCCTCTGTTTGCGGTGCTATTCCCCCTGGTCCTGGTCCAAAAAGAGACCGCAGCCGTGATCGCCGTCGCCGTGGTTGTCGGCGCTTTGGTGACCGCATTGGTCGCGTTGCGCATGGCCCGGAAGGCCGCCGCCGCCGAGCCGCCCGCTCCGCCAGTAGTTTAATCGTTGCAACGGATTAGAATATTCAATGAATCAAGAACCACCATCCCAAGGAATCACCCGCTTCATCCCCGGCCTGGCCCTGCTCAAAGGGGTGGACTCAGCCACCATCCGCACGGAACTCGTGGTGGCGGTCACCGTATTCGCCGTGCTCGTGCCGTCGGCCATGGCCTACGGCGAACTGGCCGGGGTCACGCCCGTCGCCGGGTTATATGTCGCCCTGGCCGCGATGGTGATGTACGCCCTGTTCGGCACATCCCGGCAGCTCATCACCGGGCCGGAGGCGACCACGGCGATCCTGGTCGCTACGGCCGTCGCGCCACTGGCCGGCGGCGATCCGGCGCGCTATGCGGCCCTGGTGGCCCTGGCGGCCCTGCTCGTCGGGCTGATTTCGATTCTGGGCGGCCTGTTGAAGCTCGGCTTCATCACCGATTTTCTCTCCAAACCGATCCTGATCGGCTACATCACCGGCACATCCCTGATCGTCATCGGCAGCCAATTGGGCAAGATGGTCGGCATCACGGTCGAGAGTGACTATTTCCTGCGGCAGATTATCGAGGTGTTGAGCCGCTTCGATGAGTGGAATATGCTGACTTTCGCGTTGGGACTTGTTGCCATGGCTATTTTGGTGATCATCCGGCGCGTCAATCGCACCCTGCCCGGCCCGCTCATCGTCGTCGTCCTCGGTATTCTGGCCTCGGTCCTATTCGACCTGGCCGCGTACGGCGTGAAGGTTGTCGGTGAGGTGCCCGCCGGATTGCCGACGCCGGCGATCCCGGACGTGAGTGTACAGGACATCTTCGCCCTGTTGCCGGCGGCTGTCGCCCTGACGATTCTTATTTACGCCGATGAAATCCTCACCGCGCGGGTCTTCGCCACCAAACATGGTCAGAAGATCGACGCCAATCAGGAATTCATCGCCATCGGCATGGCCAACATCGGGGCCGGCCTGTTGCAGGGCTTTCCCGCGGCCACCAGCGGCTCGCGCACGACTGTGGTCGACCAGATGGGCGGCAAATCCCAACTGGTCGGGCTTATCGCCGCAGCCCTGACGATTGTCTTTCTGCTCTTTTTCACGCTGTTGCTGGAGCCGCTGCCCACTGTCGTCCTGGGCGCGATCATCATTATCGCCACCCTGGGCCTTATCGACGTACCAGCATTCCGCTTCTTGCGGCAGGTACGACCGGCGGAAGCCGGGCTGGCGCTGGCGACTATGATCGGTGTCCTCACTCTAGGCGTTTTGCAGGGCATTCTTATCGCCGTGGTGCTGTCGCTCATCAATATCATCTACCGCATCTCGCGGCCCCATGATGCATTGCTCGACGATGTCGCGGTGGGGGGCGGCGTGGTCTATCGCGAGGTCGCCGACAAAAAGCCGGTGCTGACCGAGCCGGGATTGATCGTCTACCGCTTCGACGCGCCGCTGGTGTTTGCCAATGCGGCCTACTTCTCGCAGCGCATGAATGAGATCATCGCCGCCGCGGGCGAGGGACTGCGTTGCGTCATCCTCGATGCGGAGGCGATCAGTGATTTCGACTCGACGGCGGCCGAGGCGCTCGAAAACCTGGACGCGGACTTGGAACGGCACGGTATCGATTTGTGGATTGCGCGCCCGAACGAGCCGCTCACCGCGATGTTGCACGTGACGGGCCTGACGAAGCGATTGGGCAAGGAAAATATCTATCCGACAGTGCGGGCCGCGGTCGAGGCGTATAACGCCCTAACCGCCGCATCCTGATCGGGCGCAGGTCTGCACATGGTTAGAGAGTGTTACAGGGTTGAAACGATGACTGACTTGCAGATTTCTTCCACACGCCGGTCGCTGGCAACGCCGCGCGCCGCGGCCGTGGCCGGCATTCTCTTCGCCCTGCTCTACGGTGCCAGTGTGACGCTCATCCGCCTGGCCATCCCCGAGGAGGCCACCGTAGACAGCGACGTATGGCTGGAGACAAATGCCCGGGCAATCAGCCTGGCGTTGAACCTGGTTCCCTATGCCGGAATCGCCTTCCTGTGGTTCATCGGCGTCATCCGCGACCGGCTGGGCGATGTGGAAGACCGCTTCTTTGCCACGATTTTCCTGAGCAGCGGCTTGCTCTTTCTGGCTCTGACCTTCATCGGCGCGGCCTTGGCCGGTGGGCTATTAAGCAGCTTCGCGGCCGCGCCGGAGACGATCGTCTCCGGTGGTGTGTTTACCTATGGCCGCGAGGTCATGTTTCAAGTCATAAATGTCTATGCCATCCGCATGGCGAGTGTGTTCATGCTCACCCTGGGCAGCATCTGGCTCCGCAGCGGTCTGATGCATCGCGGCTGGGCCCTCCTGACTTATGGGTTGGCGCTGGTGTTGCTGGTGAGTATCAGTTTTTCATTGTGGGTGACGCTGATCTTCCCCATCTGGGTGCTGGCCGTCAGCGTCTATTTCCTGATCCGAACAAACGCGATGGCTCACAAGGATTGATGACCACAAGAGGTATTACATGAGAACGCGGGCCATGCGCCGGGTCACAGCCCGATATACCTGGGATCGCCTGCGGGTGAGCTTCTGGTTTGCGCCCGCGATCCTGGCCTTGTTGGCCGTGCTGCTGGCCTGGGCCGTGTATTGGCTGGATGGCCAGGTCCCGAACGAACTTTTGGCGGACAGCCGGTTCATTCTCACCGGTAGTGTCGACGATTCGCGCGTGATGTTGGTCGGCATCGCCACGACCGTTCTGACGACCGCCGGGGTGGTGTTCACCCTGCTCACCTTGCCTCTTTCGACCGTGGCTGCCCAATACGGCTCCCGCTTGTTGCGCGTCTTTCTGGGCGATCGCACAACCCAGTTCGTCCTGGGTATGTTTGTCGGCACCTTCGTCTATTGCCTCGCCGCGGCCACGACCATTGCGCCGGCCGAGATAGAGCCGGATGCGCCGCAGTTAACCGTTACGGTGGGCCTGGCCTTGATGATGGCCACTTTCGGCACGCTGATATTACTGGTCCAGCACATCAGCATTATGCTGCAAGCGCCCAACATCGCCGCCGCGGCCAGTGCGGAGTTGCTGGGTGTGGTAGGGGTCGAGAACCCCGGCGAAGCCGGAACCGGGGAGATAGCCAGCCCAGCCACACCGGTCATCGGGATCGCCATGCCAGAGACGGAGGCCTACACAGTCAGATCCAGGCATGTCGGTTACATACAGACGCTCGATCCGGAGATACTGCTGGCCGTGGCCCAGGAAAGAGATCTGGTCGTGCGGCTGGTGCACAAGCCGGGTGACTACGTCTGGGAGGGCGAAGAGGTCGCTCTGGTGTGGCCCGCGAGTCGGTTCAACGCGCAACTTGAGAAGCAACTGCGTCGCTCTATCCGGGTCGGCAATCAACGCACGCCTACCCAGGATATCGAATGCGCCGTCAACCAGCTGGTCGAAATGGCTGTGCGCGCCATGTCTCCGGCCATTAACGATCCTTTTACCGCCATGACCTGCCTGGACCATATGGGCATCGGTCTGGTGCTCTTTGCCCAACAGGCCGGAGAAAATCTCAATACCTATGACCAGAACGGCCAGCTCCGCCTCGTTTTCGAGCCGGTTACCTTCGAGGAGCTGCTTCGCGCCGCCTTCGACATGCTACGCCATGCCAGTTGCGACAACGCCACCGTGTTATTGTATATGCTGGATGTTATCCACATGATCGGGCAAGAGATAGCGACACCTGATCATCGGCAATTGTTGTTGGATCATGCCCGTCTCATCGAACTGGAAAGCCATGCCGGCGCTCTGATCGAGCCCGATCGGCAGCGTGTCCAACAACGGGCGAATGCCCTGGCAGTGGAGTTGGCGGCCGCGGCGTGATGACAGAATGCCTGTGGCCGAACGACCACCGGACGATGGGGATCAAGTTCATGCTCTGAAGCAGATAGAACCATGAAAAACACAGATACCAGTTCGCTCAAATCCAACGTGCAGACCCACCTGCCACAGCAGGAGTCAGCCAGTAGCGACTTCGTGGCCGGGTTAACCTTTGCGTTGGTCAATATCCCCCAGGGTATGGCCAATGCCATACTTGCTCTCGTCAATCCGGTCAGTGGTTTGTACACATTGATGATCGGTACGCCGATCGCCACCATCTTCACCGGCACGCGCATGATGAACGTGTCCACCACCAGCGCCATATCGGTGGCTGCCGGTAGCGCGCTGATGACGATACCCGAACAATTCCGGACACAGAGCCTGATCGTCCTGGTCGTCCTGGTGGGAATCCTTCAATTGTTGGCTGGGGTATTCAAACTCGGCACGTTGATTCGTTTCGTGTCGAACGCGGTGATGGTCGGCTTCACGACCGGCGTATCGCTGCTCATCATTCTGGGGCAACTGGACGATTTCACCGGCTATGACAGCTCGTTCAGCGGACGGATCACGAGCGCACTTGATACATTACTCAACATCGACCAGTGGCAAATCGCGTCCGTGGCCGTCGGCGGCCTCGTGCTGGTGCTCATTCTGCTCTTGTCGCGCACACGCTATACAAAAGTCGCCTATGTCGTGGCTCTGGTGGCTGGCACAATATTAGGGGTAATCATCAACGCCGTCTCTCCCGGCGCGGTCGAGAGCATTCCGCCCATTCCAGACCAGTTGTTTAGCCTGGTTAAACCCGACTTTCAATATATATCCATTCTGATTCCATCCGCGTTGGGCATCGCCATTATCGGCCTGATCCAGGGCGCGGGCGTGGCGCAGAACTTCCCCAATGCCGATGGCCGCGCCGGTAACGTTTCGCGCGACTTCTTCGCTCAGGGGGTGGCTAACATCGGCAGCGGCATTTTTAGCGGCATTCCGGGCGGCGGTTCCATGTCCGGCACGGCCGTCATTGTTAGTACGGGTGGCCGGACGCGATGGGCCAACGTCTTCGGTGGGCTTCTGGTCATCCCGCTAGTGCTGTTATTTAGCAGTTTGTTCAACCTGGTTCCGCTACCGGCATTGGGCGGGTTACTGATCGCCGTCGGCCTGCAAAGCTTTCGGACCGATTCGATCAAGACGGTGTGGGAAACGGGACTGCCGTCGCGGGTGGCGATGGGTATGACCCTGGCGTCCTCTCTCATCATGCCGTTGCAATATGCCGTCTTTGTCGGCGTAGCCATATCGGTCATGTTGCACGTGCTCCAATCCTCGGCGCGCGTGCGGCTGGTCGAACTGGCGCCCGTGGCCGGTGGTTTTCCGATAGAGCGCGAACCTCCGGCGCAACTGGCGAGCGAATCCGTGACGATCCTGATGCCTTATGGGGATCTCTTCTTCGCTGCGGCCTCGAACATGGAATCACTCTTGCCGGATGTGGGTCAGGCGCAACGAGCGGCCGTCATCCTCATCCTGCGCGGGCGCGAAGAGGTCGGTAGTACCTTTATCGTCGTGATGCAGCGTTATGCTGAATCATTAAAAGCCAAGGACGGCCGCCTGTATCTGGTTGGGGTCAGCATCCCGCTATTCGAGCAGTTGAAACGGACAGGCCTGGTCGATCTGGTCGGCATGGAGCGTATCGTGATCGAGCAGCCACAATATGGCACGTCCGCCAACCAGGCCCTGGCTGATGCCTATGACTGGTTGGGGGTGCCTATACATTACGAGGATAACCAAGGATATACTTAATACAGATGCTCGATACCATACCCCCGAATACGCCCCCGGCCTTTCACCTGTTAGCCAAGCCGACCGGAGCGACTTGTAACCTTGACTGTGCCTACTGCTTCTTCCTCTCAAAGGAGATGCTCTACCCCGGCAGTCGTTTCCGCATGGCCGATGACTTGCTGGAAACCTACATGGGGCAACTCATCGAGTCGCATCGGACGCCGGAGGTTATTATCGCCTGGCAGGGCGGCGAGCCGACATTGATGGGACTCGACTTTTTCCGGCGGTCCGTGGAATTGGCCGAGAGATATCGCCGGCCGGATATGACGATTAGTTACACAATCCAGACTAACGGTACGTTGCTAAACGACGAGTGGGGCGAGTTTCTGGCGGCCAACAAGTTCCTGGTGGGCATCAGCATCGACGGGCCGCGCGAGATGCACGATCTGTACCGCTATGACAAGGGCGGCGGGCCGACATTCGATAAGGTCATCCGCGGTCTGGATGTTCTCAAACGTCACCACGTCGATTGGAACGTCCTCTGCACACTACACCGCACCAATGCCGAGAGGCCGTTGGAGATTTATCGTTTCTTCCGCGACGAGTTGGGCGCGCAATTCATGCAGTTTATCCCCATCGTCGAGCGGATGACGCCGGAGCAGGCCCTGTTGCCGGAAGGACAGGACAAAGAGTGGAAGTCGTGGCGCGACCGGCCGCTATACACGCAAGACGGGGAACTGGTCACGCAACGTTCGGTGACAGCCGGACAATACGGTAATTTCCATAGCACCCTCTTCGACGAATGGGTGCGGCGCGACGTCGGTCGGGTGTATGTGCAGATGTTCGACGTGACCCTGGCTAACTGGGTCGGCGAGCCGTCGGGCCTGTGCGTTCATTCAAAGACTTGTGGTGTTGCTCTCGCGCTGGAGCACAATGGCGATCTCTACTCCTGCGACCACTTCGTCGAGCCGAGCTACCTACTGGGTAACATCAAGCAAGAGCACATGATCGACCTGGTGGCCTCGGACAAGCAACGCCGGTTCGGTCAAGACAAATTCGATACCCTGCCGCAATATTGCCTCGAATGCGACGTACGCTTCGCCTGCCACGGCGGCTGCCCCAAGGACCGCTTCATCACCACCCCGGATGGCAAGCCGGGGCTAAACTATCTCTGCCCCGGGTTCAAGCATTTCTTTCACCATATCGATGAGGCTATGCGGTTCATGGCCAATGAACTGCGGTATAATCGCCCGCCGGCCAATGTAATGGCCTATATGGCCCGGAAGGATGCGGTAACACAGAAGTTGTTTGCCACTACCGGCCGCAATGATCCCTGTCCGTGTGGCAGCGGTAGGAAGTATAAGCAATGCCACGGTCGTGGTCTTTGAAAATAGACAAAAAAGGCCTCTGCCTTATTGGGTATCTCCCGGAAACCCGGGAGGTACCCAAAGTTCCGCTGCCGCAAGGCGCTTTTCGGCGAATATGTATATTAATGTGAGGCGAATGAGGCTGTTGCGACAAGCACGAAACTTGGCAACAATCTCCTGAGCCATCCGGGGTCAACGTCGGCGAATTGAGGGGGCAACTGCTTTCCTCGGAAAAATGACTGTTGCCCTGGTCTCCCAAGCATTGGGCGAATGAGCTGGATGTGGCACGGTCTCTACCGCAGTCCACGAATGTCCCACATGTTTGCCTCTTGGCGAGGTTGGGGACGCCCCGCCGGCGACACTTCATCTCAAGTTAGGAGGTTGGACCCATGTTTTACGTTGGGATTGATATTGGCAAGCGCTCGCATGCGGTGGCTCTTTTAGATAATCGCGGATCCGTTCAGGCTAAACCCTTCACCATCGCAAATTCGAAGGTTGGGGCAGAGCGTCTGTTGCAGCGTGTAGAGCAGGTGAAGCCCCGGCAGGAAGCTGTGGTGTTCGGCATGGAGGCCACTGGCCATTATTGGTTACCGCTCTACAGCTGCCTCAGCGATCGCGGGCACCAAGTGATCGTTCTCAATCCGCTGCAAACCAATGCCTATCGGAGAATGCACATCCGTCCGGTCAAGAATGACAAAGTAGATGCCGTCTGTATTGCCGAGTTTTTGCGTCTGGAGCCACTGGTCGAGTCCGCTTTGACCAGCGAGGTAATCCTGAACCTACGCACGCTCAGCCGGTTGCGAATGGAGATTGGGTGTTTTGTCGGGTAGCCAACCAGCGAGCAGCATTACCTGCTTTTCCAGTAAGCCCCCGCCGAACGACGCATGACCGTTTCCGTATCACGTCGCTCTCCGGTAAGTGTTAATTCAGTTTCGGGCCGTCGTAAGTGCCGGCATGAATCTTGTGGTGACATTCTCGACAAACAACAATCGTTTTACACACGATTCA
>JAWOHK010000396.1:0-6118 GCA_046485205.1 Chloroflexota bacterium | reverse complement strand
CGGAAGGGCCGCGTGGCCTTGACCTTAAGCAATTACCGACACCGACTAACTCGATTTCCTTGGGGGAAATTGTGGTCCCGTTGGAAATCGACCAGCGCTCCATCCCGGATCGGGCTGGTATTGATCTTGACCATTTATATGCCACCATTGTCCCTATTCATGATTATTTTGTTACTGCTGAGGAACTGGGGGGCTTTGATTTAGGCGAGCGGCAAATTGTGCGGGAAGCCTATCGATTGGGTGATCGAGCCATCTTTAATACGGCCTCTGGTTCGCGCCAGGCCGAACTCGTTTACCTGGATGACCTCGCCTATTATTGGATCGAGTCCGGGCTGAATCTGGATCGACCAGCGATTGCGGCATCGGCCGAACGGTTGCGCACGCAATATTATCCGCACATGGTGGGCGTTTTCGGCCGGGAATGGCGGCCCGGCGTAGACGGTGATATGCGTTTCTCGATCTTGCATGTGCTTGGTTCCCAGGATGATTATGAACTGGGCTATTTCATTGATGAAAACATGTATCCGGCCAAGTTATTCAATAAGTCGAACGTTCAGGAAATGGTGTACCTTAATATGTCTCGCCTGCAAGTGGGGACACCGCTGTACGAAGCCACATTAGTGCACGAAATTCAACATCTCATCCAATGGAATCTCGACCCGAACGAGGATACCTGGCTCAATGAAGGACTCTCGCAAATCGCCGAAACGTTGGTTGGCCTGGACACGATTAATCCCAATCCTTACCTGGAGCAAACGGAAATCCGGCTAGATCAATGGCCAGTCGAATCTGCGGATATTATGGCCCACTATGCCGGTAGTTATCTTTACTTGCTTTACCTGTGGGAGGTAGCCGGTGACGCGGCATTGCGCGAATTAGCTCGACATCCGGCCAATGGCTTGACAGCTGTCCGGGCCATATTGGCCGGCTATCGTCCTGATCTGACCCTTGAAAAATTTACGGGTGATTGGGCCACGGCCAATTTCCTGGATAGCCAATCCGGCGACCTGCCTTTCGCCTATCAGACGGCAAAAGTCAACCCCCCACGCTATTCCCGGCGTGTAAGCCAATTGCCCCATGAAATTATTTCGACTGTGGATCAATTTGCTGTTGACTATATTGAGCTGGGATTAAAAGATCGGGTCGTAATTACTTTCGCGGGTGACACGGTAGCCAACCTGATTCCACCGCCGCCCGAAGATAACGAATTCTGGTATGCGATCCCAACAAACAGCGGCCGGGCTCAATTGACAGCCGAAGTCGACCTTTCAGACGTAAGCACAGCGACCTGGGAATTCTCTACCTGGTATGATCTGGAAGCCGGCTATGACTTTGCTTATACCACGGTATCCGTAGACGGCGGTCAGTCATGGCATCTTATGAAGCCCCAAAACGGGGTAATCGGCGCGTACGGACCCGCTCTGACCGGCCGCAGTACAGAGGTTACGGGAAATCAAGGTGGCTGGATTCGAGAATCCATCTCGCTCGAACCTTTTGTTGGCCAGTCGATCCTGTTGCGTAATGAAGTTATCACGGATTTTGAAGTAGTCGGACGCGGCGTTGGCTTCGCCGGTCCGGAGATCATTGGATTGGCCACCCAGCCTGATTGGATACCCGCCGGTTTTGCCAGAACCGGTTCTTTATTGCCCCAAAAGTGGGAAGTTCGCTTGATTCGTAGGGGAAACCCTCCGGAGGTATTTTCCCTAACATTAGACGATAAAAATCAGGGGCGAATCGTTGCTGACTTCGGAAGTGAAGGAGGAACGCTGGTGATCGTTCCGCTGAACCCCTTCGTCGAATCGGCCGCAAATTATTGGTTGCGTTTCGAGCAGTAAGTAGTAGGGTGGGGCGAAGCTTACAATTGTTTCGCTCGTTCTAATTGCTGTTCCATCTCCCGTTGCTTTTCGTCACGCGCCTTGCGTGCCTCTTCCAGCGTCATTTGCCATCGCTCTTCAGCACTTTGGATGAGTTCCGATCCGGAAGCCGGCGTAAACAGCAGAGCAATGATGGCCCCTACTAGAGCTCCGCAAATTGCCCCAGCCAAGAAACCCATAACCTTTCCCATAATTGTATACTCCTCATTCAGGGTGATGTTCTCTTCAATGAATTACAGAGATTATAGCGCCGAAACTCGCAACATCCTATACCGCGCATCGGTATGTCCAGACTATGCACCCAGGAGATGACAATCGCTATAATATATTTCATGTCGGAATATATTGAAATTGAATCAGAGATAAATGACGACGGAACGATATTTATCGAGACTAATTTACCGTTGACGGCTGGAAATGCGGTGGAACAATATGAGTCATCTCTGGAACTGGATAGGGGTACCCCGGTGGCGCAAGCTTTGGGCGGGATTGAGGGGATCGATTCGCTTAGTATGGTTGGCGGAGAAATAGTCATCACATGCCGGCCGGATGCTGACCGGCATGTGATTGTTGCCGATGTCTCAGCCGCGTTGAAGGAATTTTTTCTATAACGCGGTCCCGGATTAATCGAGCTTTGCTGTCTTCTCCGGTTTGTTCGTGATTGCCAGGTACAACTCTGCCAGCTGTCGCGGCAGGACGGCCGCCGGCGCGTCAGCCATCAGGTCGGTGGCTTGGGCCGTCTTGGGGAACGCCATGACCTCGCGTATATTCGGCTCGCCGGCCATCAGCGCAACCAGGCGGTCAATCCCCGGCGCAATCCCGCCATGAGGAGGAGCACCGAATTCGAATGCCTCCAACAGGTGCCCGAATTGTTCGCGCGCCTGCTCCATCGAGAAGCCAATCAGTGACATGACTTTGGCCTGTAATGCCTGGTCGTGAATTCGTATGCTGCCGCCGGCCACTTCAAAACCGTTGCAAACCAGGTCATACTGCTGACTAAGCACGGCGCCAGGATCGCTGTCAAGTAACGATATGTGGTCCGGCCTCGGGGCAGTGAACATATGGTGGCTGGGAGCGTAATGCCCTTCTTCCATCTCCTCCTCGAAGAGAGGAAAATCGATGATCCAGGTGAATGCCAGCTCTTTGCGATCTGTATAGCCGAGACGGGTAGCCAGTTCGACTCTTAAGGAACTGAGCACATTGTGCACGACGCTTGTGGAATCGCTTGCGATCAGGATCAGATCGCCTGGCCCGGCCTCGAGCCTCTCGGTGATAGCGATTAATTGATCGACTGTGAAGAACTTGGCAATGGGGCCGCGAATTTCACCCGTTTCCGGATGGATTGCAAGCCAGGCCAGGGCCTTGGCGCCATTCTCGCGAGCCATTGATTCCAGGTCATCTAATTGCTTGCGGCTGTAAGTACCGTAGCCCGGGGCGCAGATGGCTTTGACCGGCTTGCCGGCTGCAACATTTTCGGCAAACACCCTGAAAGCGCTATTGGCCACGATGTCGCTGATATTGACCAACTCCAGACCATAACGTATGTCCGGTCTGTCGGTCCCGAACCGGTCGATCGCTTCGGCGTAACTCAGGCGAGGAAATTTGGTATGGGCCAACGGAACTAGACTGACGGCCTGAACCATGCCGACCATTAATTCCTCGATCAGATTTAACACATCATCCCGTTCGACAAAGCTCATCTCCAAGTCCAGCTGGGTGAACTCCGGCTGGCGATCGGCTCGAAGGTCTTCGTCGCGGAAGCAGCGCGCGATTTGAAAATAACGTTCATATCCGGCGACCATCAGCAGTTGCTTGAGCTGTTGGGGACTTTGCGGCAGGGCGTAGAATTTGCCGGGGTGAACACGACTGGGAACCAGGTAATCACGTGCCCCTTCCGGCGTGCTCTTGAAGAGAATCGGGGTTTCGATCTCTAAAAAGTCACGCTCGCTGAGGAAATCACGAATGAATTTGATGGCATGGTGACGCAATATCAAATTGCGCTGCATTCGCTCACGCCGCAGATCAAGATAGCGATAGCGCAAGCGCGTAACCTCGTCGATAGAATCTTCCCGATCGATCTGAAACGGTGGTGTTTTTGACGTGTTTAGAACGACCACTTGTTCGGCCAGAACTTCGATCTCGCCGGTCGGCAGATTGAGATTTTCCTGGCCTTCCGGTCGGCGAGCGACCACTCCCTTTACCTGGAGAATGAATTCTCCACGCACATTTTCTGCCGCGGCAAATCCCTCCGGTGTTCGACCGGCATCAACCACGACCTGGGTTTTTCCAAAACGGTCGCGCAAATCAATAAAAATGACACCGCCCATATCGCGACGTCGATTTACCCATCCGGCAAGAGTGACAGTGGAGCCGGCATGCTTGGCCCTGAGCTCTCCGCAACTATGCGTTTTTAGCATTGATGCCCTTCCTAAATTCCCAAAATGATTACCAAAACTTATTTACTACACTGTTACACAAATAGCCACAACCTGTTCGTAGTAGGCGCTTCAGCGCCTCTGAAGAACGCGACTGTGGTCACGACTAAAAACCATAAAATCTTTTTACCAGAAATAAGAATTTTTTATGCTTTGGTCGATATGCGACGCAAAGCAAACGGGAATTCTAGCATGTCGCATGTCGAAGGACAAAGCAGGTTGCGGACCGGCCGAGTGCCAGACGAGCCGGCCAGACCTAACCGCGTTACGTGACCGGCTCGACAACTGGTTCCCCCTGATTTTTCATTGTTTCACGACTAGACGCAGAGTCAGTTGCGGCAGGAAATGCATTTACAAGAAAATATTCATAAAAATTGACTTCGAATGAATTGGCTGGTATTATCCACCTATAATTTAATTTTTACTTCATCACATAAGCGCTTTTTATGTGAAAGGATCAAAATCAAGATGGATATCCAGCTGGATCAGGTTCAAACAGATATAGAAACAGTCAAGCTAACAGATTCGGCCGTTGATACGGTCAGAAATCTACTGGCTCAAAAGAACGTTCCCGATTATGGTCTTCGGGTGTTTGTTGCCGGTGGGGGCTGTTCAGGTATGCAATACGGCATGGCATTGGAAGCGGAAGCGCGCTCCTATGATCATGTGATCGAACAAGATGGCGTAAAAGTCTTCATT
The DNA here is from genome assembly GCA_046485205.1 of Chloroflexota bacterium. Lineage (GTDB taxonomy): Bacteria > Chloroflexota > Anaerolineae > Promineifilales > Promineifilaceae > Promineifilum. The sequence goes on along the minus strand of JAWOHK010000396.1, from coordinate 1,110 downwards.
GATCCGACCAGCATGATGTACCTGAACGAGGCCACGATTGACTATGTTGACAGCATAATGGGTGGCGGGTTCAAAATTGAAAACCCCAATGCCGTCACCTCTTGTGGGTGTGGCACGTCCTTCAAGGCTAAGGACGACAGTGGTTATAGCGGCGAGGCCGCCGGAGGCTGCGGCTGCGGCAGCTAAACTGGTAGATTTCTCCACTTTCAAGTAACAAGGGCGGCGACCGGAAGGTTATCGCCCTTTTTGTTTTCGAGTACCATTAAAATGCGAGTGAAATGCGGGAACAAGTCATGACCATACGCTACTTCACGGTCGATGAAGCCAATAATTTATTGCCGGAATTAAGGCCGCTTGTCGGGGAACTTTTGGAACGGCGCGCTCATGCCAGTCGGGCAAGTCAGGAAATGGGGGGGCTTATGGGCGATCTATCGAGCAATATTGGCGGCCGTCGGGCCTCCGAATTGACCGTGGAGTTTGCCGAAATCGAACGGTTGGTAGATAAAATTCAGGCTTATGGGTGTGTAATTAAAAGCCTGGAGGCCGGTCTGGTCGATTTCTTGAGCGATCGAAACGGTCGCGATGTTTTTCTGTGCTGGCGCTTTGGCGAAACTCACGTCGCTTATTACCACGAACTCCATACCGGATATCAAGACCGGCGTCCAATCGAATAAAACACTTCTCTTGGCTAATTTGGTAACCGCAAAACGCCGATACAAAGTCGCGCCTTCTTCCCTTACCTCGTTCCTGGCCTAAAAATCTCGATTAATGTGACATTAACTTGACAAAACATTGACACTACTGTAACATCTTGGATACATTCACACTAGCTTGGATTTAAATGAATCTAAGAACGGCGAGAGCAGCAGGTAAGAATCAGTCCGGTCATATTGTCTTTTAGTATGCCAATAATCTTTAAGCTAACCGAACTACTACTGTGGTTAGCAATCAATGCATGGGGGCCAACAGCCTGAAAAGTTGTTGTAGACCAAGCACCAGAGGAGTGTTTAAATGTACGACGTCAAACAATCCAACAGTCATGCTAATGGCCACAGCCATGAATTCGAGAATGCTGTTTTGGTCAGCAACAACGGAAAATTAGGTAATGGG
>JAWOHK010000350.1:0-3749 GCA_046485205.1 Chloroflexota bacterium | reverse complement strand
ATCTCATAACGATGGTGGATGGCTTCGGCGACGCGCCGCCCGGCCATTTCCATCATGGCACCATAGCCATGACCGGCGGCATCGGCCGCACGCTCGGCGGCGCTCATTTCGGCCACAGAAAATACTTTGATCGTCATGGGATTTGATTTTGAATAGGTGGAAAAAAGTACCCCAGGCGCGATTCGAACGCGCAACCTCCGGATTAGAAGTCCGATGCTCTGTCCATTGAGCTACTGGGGCCGGACACCTGCTACCTTTAATTTTACGGGGAGGAGGGGTTTGCGTCAAACGTCCCGTCCGCCGGCCACCGGGGGAAACAAGCTAACCCGGTCGCCGTCCTTCAACGGGTATGAAATCTCGACCGCTTCACTATTGACGGCGGCGTTTATGAAGCCATCGGGTATCTGGAGTTGTTGGCACAACGTGTCGAGGGTCGCCCCGGTTGGTAAGGTCAGGGAAAACGGCAAGTGTGGTGCACCGGAGATGTCAGCCGGACGGTGGCGGCGCAGCGCTCCATACAGGCGAACTTCCACATCCATGGGTAAGATCGGCCTAATCCTCGTCGAAGATGGGGCGAATGCCGTGGTAAATCTGAGGTCCCCCGAAGGTTTTAACTATCAGATCGGTCGGCCGCCGCACCTTTTCGGCAATCTCGGTTGCCGATAGCGGCTCGTTGCCGTTCGCTAACAGGACACTGAACACGGCGTCCACAATCGATCCCTGGGCGGCGAAATCGTCGCCCTGGCGGCTGAAATAATTCTGGACGAGATATTGAAAGGCATCGACCTGGCGCACTTCCCCGGTGCGCGAATCGACCAAATCGATCCGTTCGGCATGAATCTCCTGCCCTGTATCTCCGGAAAACGATAGCCGAGTCAACAGGTAGGTCTTGAGATCGAGATCGCTTTCATCCCACCAGGTGTAATCGATATAGAATTTGGTCTCCGGCGTCACCCGGCGAAGTGTGACAGCTTTGATATTGGGCCGTGGATAGCTAGACAAGGCTTCATGCCTCCTAATCGCGCCCAAGAGCGGCGTCGTATTGCCAGTAATGGTCGCCGACCGACGTGAAGGCCGGTTGTTTGACCAGTTCGGCGAAGATGGGGCCGGGCGGTAGACGGCGCAACATGTTAACCGCGCTATAGAGAGTTTTGGCGTGCACCGAATTCTGGGGAGACAAATTGGCTAGGGACGGAAAAATCTCGGCCAGAATGGCCACGATCGACATGTGGTTAGAGGTGGCGCGCCGGGCGTGGGCATCTATGGCTGTCACTACATCGGTGCCCACAATAAGCAAATCGTCATAGCCACAGGGAATTGAGCGCCGCAGCAACTCAAAGTTGATTCGATTATCCTTCACGGTCGCCAGACGCACCCATTCGCGCTGAGCTCGTCGGCGGTCAAAGCCCACCAAGAATGTTCCTGGTTCTGACCCGGTCTGAAAATGCAGAAAGCCGCCCACCGGAATCGCATTCTCCTTATACCAGTCGCTCAATCCGTAAATATATCGCCCTTCGGCAACCACCCAACCGGGAAAAGAAACATTGGTCTCATCATCGATCAGGACAATTCGCTGGCGCGGGGAGCGTCTCAGATTGAACAGCGTGCTTATTTTTGAATTGAGGGGCAACGTTCCCGCCCAACGATGAGGGTAGGATAGAGCCAGGGTGATTGGCTGTGTGACCACTGCCGGCGGTAAGTTTGACCACTCATCATCCAGTTCCTGTTCAAGTTGTATTTGTTGGGGAGTCAGCAAGGAGCGATTATAAGAGACCGGGGTATACTCCAGGCGCTCAGGGATTGTCCGGACGCCTTCCGGTTCCATGCGCACTAAATACCAGGTTCGTGTGTGTGTCGGTGACACCTGTTCGAACCGACCATCTTCCTCCATGTGGTAGGCCAACGAGAACTCCCGAATCGCCGGATTGGCGTCAGGGTCCAGTTCTAAATGGGGTAGAATTTCAGCCGTGGTTAGCGGGCCGCCTTCAGACACCTCAAGAACGGCTTCGGCCAAATGGAGGTGCCCGATATTGACATCCACCATTAATGACTTGATAAACCAGTGATCGATCACCTTAACGAAATCGTCGCGCTGGGCGAGCGACTTGTCAATGTGGGCAGCAACCGCGGGGCCAAATGTGGTCTGGATCGTTTCTTGTTCCCCGGCCAGGTCTTCGGCCACCGCTCCCCCATTACTGCTATTCAAGCTATGTGTTAACTCGTAATCGGCCGCAAATTCACGCGACTTCCCCTTGATATCTACAGTAATCACGTTAAAGGATCCAGCCTCTGGGTTATAGCCCTGTCGCAGCGACTTAACCGTGCCACGGGCCATCTTTAAGGCCGGAAATACAACCTCTTCGCCGATCTGATAACTTTTCTGGGGCTGATAAACCGTGTTGTCGGTCATTAGGCGACTGAGTTCGGTTGTCTGTTGTTTGATCCGGTAATCGATCACAACACGGGCCAAGTCGGTCGCGGATTGGGGAATTTCGTTTTCGAGTAGAAAGTTGTAGATCTGTTCGAGGTCAGAATCGGAGAGGGAGAAGCCGGATTCCCAATACTCCGCTGTCTGAATCTTCGTTTGAATCACCGCAAACTCCTATCATCAGATAGGCCGTGCCAATCTGGAGGTGGTCGATTAGTTCTTTATATAGGCGAATTGTACCAATCACGCTCTTGGTTGCCAATTTATGGAAACGACTGCCGGGTCCATTGCAAGCCGTCAACCGGCACGTTCATAATGCGCAAATCCCAATGGAGATGAGCACCGGACGAGAGACCGGTATTCCCGACAGCACCCAAAGGCTGTCCGGCGACGACTGTGTCACCTGGTTGTACGGCCAATTCAGAAAGGTGATAGTAGCCCGTCATTACACCCATTCCATGATTGACGATGGCACTGAGGCCGCGGAGTTCCAATTGATCGGCAAAAACAACGACGCCGTCGGCCGGGGCCAGCACTGGTTCGCCGATAGGCGCGGCGAAATCGACCCCCGTGTGAAAGATTTCAACCGGCCCGTCATTGTAAGAGCGACCGCCACCATATCCAGCCGAGATGATAGTTGTCGCCACTGGCATCTGAAACGCGCCGGACCACAATTGGGTTGGCTCGAAAACAGTGTAGATTTCACGGAAGAATTCGTCTTCGGTTGAGCGCACATTCGGATCCAACAGACCACCCAATTCTTCACCTACCGTCACATATTGGGTGTCAAAGCCGGTTTCACCGACCGGAACCAGCAGGCGTAAAGGTTCCCACAATCCGCGTTCATCTCCGCCAGTCAGCGCCATCTCAAAGATTCCTGCTTCGGTGAAGGCATCGATACCGACTAGCGCTACATAGCCGTCGTCCTGGGGGGCGAACTGCAGCGGCTGATTACCGAATCGCCCGGCCGGGACGCCGTCCAGTAAATGGGCGGTAGAAATTGCCAGGGTCCCTCCCTGGGTGAGGCTATCCGGATTGAAGCCCACTTCGAGCCAGCCTGCCGGAAGGTCACGGTAGACAGATGTCTCATCAGGAATACGAAGGCGCATGCCTGAATGAAGATAAACCGGGAAAACGAGACCATTCAAATCGGCCAGGACCGCAGGCGTTAGACCGTAACGAGCGGCGATGGTGAAAAGCGACTCGCCGGACTGAACCAGATGGGGCCGGCCGCTCATTGGGCGGGGGGTTACAGAACCTGTCCGGCTGATCACCGGCATCGATTGGCCGATCATCAAGGGCAAATCTCTTCGGATGTGGC
>JAWOHK010000250.1:0-3541 GCA_046485205.1 Chloroflexota bacterium | reverse complement strand
CCATCAAGCATTTGTATTTTTCTTACATCAAAATTGGGTTTTACTCCAATAGCGCCAATCGCAATGTAATCATCGCCAGCAATATTGCGAGTGCCGAACCCAAAATGTTTAAGATGTTTAATTACATTTTCAATTTGTTCATCGGTAGCTGATTTCGAAGGTACATCGATTGATGAAGTTCGCTCAGATATTTATATTATGCTAAATGCTCATCAGGATCGGGATGCAGCATTTAGATGGCACATTGCCAAGCGTCTTAGAAAAATGAAAGGACATCCCTTCAAAGCAATTCGTAAGTATTTCTTTAAATCTGTTGGTCATTCAATTTTTGCTGAAGAAATCCGGTATGTGGTAAATGACAATCCTCAATGGGTTCAGATTGTCTGGCGATTGCGTGCTGAACAAAATTTACCCATTTTCACGAGAGCAACCGGCCGACCAAATTTAGCCGCGGGCTATTTTTCATTAGAAGGTAAATGAAAGACTTTGCCACTTATAATTCGGGAATTAATGAGTGAATGTCAGTGGAAATCTGAAACAAATCGATAATGGATGTAGATATAAAAATACGCATGGCTGCCTTCGGCTGGCTCACCCAACAGACTGAATACCACGGCGATGTTTTACCTCGCGAGCTTCTTAGGCAGGGGTTCCAATTTCAAGATTCCCGCATCCCACTGATTTCGCCGCAGGGCATCTTCAAACCTAGGCTGATGGAACTGCCACTATCGATCACTACTTCCCCCAACTCCCCTTATGATGATCATTTCGACGAAAACAATCTGCTGCAGTACCGATATCGGGGAACAAATCCGTACCATCGGGATAATATTGGCTTGCGAATGGTCTTTGAGCGCCAGCGACCACTGGCCTATTTTCATGGGATTGTCCCTGGAAGGTATTTAGCCGTGTGGCCAGTCTACATTATTGGTGACGACCCGGCCAATCTGACATTCACTTTAGCTGTTGATGAACCGGGTCGAATCGACCTGTCTCAATTTGAGAATACTTCTGTCCGCGAAGATCCCACCGCCCGTCGCCGGTACATCACCGCCATCGTCCGGCAACGGCTTCACCAACGAGGTTTCCGCGAGCGCGTGCTGGAAGCCTATCGTACCCAATGTGCCTTTTGCCGCCTGCGCCACCGCGAATTGCTGGACGCGGCTCATATTATCCCCGACATCGAAGAAGCTGGTGTTCCGGAAGTGCGCAACGGCATTTCACTATGTAAGCTGCATCATGCATCATATGACCGTTTTCTGATCGGTGTGACGCCTGATTACGTCCTTAAAGTGCGAGAGGACATTCAACGAGAGAAGGATGGACCGATTTTGCTCCACGGATTGCAAGCTCTGCACGATCAGCAAATCCTGTTGCCACGATCGCAAGCCAACTGGCCGGACCGGGATGCGCTGGATCAGCGATACAAACGATTTTTGGAGACCGCCACGAGAGGTTGAAGTCATGGCAGACAATGGGTCAAAACCATTGTCTACTACATAAATCGCGTTCCAAACGCGTTATGTCCTCTCAATAAGCTCGTTTGAACGGGTTTAGCCAACCATCGGGGATTTGGAACCTGCTTTCCGGAGTGTGATTTTTATCCTCTTTCCCATCGCACCGTCCCTGACTCCTTCTCCCCTAGCGCCGCCTGCAGCACGGTCAGCAGGACGGCGTCGGCCCCGCGCGCGGCCAGAAAGTCCAGCGTGGCCGTGTCGAGGTAGTAATCCTGGTCGCCTTCCCCTTCTTCTTCCAGGTTGTCGATCAAAAATTGCAGTTGCTCTTCGGTGAGTTGTCCAGACGGCGTGGTGCTGCGGCCGGCGTATAAGTTGATCATCGTGTACTCCTGTTTTCCGGCGGGTGGTTGGAATAACGGATCGGCCGCCGGTTATTCGCAGTATAGCTGATTCGCGGTCGGGCGGCATAATGATGGGGCATCAGGCATGATGCGGTTCGGAACCTCAGGCCGCCACCCGATTGCGCCGCCGTATCACATAGAACACCCCCGCCCGCCAGGCCAGCATAAACAGCCCGCCCAGGCCGAGCATGACCAGCATGAAGGGTACGGCGATGGCGCTTTGGCCGCGCAGCAGCGCGCGCAGCACCAGGCCCAGCGGCGCGGCAACCAGCCAAGCGTTCAGGACGCGGCCGAGCCAGCGGGGCAGCGTCAATCCTTCATCCAGCCGGAAAGCCCCCAGAGCGGCCGCGGCCAGTGACCAGGGTACGGCCACGGACAGGGTCGTGATGAGCAAGCTGGGCAGCGCGGCCGGTCCGGTGATGTTGTGGTCGCGCTGGCCGATGAAGACGAACAGCAACAGGACGAGCCAGTCGCCGATGAGAAGAGGAAGCCGGTTGGTCATGGGGAGTAGTATATCGTATTCAGCCGGTCCGTATTCAATAGGCGAGCATTCAATTCAAGTCATCCGGAATTTATCGGCCAGCAGCAGGGGCGAATCATTTGTGATCCAGGTTTGCCATTGTTCGCAATCCCTCGCCCTCTATCCTCGTATCTCGTATCTCGTATCTCGCCAAACGGCCCCGATCCACTCAGGAATCGGGGCCGCCAGGGAAAGGGTGATTGGCAACAGCCGTCGTCTACTCGCTGGGAGGCAGTTCGGGTTCGGCTATAAACTCTGCCGGCAATACCCCGGTCAAGGAGCGCATGAAGACGACAATGTCATCGACTTCCTCGCTGGGCAACTCCTTGCCGAGTTGATGGCGTACCATTAATTGCACCATCGACTCCATCGTGGGGATGCTGCCGTCGTGAAGATACGGTCCGGTCACGGCAATATTGCGTAAGCTCGGTACCTTGAAGACATGCAGGTCTGCAATATTCCCGGTCACAGCGTAACGTCCGGGATCATTGGTTATGTAGGGTTCTCGCGCGCCCAGGGTTGCGTAACTATTGCCGCCCAAAGCCGGGCCGTAATGGCAGGCGGTACATCCGGTCTGCATGAACAGCGCCAGCCCTTTTTGCTCCCGTTCCGTCAGGGCGGTCTCATCCCCGGCCAGGAAGTCATCAAAACGTCCCGGCGTGATCAAGCGACGTTCGAACGCACCGATGGCCTGGCCGACATGATCATAGGTGATTGGGTCAGTTTCCCCGGGAAAGGCAGCTTCGAAGTAAGGGGCATAGCCGGGAATTGAATTGAGCACGGCGACGACACTTTCAGGGTTCGGCATGCCCATTTCCCCGCCGGCCAGAATGGGCCCTTTGGCTTGTTCTTCAACATCGGCCGCGCGCCCATCCCAAAATTGGGCAACGTGCAGCGCGGCATTGTATACGGAAGGCGAGTTACGACCTACCGGATTTCCGGTATGTCCGAACGAAAAGCGCAGTCCATCCATGCCGTAATTGTTAAGTCCATGGCAGGTGTTGCAGGACATATTGGTATTAATGGAGAGACGCGGCTCGAAATACAACATTCGACCAAGGTCGACGAGTTCTTCGCTCATCTCATACCCGGTTGGGGTGGCTTCTTCGGGCAAGGTGCCAAAAATCTTTAGCATTTCCGGCGTGATCTCCGGCGTGGCTTGA
>JAWOHK010000235.1:0-4039 GCA_046485205.1 Chloroflexota bacterium | reverse complement strand
GCACGAATTCAGCCGCGAGGACGCGGATGTATTAGCTAACGGATTGGAAGCTATTTTTCCCGGTCAGGGAACGGCGATATTCGATCGCATTTTTTATTGGACAAACGGCCACCCTTATCTGACACAGAAATTGTGCCTGGCAGCCAGTGAGGATGCACGCTGTGTGGAATCTCTGGAACAGATCGATTCGCTTGTCAACGAACTTTTCCTCTCCGAGGCGTCCCGGCGGGAGACCAATCTGCAGTTCATCCGCGATAATATTCTGGCCGGTGAGCCGGAAGACCGGCGGCGGTTGTTGTTAATATATCGGGGCGTGTTGAAGGGAAAGCCGATAGAAGAAGATGAACGCTCCGCAATCCAGAACCAAGTAAAACTAATCGGGTTGGTAAAAGGCGAAAACGGCGTCTTGATGGTTCGCAATCGGATCTACCGGACGGTCTTTGATGAGCGTTGGATCAACGAAACCATTCCTGTCGACTGGAACCGGCGAATCGCTATCATGGCGTTGATCGCCGTCCTAGCGATGGTGATTGGGATAGGCTATTACATCTGGAACAGCCGGCAACAAACAACCGAACGATTGATCCAGGAGCAACAGGCGCTCTTTCAATCCGGCAACCCATCAGTCCAACTCACCAGCCTAGCGGCTCTTTATGATTGGGGAGGTACTGAATCAATTGCGAAAGCGGACGAGATGTTTGACACCCTTTCAGCTGATGAACGACTAGCACTTTTTGACTCAAAAGCCGCGGCCGGTTTGGAGGACGCTGCCCTGACCGTAGCTGGAGCGCTCCTCACGCGCCTGGAAAATTCATCTGAAAACAACAATCTCCTATCGGCGATCGCCGCGCTACTTTTAACATCGGACGGCAGTGACAAAATTCTGTTGGCAAACGCCATCGACCAGTGGCTTTCAGGGCGGGAATTTTCCGCGGCGGGGCATTATGAACCAGCATTAAACGACTACAACGATGCTTTAGCCTTGCTCCAGAATTCCCCTAACCCGTCGCTTCTCTACGATATCGGCATAGCATACGCCGGAGACGATCAGTGGGATCAGGCAAAATATTATCTGACGAACACGCTCTATAACAGCAGCTATGAATCCGGGTTGATTACGGCTAGGCTGCCGTTATGGGAACAACGGGTTGTCGATTATATCGTGCGCCAACCTCCATTGATGGAAGCTTTTTTCGAAGAAGGTGGGGAACCCGGGCTGGCCGCGTTGCTGCCGACCCTAACATCAACACCTCGGGTAAATGAAACACCCGAAATAAGGGTTACCCCCCGCGTAACGGCGGGAAACAGTCAAGCGGTTCCACCAACTGGCACATTGCGGGCAACTCGCACACGAGTATCATCGGCATTATCCACCCCAACGGCTCGACCGGCCATGACAACAAATGTGACAAACCCGCCGACGCCAACCAATACACGTGCTTCACCCGGTACACCAACCCCCTCGCAAACGCCTCGTGAATCGCCCAGCCTTACGTCCGTGCCAACCTACACCCGACCGCCAGAGCCGCCACCAACTTTTACTCGGCCGCCGGATCCGCCACCGACATTCACCCGACCGCCAGAACCACCACCGACTTTTACCCGGCCGCCGGATCCGCTACCGACATTCACCCGGTCGCCTTGACGATAACCGAAGAACCACACTCTTATTGCCTGTCAAGAGGATGATCATGAAACCAGTTAAACGTCCCTTTCTCATCATGATTCTCATGTTTCTGATTATGATGATTCTATTCGTTCAAGTTGGGGTCCCGCTAACGGCTGCTATCCGGACTCAGGTGGACATGAATCGCTACCTGCAAAATGATAATGCCGGCTGGAGCGAGCTTGGTGCTAATTCCGCTTCTGGTGGGGGAATCAGCAATACGCAAGGCGTTTCTCGTGAACCATCTTTAGCCATTGGCCCCGATAATTTTCCGATCGTGGCCTGGGCAGACAGTTCCAGTGGCAATTCGGAGATATACGTCCGTCGTTGGAATGGTTTTAGCTGGGTTGAGATGGGGGAGACATCGGCTACTTATGGCGGTATCAGCAACAACCACGGCGATTCAAGGTTCCCGGCCGTAGCCGTATCACCTGACGGAATGATCTTAGTTGCCTGGTCGGATAATACTAGCGGCCATTCGGAAATATATGTACGTCGCTGGAAACCTCCGAAGTGGGTCGAAATGGGGCCAGGGTCGGCCACAGGTAATGGCATCAGCGAAAATCAAGGATGGTCCGAATTGCCAAGAGTGGCCTTCGATTTGGAGGGGTTGCCCGTTATTGCTTGGACGAATAACACAAGCGATGACGGGGAAAACTATGAAATCTACGTTCGCCGTTGGGATGAATCGACCGAGACCTGGGATGAAATAGGAAGCAATTCCGCCAGTGGCGGCGGTATCAGCAACAACAATGGGAATTCCCGAAATCCGATTCCGATCGTTGCCTCGGATGGGACGATCATAATCGTTTGGTACGATAACAGCGGTGTTCAAAACGGGGACGACATCGATAATAACGACATATACGTGCGTCGCTGGCTCAACTCCGCATGGGTTGAGATGGGCAACGGTTCTGCCAGCGGTGGCGGCATCAGCAACAGCGAAGGCAACTCGCTCTATCCGGTACCGGCTTTACTAAATGGTGATATGCCTATCGTTGCCTGGGCGGACCGTACGTACGGTAACCACGAGATATATGTTCGAAGCTGGGACGGGACCAATTGGGTTGAAATCGGTGCGGGTTCAGCAAGTGGTGGCGGTATCAGTCAAAGTAGTAAGAATTCCATGAACCCCTCCTTAGCGGTCACCGCCAAGGAGGTACCCATCATTGCCTGGTATGACAACGTTACCAGTACCAACAGTGAAATATACATCCGCCGCTGGGATGGCGCTGACTGGAGCGAGATGGGGAGTGGTTCGGCCACTGGCGGCGGTATCAGTCAAAACAATGAGCAATCCAGTGTGCCGTCTTTAGCCGTCGCTGGCCAAGGCCCGGCGTTTGTCGCCTGGAAAGACAAAAGCTCGGGCAATCTCGAAATTTACGTCCGCCAATCGCCACCAATTGCGCCATGCTTTACATTATCGATGACTCACGTCGGCATGGGAGCCGACCCAGTGGCCGACCCGATTAACTCGGGAAGTTGTACTGCTGGAAAATACGTTGCCGGCGAGCAGGTGATATTAACCGCTCAACCGGAAGACGATTGGCGGGTCGGCGGCTGGACTGGCACCAACGATGACAACACGACGGCGCTCACCAATATGCTGACAATGCCGAAATCTGACCACACCGTGGGTGTAACTTATGTGGAGGCGATAACCTACTCTAGCCACTTACCTTGTGTGATATACGCCCAATCGTGCTTCGCTGGCCCGGATGAGGTCGAGGATAATGGCGCTAAGGAAACAGCCAATGGCCCTCTTTGCCAACCCGGCATATTCTTTGGCTGGCCGAATGATCAAAGAGATTACTATTACTTCGATACCACTGGCGGTCCCTATGAGATTGAATTGACCCAATACGAAGGCTATCTCGATGCATCGTTGTTTATAGATTCAGAGTACACAAATGTTGATTATGATGGGGCTCCATGGGTGGATGGGTTGAAATTACCGCAAACCGGACCAAAAGTATTAGAACCCGGCCGATATTTCATCTGGATCAACGATGGTTCGCCAGACCCAGATGCCACACAAAAGTACTCATTACGAGTGCAGTATGTCCCGGCTTGGCGTGAATGACGGATAGGGCTCAAGGCGCGGCGATTGGGGCTTTCGCTTACCGATGGCGTCTGCGATCCTGACTGTGCTATACCCTGAAAGCTTCACGATCTATGACGCTCGTGTCTGTAGTATCCTGGGCGATTATTCAAATGCACAGAACAAGTATAATTTCGAGGATTTGTGGGACCGATACGCCGCTTTTGTCCATAGTGTCAGACAAAAGGTTCCCGAAATAAATAATTTGCGGGATAAGGATCGATACCTCTGGGGACAATCATTCGAGAACCAGCTAAAGAACGACATCGCCC
>JAWOHK010000228.1:0-16708 GCA_046485205.1 Chloroflexota bacterium | reverse complement strand
GCGCAAGTCAAGGCTTATGAAATCCTGACGGCTGAAGCAGCTGTCAAAGGTGATCGTGATGCTGCATACCAAGCATTGCTGGCGCATCCCTTAGGACCGCCTGCAAATCAAATCAGTCACAGTCGTATTGGTACGGCAATTTCGCCCGGTTATCGGCCAGTGGCTTCTTGAGTTTCCCGCCGGTTTGTTAGAAAAAGACGGTGAGAATCCCCAATCACGCGCGGCGGCCGAGCTGGCCGAAGAGGTTGGCTACCGTGCCGGTCAATGGGAACAGGTGGCCACTTTCTACACGTCGCCCGGTTACAGCGATGAGCGCTTGATCGTTTTCCTGGCCCGAGATTTGGAATATATTGGGGCAAATCCGGAAGAGAGCGAAGATATTGAAGTGGTCCGTCTGCCTCTGAACGAGATGCGAAAGATGTTGGCTGAGGGTCAATTGCAAGACGCGAAAACCATTATCGGCCTGCAGCTCTTGGCCGATTACCTGGATAACCATAACGAATGATAAGCCGTCCCACCATCGACCAGCAGGTGACATTTCTTTATTGTGAAGATCTGGCTGCGACGGACGCTTTTTATGCCGGTTTGCTCGGCTTGGACCTGGTACTCGATCAAGGCCCGTGCCGGATATACCGCGTGAGCGGGTCTGCATTTCTGGGTTTCTGCCGGAAAACGGCTAATCTGGCGCCGCAACGGGCTGACGGGGTGATCTTAACCCTTGTCGTCGATGAACAAACTCAAGTCGATCAATGGTATGATTACTTGATGTCGGCCGGGGCCAGTGAGATGGTTGAAAAACCGCCTGCCTTAAACCCCCACTTCAATATCTATCCCCTATTTCTTCGCGACTCGGATGGATATCTGGTAGAAATACAGGCATTCCTCGACCCATCCTGGCCGAAGCATCAGTTCAGGAGCGATATATGATGGATGATTCAACCCGTCAGCCTGAGACAACAAAACCGCCAAAGCCGACGAATACCAACCAGATCACGACAGAGTTCGATTGGCTGGTATACGCCGATGCGACGTTCGCCGGGCTGTCAACATTGCTTCCGATTCCTGTAGTCGAATCCGTATTGGAAGAATTCTTTCGCCGGCGGATGCCGAGCAGGATCGCGCGGCGTAGAGGGCGGACCCTGTCGCGGGCGGTCATTCGCGAATTGAACCGCAAGCGGAGCGGCGGTTTTTTGCGCGGCTGTCTGCTGTGGCCCATCGAACAGATTATCCGGTTTCTGCGGAATCTGTACCGGACGGTAGTTTATGTTTTAAGTGTTGTTGAGGCCACCGATAAGCTGAGCCACTACTGGCACCGGGCTTTTTTGCTGGATTACATGGTCATGCACGGCCATCTGGATAATCTGGAACGAGCCAAAATTGCGGCGGAGGCGATGCGAGAGGTTCTGGCCACCACGGAGACAAGTCCCACCACTAACCTGGCTCGCGAAGTTATTGAATTCGCCGGCCACCACATGCGCGGATTAGTCCGATCGATAATCCGCTTCATTCGCCGTAAAGAAGAAACCAAAGAGTTTAAACGCCAGCGCCAGTCCGTCGCGGCGCGCTGGGCAGAATTGTCGGACTACTTTATTGAATTGGCTACTAAGTACGAGCAGACATTTGAGCGATTAAAATCAATAGAAGCAAGCGCGCAATCGCCACCAGCCGGGACGGCAGGGTAACTCATGCTTGGCCAAGAGGAACCGCATCCTAACCGCCAGACGGTGCTGGAACGGGCATTTCGCGTGCGACACTATGAGTGCGATGCCTACGGTCATGTTAATCACGCCAATTACGTGCGATACATGCAGGAGACAGCTTTCGATGCCTCGGCGGCTGTTGGCTATCAAATCGATCGCTATCGGGAGATGGGATTCCAGTGGTTGATTCGTGAAACGGATATCACTTATCTGCGGCCACTCATCTATGGCGATACGGTGATTGTCCGGACATGGGTGGACGATTTCCGGCGGGTACGCTCGCGCCGGAGGTATGAATTAAGGCTTGAAGCCTCCGGGGAGCCGGTTGCCACGGCTTCCACAGAATGGATCTATCTCAATAGCGAAACACTGCGCCCCGCAACGATCCCCTCCGAGATGATTAAAGCATTTCGACACCCGGACACGACTATCGGCGAGCGTCGCGAGCGTTTTCCTAATGCACCTCCACCACCGCCGGGGATCTTTCGCATCCGACGTCAGGTGGAATGGCGCGATATTGACCAGGCCCAACATGTCAACAACGCTAACTATCTGGCTTATATCGAAGATTGCAATGCCCAGGTGGCAATCGCCCATCAATGGCCCTTAGAACGGTTACTGGGTCAGGAGATTGGAATCGTAGCCCGGCGCTACCGTATCGAGTATCGCGAGCCGGCCTTTATGGGAGATGAGTTGGAAATTTCAACCTTCGTCGCCGAACCAAAGCGATCGACGGCCGTTCGCCATTACACCATCCAACGGAATTTCGATAACATTTTGCTGGCCCGGGCCCACGTACTCTGGGTCTTTATCGACCTGGCCACAGGTCGGCCACGCCGCATTCCACCGGAATTCATAAAGGATTTTCGCGAAAATATTGCCTGATTGGGTTGACAATTAAACTTCCACCTTTATAATATAGTTGTATATACAATCCCCTGTTCTTGAATATACATCCTTCAAACGATGTATAGACAAGACCCTGTCATGAGACAGTCTGGCCACCCTTCGATGAGGGTTTATGTGCAGGAACGGTCGCTCATGATTATAAATAACAGTGAGGGAGTCGCTCTCTACGCCCAAATTCGCGAGACAATTCGCGAGCAAATTACCAGCGGGTTTTTGAAAACTGGAGAGAAGTTGCCGCCTGAAGAGGAATTGGCCACCCAGTTTGGGGCCAGCCGTATGACCATTCGGCGCGGGATCCTCGATCTAATTGATGAAGGAGTGCTTTATCGGCGGCGGGGCGTCGGTACCTTTGTCGCTCGGCGTCACATCGGCCGCGACCATAATCGCCTGACTAGTTATCTTGACTCGGCCGCCGAGGAGGGCTTCGTCCCCCGAATTGAGGTATTGATCCGCGAGATATCCGCGGCCAAGATGATGGTCGCCCGGGCACTGAATCTTCAGGAAGGTGAGCCGGTTATTCGGGTTCGAACGCTGCGCCTGGCGGATGGCGAGCCTCTAGCGATCCACAATGAACACGTCCCCTACAAACTTTATCCAGAGTTGTTGGATGACGATATAGATAACCGGCAACTGTGGGAACTGTTAAGCGACCATGGCTACCCGGTCAAAAGGGCTGTTCAGAAAGTTGAAGCTTGTCCGGCCGATGAAGAAATT
This sequence comes from Chloroflexota bacterium, assembly GCA_046485205.1. Lineage (GTDB taxonomy): Bacteria > Chloroflexota > Anaerolineae > Promineifilales > Promineifilaceae > Promineifilum. The sequence continues at coordinate 13,385 of JAWOHK010000228.1, read as the reverse complement.
GCGCAATTATTGGGTATAGAGGAGGGAGCGCCGGTCCTTTACAAGTTGCGCACTGTCTACAGCGAAGACGGTACCCCGATAGAATTCGCGATCTGCCACAATCGCGGTGACCGTTATTCGTTAACAACCACATTAACCCGTTAATTCGCCTGCAGCAATCCAATGACCGGCATCGGTTGTTTTAGGCGATAGGAGAGCTTACAATGACCGTTGTCACGTTGCCGGAGATTATGGATCCCGCATTCAAGCAGCGTTATGGAGTGGCCGCCTTCAACGCGGTTGACGACCTTACCACCGACGCACTCATTCAAGCCGCTGAAAAATCCCGTTCGCCGCTCATCATCCAGATCTCAGTTAAGACTGTCAAGTACTGGGGTGCTCCAGTTGTCAAAGATGTATTCACCCACATGGCCAGCCGGGCCAAGGTACCTGTCACCCTTCATCTCGATCATTGCCCTGACCCGGAATTTGCCAAAGCATGCATCGAGCTAGGGTGGAATGCAGTATTATTTGATGGCTCGGCATTAAACTACGATGACAATCTCGCCATAACACGCGACATCGTCCGCTTTGCCGCCCAACATGGAGCAAGCGTAGAAGGTGAGGTAGTACCGGTAACCGGGGTCGAGGATGGCATCGGTAGCGATGAGGTGGCCGTCCCGGTTCCCATCGAGAAAGACATCGAGTTTATCCGGGAAACCGGTATCTACTGTTACGCGCCGGCCATTGGCACCGCGCATGGCTTTTATCGTGCCGCCCCGAATATTCGCTATGACCACATGGAACAACTCGTTGCGGCGACGAATATGCCCATGGTGTTGCATGGGGGAAGCGGGCTAGATGAGAACGTGTTTCACCGATTGATCGCTCTCGGCGCAGCCAAAGTCAATATTTCTACGGACTTGAAAAAGACCTACGCCGACGGGTTCCGCCAGTATCTGGATGCCAAACCGGCTGAATATAACCCTTTGAAATTGATCGGTGCGGTGCGCGATGATGTAATCGCCTTAGCGCAGCATTACTTTAGGCTGTTTGGTAGCGAGGGCAAGGCATGACAAAAACATTGATTTTTGATTGTGATGGTGTCCTGGCGGATACGGAAAAGGACGGTCACCTGGTGGCCTTTAACCGCATGTGGCGCGAGCAAGGTGTCAACTGGCAGTGGAGTTTCGCGCAATATGCAGACAAGGTCAAGATAGGCGGGGGTAAGGAGCGAATGGCCAGCCTTGGTCGGGACGCCGATTTTCGAGCGGTTTATGACGTACCGAGCACCGACGAGACTTGGTGGGACATTGTCGCTGCCTGGCACAAACGCAAAAGCGAAATCTACAAGGAAATGATCGCTGCCGGCGCACTGCCGGCTCGCCCGGGTGTCAAGCGCCTGGCCGAAGCGGCCTGGGATGCCGGGTGGCAGCTCGCGGTTTGCTCCACCTCTTCCCTGTCTTCAGTGCAGGCGGTTCTCGACCATGTGATGGGTGAGACGACAGCGGCCAAGTTCGCCGGTGTCTTCGCCGGGGATATGGTCAAGGCAAAGAAGCCCGACCCGGCCATCTACTTGCTGGCTTTGAACAAGCTTGATCTCACCCCGGCCGATTGTCTGGTTGTTGAAGATTCGCGTAACGGGTTATTGGCGGCAACGGCGGCCGGAATGACCTGTATCGTCACAGTTAACCAGCTGACCGAGAATGAAGATTTTCGGGAAGCAGCAGTGGTAGTTTCCAGCCTGGGCGATCCTGGTGGGGAGAAAACCGAGGTGATCGCCAACCGGACACGAGCCCGACTGAGGGATTATGTCTCGGTACAAGATCTGGAAGAGATCCTGGCCAATTCAACGGTTTGATATTTCGATAGTGAGCTCGAATACGCTGGATAGGAGGTATGACAAATAACAGACAGAACGAAGATCATCACAATTTTTCCTGGTCCAAGCAACCATAGACTTTAATCGCGTATTCCTCTAATAGGCGGACCGACTCGTGAAGTTCCTGCTTCCAGATGAAAAGGAGATTATATGACACGTTCAAGCATGGAAGTTACTGAACTCGTTTTGCGCACAATCGCCGACACGGCCCTGGAGAACGAGCATTATTATGCGGAACTCGATGGCGTTTGCGGCGATGGAGATTTTGGTATTTCACTCGCTAACGGCATTCGAAAGTTGATGGAAGGGTGGGAGACTCTCGACCGCAGTTCACCCGGCGTATTTCTGAAGAAAGTCTCCATGATCATCACCAGTCGAGTAGGCGGAGTCTCCGGAGCACTCTGGGGCACCGGCTTTATGCGTGCCGGAATTGCGGCCGGTGACAAGGTCGACCTGACGACTGACGACGTAATTGCCATGCTTCGAGCCGCTCAAGAAGGCATGAAAAAAAGGGGCCAATCAGATTTGGGGGATAAGACCCTACTCGATGCATTCATTCCGGCCACGGATGAATTCGAACGGGTTTTAAAGGATGGGGGCTCGACGCAAGAAGCACTGGATGCAGCAGCCCTTAGCGCCCGAACGCAGACAGAGGTTATCAAACCTTGGGTTGCCAAACGAGGGCGAGCGGCCTACACAGGTGAGCGCAGTTGCAATACGTATGATGCCGGATCGATTGCCATCGCCATGATGGCTGAAAATATCGCCAAAGCTTGGCAACAAGCGGAGGCACAACAAATTTCATAGGAGAATAAAGTGAAGAAGCTAGTCAATGATCCGACCCAATTCGTTCCGGAGATGATGAAAGGTGTTGCTCTGGCCAATCCAGGCAAAATCAAGTATGTCCCCGAGTATAATCTTATCATGCGCGCCGATGCGCCCAACCCAGATAAAGTCTCGATTATCCAGGGTTCCGGCTCTGGACATGAGCCGGCCCACATTATGGCTGTCGGCCAAGGTATGCTCGATGGGGCCTGCCCAGGTGATGTATTCGCCGCGCCACCGATGGATTATGTGATCGAATCTTCCAAAATCCTGAATTCACCTAAGGGGATTCTGCACATCGTTAACAATTATAGCGGCGACAGAATGGCATTTGAGATGGCCACAGAGATGTTGGAAGCAGAAGATGTCAACGTCAAGACTATTTTCGTCGACGACGATGTAGCGGTTCAGGATAGCACCTGGACAGTCGGTCGTCGTGGCGTTGCCGGTAATTTCTTTGTCATCAAGGCGGTCGGTGCAGCTTCAGAAAAAGGTGCGTCGCTGGATGAATTAGTGGCCTTGGGCCAGAAAGTAAATTCAATGGTTCGTTCGATGGGCATGGCGTTGACCGGTTGCACGCCTCCGGCTAAAGGCAAGCCGATCTTTACTCTGGAAGAAGACGAAATCGAAATGGGTGTTGGCATCCATGGCGAACCGGGCCGCGCACGCAAGAAGTTGGTGAGTGCGAACGAGCTCGCCAACGAAATGCTGGAAGCGATTCTGACTGATCGTAAGCCCATTCCCAACAGTGATGAGCGCGAGGACCCGATTTTCAACGAGGGTGATGAGGTAGCGTTGATGATCAACGGCCTAGGTGGCACGCCTATCTCGGAACTATATCTGGTCTATGGTCATGTGCATGAGGAGCTGGAGAAGCGCGGGATTAAGGTGTGGCGCAGCTACGTCGGGGAGTATTGTACGTCACTGGAAATGGCCGGCATGTCAATCACGATGTGCAAGGTGGATGATGAGTTGAAGGAGTTGTTCATGGCTCCAGCTGAAATCCCCATTCGTGTTTTCTAGCTGTTCAGCTCACAGCAAGGAGTTACTTTCGTGGCGGCTGTCGTTTCAGCCATCCACCTGTTGAGTGACTGTATTTCAATTGTTTCCGTTGCGGGTTCGTGGCAGGTCAAATCTGGCAATTGTCCGCGAACTGTAACTTGGGTCGGACAGGCTGTTGAGCCAGCCTGTCCGACCGATAAAAAAGCGACGGGTCCTCGTTTTCCCTTACGAGGCCGTTGCCTGACTGGTTATTCGGTGGATCGCAATTGTGTTGCGAGGCACTCTTGAACACGCCCGCCACCCCACAGTGAGTTCCACCCGGGCGATTTGACAAATGGCCTTTTGTCCGGCAGTTCGTCTCTTATCCCGAATCAGTGCCGGGCAACAAATTGCCGTCGGGATGGAACTTCCCGGGGAAGGAGCATATGATGATCCAGAGCGTTATTGAGCGATTGGTGGAGGCAAACCCTAATCTCGAGATATGGTGGGACTCCTCACCGCTCACCTATGATAGTTGGAAACGGGGCATGCTGGAACATGCCACCCCGACCGGACGACCAATCCTAGAGGAACAACTCACCCGATTGTTGAATCTGGATGATCCGGCCGCAAGCCTCGTCCGGGGCTGTACAACGAACCCGCCCCTGGCCTACGAAGCAGTCAAAAGCGATCCTGACTTCTGGAACGAGTGGATCGCCGACGCAATTCTCAATCACCCCGACCTCGATGAAAAAGAGATCGCCTGGTTAACCTATGAGGAGACCATTCGCTTAGGTGCGCGGATCATGTTGCCTATCTGGCAAGCGACCAACGGCCGCTATGGCTGGATCTCAGGCCAGCTTGACCCTCGTTTGTTCAAAGAGATTGACGTCATGGTGAGTGCCGCTGAGGAACTCAGTAGCCTGAGTTCCAATGTGATGATCAAAGTGCCGGCGAGCACAGAAGGCATCACTGTTCTGCGCATCCTGGCATCGAAAGGCATCGGTACCAACACAACCACGTGTTTCACGCTGCCACAGATTCTTGCCTCGGCCCGGGCTACCCTTGAAGGCGTCCAGTTGAAGCAGAAAGGGTCTTTTTACGACTCGGAAGTGGTCGATCTCAATCGATGGCGAGCGGTCATCACGATGATGGTCGGTCGTCTCACGGAGAATCCAGCCCTCGATGAGCAGGCGCGCCGAGCCGGGATCACACTGAGTTGGGAAGACAAGCATTGGTTCGGTATCGCAGTTTTCCAGCGAGCTTACCGCATCTTGAAAGAGGAAGGATATCCAAGCAAACTTCTGGCCTGTTCATTACGCCAAGGGCCGTTTGTGGCTGGACGGCAACGATTTTGGGATGTGGAATTCCTGGCCGGGGATGTGGTCTACACCTGCCCGCCTTATGTTCTGGAGCCGCTCTTTGAGGCGTGCAACGACCTCACCTTTGAGAGTGAAGCCATTGAAAAAGTACAGGTCCCGCCACGAGTGATGGATAAACTCTTACAAATTCCCTATGCCATTCAGGCTTACGACCCAAACGGAATGTGGCTGGAACAGTTTAACCCCCATCCTGCGACTGTTGCGACCATCAAGAGCTTTTCGAAGGCTATTGACAGTCTGGAAGCTTATGTTGGCCATCAGTATGCTCGGGTGAGACACAGCTCTGTGACCGCTTAAAAGGCTTTTAGATTCCGGAATTTCTTTCAGCAATTTGATGTGTGATCCATACCGCTTCTATACCATCGGTATGGATCACAGTGCTTGACCCCTGTCTAGCGGCGGCTACGTACGATAGCCTTCCAGATTTCTACAATGATGAGCAGCAGAAATGCCATCCCGACTGACAAACCTAAATCAAATGTCGAAAGAGGTACTGTTCGGAATATTTGCTGGGCCGGGGGCCAATAAATCAACACAAATTGCAAGGCTATGGAAACAACGATGGCTAATAACATCGCCGGATTGCTGAATAAGCCGATGGTAAATAACGATTGACGCTCGGATCGAACTCCTAGGGCCATTGCCAATTGCAAGAACACCAGGGTGGTGAAAATGGCCGTTTGCCAGCCGGGGTTACCCGCGCGCCAAAGGAGATAGCCAGGCACGAGCGACAGCACGCTCATGAGAACGCCGAATACGGCGATGAATTGCGGCATGTTGCCGCCAAACACGCTTTCGGTCGCCGAATTGGGCGGCCGATCCATCACATCCTTTTCCGCCGGTTCAATGCCCAGGGCCAAGGCGGGCAGGCCATCAGTTACGAGGTTCATCCAGAGAATCTGCAAGGGCAGGAGCGGTAACGGCATTCCTAGAAACGGGCCGATTAACATCACGGCGATCTCGCTGGCATTACACGACAACAGATACTTGATGAAGCGCCGGATGTTGTCGTAGATGATCCGGCCTTCTTCGACGGCGGCGACGATGGTTGCGAAATTGTCATCGAGCAACACCATCTCCGCCGCGCCTTTAGCCACATCCGTACCGGTGATGCCCATCGCCACGCCGATGTCAGCCTTCTTCAACGCCGGTGCGTCATTCACCCCATCGCCGGTCATGGCCACGATGTTGTTTTGCCGCTGATACAGATCGATAAGCTTGAGCTTGTGCTCCGGGGAGACCCGGGCGAATACCGATACCTTGTTGGCGCGCGCCTCCAGCTCGCGGGGCGAGATACGGTCCAGTTCCTGACCGGTCAGGAACTCGTCATCGTCGCTGATGCCTACTTGTTGGGCGATATGGCGGGCTGTGAGTGGATGATCGCCGGTGATCATCACCGGGCGAATGCCGGCAGCCCGACACTCCATAACGGCGTCGCGTACTTCCGGCCGCGGCGGGTCGATCATCCCGAACATACCGATCAGGATCAATTCCTTTTCCAGCGCTTTGTCGGTTGATTCCTCAGGCGGACGGTCCCATGGTTTCAGGGCTACGGCCAGGACCCGCATGCCCTTGGCGGCCATCTCGTCATGAGACGCCATTACCCGCTCTTGCCATTCATCATCAAGAGGCTGGATTTCGCCATCCACCCAGACACTGTTCGAAACCGCCAACAGGCTATCAATCGCGCCTTTGGTGAAGGCGACATAAGGCGGAAGTGTATCGAGGGCGGAGTAACGACGATCCCAGAGAGGAGCCAGGCTCGCGGGAATATCTTCACGGGCTTCCGGCGTCGTGTGTAAGGTTGTCATGCGTTTGCGAACAGAATCGAACGGTACTTCCGCGATTCGGGGAAACACGCTTTCCAGGTCAGGCTTGCGGATTTTAACCAGCGCGGCGGCATTTACCAGGGCTGCTTCGGTGGGATCGCCGATTGCATGGATATCATCCTCGCTCATATTGAGGGTGGCATCACTATTGAGCGCGCCGCCGATGAGCAACAGGTCCAGGGTCGGCACACCGCTCGTGGTGGAATCTGACTCATGTTCCTGTTCGACTTCCATGCGACCCGTTTCTTCATTGTGAGTGAAATGGAAGGAATGATTGGCCACATCGACGACAGTGACGGTCATGCGGTTGAGCGTCAGCGTCCCGGTCTTATCGGAACAAATGATGCTGACTGAGCCGAGTGTTTCCACGGCTGGCAGGCGGCGAATCAAAGCTTGGCGCTTGAGCATGCGCTGTGCGCCCAAAGATAAGGCGATGGTGACTACGGCTGTCAGGGCTTCGGGCACGGCGGCAACGGCCAGGCTGACGGCGGTGAGCATCAATTCTTCGATGTCCGACACCCCGCGCAAAATCCCCAAAAGGATAACGACTGTGACCAAGGCCAAAGCGGCATAGGCCAGAACCTTTCCAAGGCGATCGAGTCGTTGCTGGAGAGGTGTCTCGTCATCCTCGACCCCTTGAATCAAAGTCGCGATGTGGCCCAGCTCGGTCTGCATGCCGGTGGCCGTGACGACAAATTCCCCGCGACCGTAATTGACGATGGTGCCGCTATAGAGCATATTGCGGCGGTCACCCAGGGCTTTGTCGGAATCAAAGACGAGGTCAGCCTCTTTCTCAACCGCCTCCGACTCGCCGGTGAGGGCCGCTTCCTCAATCCGCAGGTTGACACCGTCGACAAGACGGCCGTCGGCCGGGACGATATTGCCGGTCTCTAAAATGACGATATCTCCCGGTACCAGGTCTATCGCGGAAATCTCCTGTATGTCACCGTCACGGCGTACTCTCACCTGGGGCACAGCCATTTGTTTGAGCGCCGCCATCGATTCCTCAGCCTTCGTTTCCTGGGTATAGCCCAAGAGAGCGTTGAGGATAACAATGATTAAAATGGCAATCGCCTCGATCCAATCGCCCAGGATGAGTGAAATCAACGCGGCGATGACGAGCAGGATGGTCAGGATACCGGAAAACTGCTCCCACAATATTGCCAGTCGAGAGCGGCCTGCTTTTTCCTCCAGTTCATTCGACCCAAATTTCGCCCGTAATTCTTCCACCCGGGCGGAAGGCAGACCCTCATCGACATCGGTGCCGATTTGTTGTAACGCATCACTAACAGACAGTTTGTACCATTGAGTTGTCATGATGTTCTCCTGAGACGTTATGGAGATGAAAGTTATTGTTACTAGATTCTTGTAACGGAGACTGGGTTTAGCCGGCAATCAGGACGGCATGTGGCCAGTACCTGAGTAACGACGCAAGCCTATCGGCTTCACCGGTGCGAGCCTGCTCCTGGTTCAAGATGGCCGCCGGGACTACGAGTAGTTCACATTCATGGTGGTTGGCATGAGCGGCAATTGTTTCTGGGACAGGCTGTACGCGATCCAGAATCGTGGTATTGACTTCGTGCATCGCCAGATAATCACTCAAATAGGCCATATCCGACTCATCCGATCGATTTTGCCCGACCGGCAACACAATCAGGCCCAGCCCCTGGCGTTCGGCCAGATAGGCAGCGATGAAAAGAGACTCCTTACTACTATTACGGGTTTCATAGATCAAGAGCACCCGGGTGAGAATCTCCTGCCTGCCCAGGCTGCCCGCGATGAGGATCGGGCGGTGGGTGCTACCGGATAAGGCCAGTTGGTCCACTATTGCGCGAACCGCGGCCGTTGGCAGCGATTCGTCCGGCGAGTCGGCACCAAAATGTCGTGACAAAACAATAAGGTCGGCCAAATATGACAGCTCGACCGTTCGTTCTACCGGATCGCCGGCATCAATTTGGATGTTAGTGACCAATCCCACCGCCTGATTCCTATCCAAGATGGATTGGCGCAGAACGGCGGTCTGATCAATATCAGGTTCTAGTTGCGGATCGTGACGCAAAAACGCCATCACCCACAGCAGCGCCTCTTCCTCGAGGGATATATTAACCGCGAGAGTCTGGGCGACCTGGTCCAATTCCGGCAACTCGGACGAGCGACCCAGGCAAACCGGCCACATGATGTTGGCAAACAAGTTTGCGCTATAGCGGGCCATTCGCCGGTCGTCCGACCATTCGTGAGTGGGGAGAGAAATCGCTCGCTCCGGTACCAGGAGACGGGTCAATCGACGCCGCCAGCGGGGAACCGTAGATGACTTGAGGGGAGGGGGTTCGGCAATTCTGGGAGCCAATCGGGAGACGACCAGATCGGGGGCAACGATCGTACCCAGTTGATTTTGTAACTGTGCCCGGTGGCGGGAAAGCCAGATGAAGAAGTCTGTTTCCTTGCGGCCGGGAAAGTAGAGCAAGATGCCTTGTTCGCGAATAGCCTCGACGAGGGGCAAATAGGCCTCATCGTACCAGCGTTCGGCTGCATCCTCAATCGACAACTCGAGACCGTCATATTTTTCAAGCCAAAAACGATGGGCTTCAATGTGGTTTTCCAAATGGACATATTGACCGGGCACACTGACACGGAGATCGATGCCGGGGCGCTGCCGGTCCAATTGAGTATAGGCCAGGAAATCGGCATATTCGGCGGCGATAATCAAATCATCAGGTCGGGCGCCGTCTGGTAATGGAACCCGGGTTCGAACTTCGGTGACATAGGCGTCTATATAATCCACCCCTTGCCTGAGAGCAACGCTGACCCGGTGATTACCGTCCTGTACGAAATAAGACTCGTCGATCTTGTAGACTTCGATGGGCGGCAAATCGCTGACCAACGGTGCGGCCGCGGCTACTCTTGCCCAACGATTCTCATCGGCCTCCAGACGGGGCAGGAAGCTACGCGTGAAATCTTCGTAGCGACCGACGCTCCCAACGATGGCCGCCACCGGAATTTGCTTCACCCCCAACGATGTCTGTCCGTCAATTCTAAGCTTGTTGACGACTTCGCCGAAAGAGAGGAGATCAACCGGCTGGCCAGAAAAACGTGCTAGCAAGGATTCTACTGCAACCTGCCGCCTGGCCCGGTGAAATTGGGCTAGTGCCGTACTTCGTTTTCTTGAACCGTCATTTACCATTATCAGGCAATGATAGTTGATTCTCCCGGTCTTGCGCAACAAAGAGAATTGTTACTTGTAGCGCCGGCTCGAATAGCGATAAGATACACAATCATGTCTAAGCGAGCTATCCTTTCCGTATACGATAAATCTAATTTGTTGGAGTTAGCCAGGGTCTTGCAAGACGCCAATTGGGAGATAATCGCCAGTGGCGGGACAGCACGATCCTTGCGCGAGGCTGGAATTCCGGTTCGGGATGTGGCCGAAGTAACCGGCGCTCCGGAGATGTTAGGCGGCCGCGTCAAAACGCTTCATCCGGCTATCCATGCCGGCGTTCTGGCACGTGACTTGCCGGATGATTGGGCCGATCTGCGCGAGCACAGTATCACCCCAATTGATATGGTGGTGTGTAATCTATACCCTTTCAGTGAGACAATAGCGCGCCCGGCCGTCACCGAGGAAGCGGCGATTGAACAAATCGATATTGGCGGGGTCACCTTGTTGCGAGCCGCAGCCAAGAATTTTTCTCGCGTCACCGTTGTTTGTGATCCGGCCGATTACGCACGGGTGATCAAATCTCTTAACGATGGCGAATCCGAACCTGATCTTCGACGAGAATTGGCTGTAAAAGCCTTTGCCCATACGCGGGATTACGATCAAGCCATTACGTCGTATCTGGCGAAAAATCTATCCCAACATGAACAGGAATCGCTCTTTCCCCAGCTGTTACACTTATCACTGATCAAGGTGCAAGATTTGCGTTATGGCGAAAACCCGCACCAGCCGGCCGCTCTTTATGGTTTGTCAGCTCACAGCGGTCCTCTTGGAGGACGGTTGCTGCAGGGAAAGGCATTATCTTATAACAACCTGCTCGATCTGGACGCGGCTTGGCGAGCAGCCTCAGCGTATGACGGCCCCGCAGTGGCCATCGTAAAGCATCTTTCGCCATGCGGCATTGCTATCGGCGAGACTGTGGCGATGGCTTTTCTGGACGCCTTGGCCTCCGATACGGTATCTGCATTTGGCGGAGTAATCGCCTTGAACCGGCCGGTTGATGGTGAGTTTGTCACCAGGCTCGAAAAGGCCGATCTATTTGTGGAGGCGATTATTGCGCCTGATTTTTCCGCGGAAACGCTTGGCTGGTTTGCCGCGAAGAAGAAGAATTGCCGGTTGGTGGCCACGGGAACGAATTCCGACGAAAAACCACTGCCCGATATGCGAGCCGTCCGTGGTGGTATCCTCATTCAGGCTCGGGACGAAGGCGATCCTGAATCAGTGGAATGGCAAGTAGTCAGCCGGCGGGAACCGGCCGAGCAAGAATCAATGGCCCTACGCTTTGCCTGGATAGCGGTCCAGCACGTCAAATCCAATGCCATCGTATTGGCTAATACGTCAGCTACAGTCGGCATCGGAGGCGGCCTATCCAGCCGGGTAGATGCCGTCAAACTGGCGGTAATGAAGGCCGGTGTTCGCGCTGAAGGGGCGGTGATGGCATCGGATGCTTTCTTTCCATTCGCCGACGGCATCGAAACCGCGGCTGCGGCCGGCGTTACAGCCGTGGTCGAACCTGGCGGGTCGGTTCGTGATGATGAAGTAATCGCGGCGGCCAACCGGCTGAACCTCACTCTGGTGTTTACAGGCGCGCGACACTTTCGTCATTAAGTTCAGTAAATGAAAAGGGGCGCTACCTTTGGCGCGCCCCGTGGGTCCGGAAGCCACTGGCTCGGGACTCTATATCTCGAAGATGACGTCTATTAATGCGTGATGACCGCAGATTGGTCATAAAGCATGGCCTTGATCTCCATTACATCTCGTCGCAATTGGGGGTCGGTCTCCACTAGGATAGCAATCTTCTCATAGCCATGTAATATCGTGGTGTGATCGCGGTTGCCTAGGCGAATACCAATTTGCGGCAGCGAAGCCTCTGTTTCTGTCCGCGACAGGTACATAGCCACCTGCCTCGGCAGAGATATCGCGCTCTTGCGACTGCTGCTGACGAGCGCTTCCGTCGTTACGGAATAATACCGGCACACCGTATCGAATATATGCTCCACTGTAACCCGCTCGGCGCGCCGCAACGTATCGGCCAAGGCACGATTGACCAGCTCCTGGTTGATGGTCTCTCCGGTTAACTGGGCATAGGCGACAACCTTATTGAGCGCCCCTTCCAGTTCGCGGATATTCTGCCGCACCAGGTGGGCGATGAACTCAATCACATGACCCGGCACCGGGTAACCAAGTTCTTCCGATTTGGCCAACAAAATTGCCTGCCGTGTTTCCTCATTCGGCGGCTGGATATCGGCCGTCAAACCCCACTCAAAGCGCGAGAGCAAACGCTCTTCCAACGTGGCCAGCGCCTTGGGCGACCGGTCACTGGAAATGACAACCTGCTTCCCGTGGCTGTGCAGGTCGTTGAACGTATGGAAAAATTCGTCCTGAGTACCCTCTTTCCCGGCAATAAATTGGATGTCGTCAATTAATAGTAGGTCGAGGGTTCGATAGCGTTCGCGAAACTCCGGCGTTTGCTTGGTGCGAATGGCCATCACCAAGTCATTGGTGAAGGTTTCGGCGGCAATGTAACGAACGCGATAACCGTCCTGGTGGCATCGCTGTCCAATGGCGTGGAGCAGGTGGGTCTTGCCCAACCCGACGCCACCATAAATGAAAAGAGGGTTGTAGGTTTGCCCCGGATTCTCGGACACGGACAAGGCGGCCGCGTGGACTAACCGATTGTTGGGACCGACGACGAATGTCGAAAAGGAATAACGCTGGTTGAATGCGATCTCATTGTTAGCCCCAACGCTCCGGGTTCCATTTGTTAATGTCGGCGCGGTAGAAGAAGCTACCATCTCCACCCGGCCGTTATGGTGGGTCATCGCCGTTGTCGGGGCAATAATTTCATCAGACCAGACCACGAATCGAACGCCTATGCGGTGGCCGACTACCCCCGACAGAGTCCGGATAATCAAATCCAGCAGTCTATTTTCAAGCCAGTCTTTGGCAAAATCGTTCCTGACTCCGATAACAAACTCGCCATCGGCACACGATAAGGCGCGGGTTCCTTGCAGCCAGGTGGAGAAGGTTGCCCGAGTCATTTGCATTTCCAGTTCGCCAAGTGCTGCTTTCCAGGCAGACTCCGGCATGATCGATAGTGTATTCATTCTCTTCCCTTGGTTGCCGGGCAAAGGCAAGGACATACCTCGGGCAACCCGCAATACTATCAGACAGACAAGATGAGGCGTAATACCATTAGGGGTTGGTGCGTGGCTTCCCTCAGCCGAATCACCTAACAAATTGCGTCATCGGCAACTTCTGGCGCAAGTCCTAGTTCACCGAAGGAACAGGAC
>JAWOHK010000216.1:0-3984 GCA_046485205.1 Chloroflexota bacterium | reverse complement strand
CCAAGCCAGCGCACGGCGGGCGACGCCCCGCCCGCCCGGCGCGGCCTCTTGACGCTCGGCCAGCGCACGCCTAGACACGTGGGTGTTGGCGGCCGCTTCGCGAGGGGGGGCCGCGACTTGGGGAATAGTTTAACGGTAGAACAGCGGACTCTGACTCCGTCAGTCCTGGTTCGAATCCAGGTCCCTCAGCTCAAGCGACCAAGCCACCCGAGCGGGTGGCTTTTCCGTTAATAACAACGACAGAAGACATGAAAGTAACGGTGTCAGGAAAGAAAATCGCATGAATATCCGGCCAGCTCGATTGGAAGATATTTCGGGCATTCTGACTCTCGTGAACGAACACGCCCGGCGTGGCGATTTATTGCCGCGTACGGCCGCCTCTATTCATAGTACCATCGGCGATTGGCTTGTCGGCAGGGATGAGGTCGGTGGAATTGTCGCTTGTGTTTCTCTCTACCTATATTCGCCCGTCCTGGCCGAGGTGCGGTCGCTGGCCGTGGCTGACAGTGTCAAAGGCATGGGTTGGGGTAGCACCATCCTCAAAGAAACCCTCATGGAAGCCCAACACCGCCACATCGTCACGGTATTCGCTCTGACCCGTGCGGTAAAATTCTTCCTAACTGGTGGTTTTCATATCACCCCCAAGGATCGCTTCCCGGAGAAAGTTTGGGGCGATTGCCAGATGTGTCCCTTGCGCGATCATTGTGACGAGACGGCCGTCGTGCTACACTTACGCGACCCACTAAATATCGACCATCATATCCCCACCCCAATACCACTAACGCTCAGCCTTGAATTAAGCCCGAACCGAGTCTCGGCCAAGCCATTATCCCGTTCATTTGCAGGAGAAAGAAAAATGTCCAAAATGGCAGTAGAAAAAGTTGTCCTGGCCTATTCCGGTGGTCTGGACACATCCGTCATTGTTCCCTGGCTGCGCGAGAATTATGGTTGCGAAGTCATTTGTTTTTGCGCCAATATCGGTCAGGGCGATCACGAACTGGAAGGGCTCGAAGAAAAAGGCCTGGCCAGCGGTGCGAGTAAGGTCATCATCGAAGATCTGCGCCATGAATTCGCCAAGGATTTCCTGTTCCCGATGATGCAGGCCGGGGCGGTATATGAGCGCCAATACCTTCTGGGTACGTCGGTGGCCCGCCCGCTCATCGCCAAATGGCAGGTCGCTGTGGCTGAGGCTGAAGGTGCCGACGCGGTGGCCCACGGCTGCACCGGCAAAGGCAATGATCAGGTACGCTTCGAGTTGACCTACCAAGCGTTGAACCCGACGCTAAAAGTGATCGCCCCCTGGCGCGAGTGGGACATTCGCTCTCGCGAGGATGCCCTGGCCTATGCTCGCGATCACAACGTGCCGGTGGCCCACACCGAAAAGTCGATTTACAGTCGCGATGCCAACCTCTGGCACCTCTCTCATGAAGGCGGGATTCTGGAAAACCCGGCTAACGAACCGGAGGCATCGATGTTCAAGCTGACTATCGCCCCAGAGGATGCGCCGGATGAACCGGAAGTAGTCGAAATAGCCTTCGAGAAAGGAATTCCTGTCGCCGTCAATGGTGTCAAGCTGCCGCCGGCGACCCTTATTGAAACATTGAACGAGATGGCCGGCAGGCATGGTGTCGGCCGGATCGATCTGGTCGAAAACCGGCTGGTCGGCATGAAGTCCCGCGGCGTTTACGAGACGCCGGGCGGCACGATTCTGTATGTCGCCCACCGCGAAATGGAATCACTTTGCCTCGACCGGGAGACACTCCATTTCAAGGAACAGATGGCGCTCCGCTATGCCGAATTGACCTACTTCGGGATGTGGTACCATACCCTGCGCGAATCTCTGCAGGCCTTCATCGATGAAACACAGAAAACGGTCAGCGGCTGGGTTAAGTTGAAACTTTACAAGGGCAATGTCATCATCGTTGGGCGCTCCAGCCCCCATAGTCTCTACCGGGAAGACTTCGCCACCTTTGGCCAGGAAGATGTCTACGACCAGGCCGACGCGGCGGGGTTCATCACTCTATTTGGCTTACAGATGAAGGTCAAGGCGATGATGGAAGTCAGCGACGGCGGCCGCACCCGTTACGCCGCACCGGATTACTCCAAGTTCAAACGAGACTAATGGAAGCTTTTCCGCGAAATTCGTCGAATACATCCTGGCTACCTGACGGCGGTGTGACCACCCCCCTGGGGTTCTCGGCGGCGGCCGTAGCTTGCGGCATAAAACAGTCGGGGCGGCCCGATCTGGTGCTGGTAACATCTGACCACGATTGCACGGCCGCCGGTGTCTTTACGCAAAATCAGGTCACCGCCGCGCCGGTGCAGCTAGATCGAGACACGCTGGCCGCCAACTCGCAAGCTATGCGCGCGGTGGTCATCAATGCCGGTAATGCCAATGCCTCTACCGGTCGGCCGGGGTTGGAAAATGCTCGCGCCATGCAACGACTGGTAGCCGAGATGATTGGCTACGCCTCCCAACAGGTGCTGGTGATGTCAACAGGCGTCATCGGCGTGCAGTTGCCGATGGATCGCGTCGCTCAGGGGATCGCCTCAGTGGTTCTGGCGTTATCCCCGGCCAACAGTCCCGCCGCGGCCGAGGCCATCATGACCACCGACACCCGGCCGAAGCACCTGTCGGTGGAGGTCCATCTGCCCGGCGGTCGCGTGCGAATCGGTGGAATGGCCAAAGGCGCGGGCATGATACACCCTAACATGGCGACCTTGTTGGGCTTGATCACAACCGACGCGATGATCTCACCCGATGTGGCAGCCGAGTTATTGCATGAAGCGGTCGAGAACAGCTTCAACGCCATCTCCATTGACGGCGACACCAGCACCAACGATACTGTATTGCTGCTGGCCAATGGCGCGAGCGAGATCGATGTCTCGTCCGGCGAAGGGAAGGAGATATTTGCAGCCGCTCTCAATGATCTTTGCCACGAGTTAGCCCTGATGATTGTTCGCGATGGTGAAGGGGCGACCCGATTTGTTGAGATACAGGTAGCCGGCGCGCGCTCGAAGGACGATGCTCGCCGTATAGCTGCAACCATCGCCACGTCACCGCTGGTAAAGACCGCTTTTGCCGGGGGCGATCCGAATTGGGGACGAATCTTGATGGCAGCCGGACGCAGCGGTGTCGTGCTTGATCAAAATCGTTTGAGCCTGTGGATCGGCATGGAAGATCCGCAAGAATTGCAAATCGTGGCCGGCGGCACGCCAACCGGCTACGCGGAAGAGCAGGCCGCGGCCATCTTTGCCCAACCCTCCTTCAAATTAAGACTTGACTTGGGACTGGGTCAGAGCCGGGCCAGGATGTGGACGTGCGATCTGAGTCACGAATACGTAACGATCAACGCCGACTATCGCACCTGATAGATCGGTTTGAAATAGCGGGCACAGCATGACAAAACTGTGGGGCAGTCGATTTGAAGAGCGGACGAACGAACTGGTGCATCGCTTCAATGCCAGCATTGATTTCGATATTCGACTCTACGATGAGGACATCACCGGCAGCATAGCCTGGGCTCAGGCCCTGTCCGATGCCAATATCCTCAGCCCCGCCGAGCGGGACACAATCATAAACGGGTTGGAATCGGTACGCGTAGAATTCAATCAGGGGCGTTTCCTCGTCCTGCCGGACGACGAGGACATCCATTCGGCCGTTGAGCGGCGGCTGACCGAGATCGTTGGCCCGGTGGGCGGCAAGCTTCACACCGGCCGCAGCCGGAATGACCAGGTCGCTACCGACTTTCGCTTGTGGATCATGCGTGCCTGTGTAACGCTGGACGGACATATGAAGACTGTCCAGTCCGCCCTAATCGAAAGCGCAGAGGCCGCCCTGGATCTGCCCCTGCCTGGTTACACTCACCTGCAACATGCCCAGCCTGTCACCTGGGGGCACTGGGCTTTGTCCCACTTCTGGCCGCTGGCACGCGACAGGATGCGATTGGCGGCCGCGGAGCAATCGGCGGCGGTACTCCCCCT
>JAWOHK010000184.1:0-6714 GCA_046485205.1 Chloroflexota bacterium | reverse complement strand
TTGTCATCCTTTCAAAGCATTTTTCCTGGAAACTGACATCGCCAACGGATAACACCTCATCTAAAATGAGGATATCAGGCTGCCAGGCTGTTGCCACTGCGAAACCCAGCCGGGACTGCATCCCTGATGAATATGTGCGCAGCGGTGCTTCAATGAAGGTGCTGATACCTGAAAATTCGATGATCTCATCCAATTTATTTTCAATCTCATCATGTGAATGACCTAAAAGTGTCGCATTCAAATATATGTTCTCGCGTCCGGTTAGTTCAGGATGAAAGCCAGCCAAAAAAACCAGATAGATATGCTCCTAAATTTCGTACATAAGTAAGCCATCGGTATCCTTCAACAATGAAGAAGCTGGACACTAAAATGATTGAAAGATAAAATGCATACCATCTTAAAGGTGGGGTGATTATCAGTCTAAATTGTTGGATGAATATCATCCTGATCAAGGCTATACCGAGAACAACCGGCCAGACAAACTGCTCGATACCTAACCACCACCAAACAGGCAGTAATAGGATCAACCACTTGATATCAAATAGAGGGTTTGTTACGACCAGGGGAAGTGCCAGTCTACGCGCTTTAGGTGTCTTATTTACAGTGTGCTGTGAAGATGTCATATTCCCTGATTCATTGATTCCTTAATCGTCACGTCAACTGTAGAAAGTTCGCCCAGGTTTAGAAACTAGCCGATTCAATTTAAATAAATAGCCATTTTGATAAGTCTTTTTCGATCAGATCCTGTAGCCTAAGAATATCCTCTCTAAATAGGGCTTGTAATTGCTTTCGATTAAATGATGACATCGGTTCCGGCTTGTCAGATTTAATATTCGCTGTCATGAGGTTGACCCGAACTCGCTCGCGAATTTGCGAGGGTATAAAGGGTTTAAGAAAATCCTTAGTTCTGTGGGGTTGGGTGATCCATTTTTGTAACCAAAGCACACGAGTGGGCCCAGAAACATTATAGCGGTCAGTGGTATTGATCACTACGTTTGGTTCGACCTCTAGAAAGGAGAATATTTCTCTGAGAAGTGTATCCGGATTTCTCTTGAATTCATCATATGTATAGATAGCTATCGATGTTTGTGGAAAATAGTTTAGATAGCGTTCAATTTGAACACTGTAAAATCCCATGCGGGTATAATGCCATAAGTGGGCCCATCCAGCGTTGATTCGGTCAGACTCCGCAAGCAGGGCGGTAGAAAAGTCAGATTCTGGCTCACGGCCGTCCCGGCGTGTGTGCAAGAATGCGGAGTAAGCGCGGTCCATCGGATTGCGCAGGATGGCGATAAGTTTTGCATGCGGCACGTAATGCTTAATTCGTGATGGAGCCTGGGGGTGATAGAGGTAAATAGTCGAAGCCTCGCCAATTGCATGTTCGTGTTTTACACGAGCGAATAATGATTCATATACCGCCAAACGTGTTATTGATCGTCGATTAATGCCTTTATCACCCGGTCCGGAAAAATTTACTTTCTGGCCCTCCAAGGCGAAGAAGTTTGGTTCTTTATTTTCGCTCATGAAAATATCGGGGTGTTTTCTTAAATATGCGTATAATGCAGAGGTTCCGGATTTGGCGGCACCGACAATTAGAAAATTTGGAAGTGTCATGGCCTTGGATGAGTTACTTGCTTGACATGAGGATCGGTCCACTTGTCAGCGCGATTCGAATTAGTGTGATGAATAAGTTTCATCTTGCCGCATTGTTTCGCCTCTTGGTTGGCGCAATTTGGCTAGACAAGAATTGTAAAGTTTGAGGTAGTTTTCGGTGATTTCTTCAATAGAAAATTGACGTGCAGCTACAAAGCATGCTGAAGACATCTCCCTTAACTGACTTGGCTCAGCAGCTAATTGGGCGATTATTTTTTCCAAGGCCATAATACTATCCGGTTCAATTACAAAACCTGTCTTACCATTTATTATCGATTCCGGCATTCCACCGATATTGGTGACGATAGCGGGCTTTCCAAAAGCAAATGCCTCCACAATGACGTTCCCGAAAACCTCGGGCCACGTGGACGGAATAATCAAAGCATCACACGTTCGCAAGAGCAAGTCTTTATCGGAGCCAAATACTGCACCATGAAAATGGATATGGTCATTAGATCCATAGGTTTCTAAAAGCGCCGATTCCAGTTGTCCCCATCCGGCAACGTGAAGATGCAAATTCGGGTATTGTTGAACAAGGGCGGCCACAGCGGTACAAAGTTGCTCAACTCCTTTCACCTTTTCCAAGCGACCCAAATATAGTAGGTCCAGGCATTTTTCTGGTGAGCTAACCAAATGCCGGAAAAGATTATCTTCTGGTCGACCTGACCGAGCTGTCTCCTCGAGCACTCTTAATTCACTGTTTGTGAACCCATGGGTATTTGGTACGACAACCTGTTGTGAATAAGGAAAAAACCCGAAACTCGTCAAGACTTTAAGGGTGTAAGTACTGGGAGCGGTAGCAACGTCTATCCGATGGGAGAGCCGCGCGCGAAAAGACTGGTAAGGTCGAATGAACCAACGTTTCTCACTCGCCCAATAGCCAACCCGACTGGTTAGAGTTCCTTCCGGACTTAACAATTCATAGTCGCGACATGTTTGGATTAGACAAAGCCGGTCATCAACAGCCTTCCAAATTGATGGCGATAATCCCCGGAGTTTATTAACGTGAACGATGTCAGGTTTTTCTTCGGCCAAAATTCGCTTGACATACCGGTATATTTTTAAATTCCAGCTGTCCCAGATTTGCCAAAGAGCCTTTTTTATGAGCGGTTGCCGATCTTTGTCTCCTATCCAATAGAGATTGGCCGGCTCCAAGAAGTAGGTTTTGATGTCCTCAATTCTGGATTCAACAGATTTATGCTCACGATGAGTCGTGATTAAAAAGACATCAATTCCTTGGCTGGCAAGTCCTTTGGCTAAGCGCATAACAGAAAAGGCCGAACCGCCTCCGATAGTTGGATCAATCATGAATGAAATCAAGGCGATTTTCATAACTGGTTCCCAGCTTTGAAATGCCTCAAAAGCCATTGAATTTCTTCGAGGTGTAAGATCCAACTTCCCAATAAGAAAAAACCGACGCTCGCAATAAGTCCAATCGCCAATTGTGCATAAGAAGTCCAACGTCCGGCAAACAGTAAAGAATCAAGCGCATGCACCGTGAGAACTGTACCCAGAAAGCTAAAAAGGCCCACACATACAATCTTCACAAGGTCCTTCGGAGGAAACAGTACGCTTGATTCTCTTTGGGCTAATTCTGGTTTAACAGACAGTTGATAGAGCCAAACGAAAGCGGCTGTTAGAGCGATTGCATAAGAAATGCCAAAGAGATAAATGCCAAATCCTAGTGCAATCAAAAGTGCTTCTAATCCCACCAAAATAAACGATACCAGCATAAAATAACCAAATACCACGCGCCCTTGGCGTTTGGCATAGGCAAGCCCTAATGGAAGGCGCGTAATTGCCAGCAGGAAAATGGCCGGGACATAGTATCTGAGCATGCTGCTTAGTAATTCAACGTCTCGGGATGTAAAACGACCTCGACCAAAGGCGATTTCGACAAGTGGATAAGCCAGCACAGCAATGATGATGCTCAAGATCATACCGATCAAGACGATCAGCCGAAACTGGGCCTTAATGTTCATAACCTTGCCGCTGGTGTACGATTCGATAGTCGTGATCAGAAAACCACGAAATACAAACCGTTCTATGGTAAGTATGATTCGACTGCTAAAAGCCACAGCTGTTAAGATGCCCGGTCCAAGCAACGAGGCTAAAGAGCGTTCGACTGCGCCTGCCAGTACGCGTAACGCTTGTCCGGCTAACGGTAATCCAACGATCCCAATTATAGCGCGTAACTGTTTCCGTGCGGGAAAGTTAGGTCGATAACGAACTTGAATAGACCAACGCAATCCTAACCAGTTCAATAGTAATTCGACCCCCGCTCCGGCTACGAGCCCCCAGGACACCAAGCTTAGGTCATTATTGGAGCTGGTAGTCAGAACGATAGCAATCGAGAAAAGAATGCCAAACAAGCGACTGGCTGAGGGAATGAACATATTTCCCTCACGATAATAAACAGCCCGCATTGTTTCGGACAGGGCAAACAGCCCAATCAACATTGATAATATCGCTGCCAATGGCGTGCCGGCTGACTTTTCCTCCGGTGACCCACCCAAAATCGTAAGCGGATACCACCACTTTGCTGATAGATAGAAAACGAGAGTCAGCCCGATGCCCAGTAAACCGATGAGGGTAATTGAGTGATTATAGGCTTGTTTCAGATTATCTTCGGCCGCATAGTAGCCCATGAATGAGTTCGTGAGACTTTGAAACATGCCTCGGCCTATGGTCATCGGTAAGCTCCAGGCAGCATATAGGACGTCCGAGCGAACACCCAGACCCAATACTGCCGCTAGCGTGGCGTCGAGTAAAAAATTACCTAAGCCTTCAGATATAAATAAACCGTTTAGTAGGGCAGAACGGCGAAGAAATGACCCTCGCGCATCGTGGGCCGGTTGTGCCTCAGGGTTCATTTATGTTAATTAATTGATGGAGGCGTTCCCTGGCAACTTCATCATTGGGATCTAGGGATAGAATAGTTTGATATAATTCGATGGCCTGATCTTCTTGTCCGGTCTGGGCAAAAACCAAAGCCAGAGCACGATAACCCCACTTTTCTGTAGGGTCTCTTTCAATAGCTTGCAGAAGATATCTCTCCGCGGCCGCCGCATCCTGTTCAAACTGCCAGAGCAACCGGCCGGTATGGAGATTGGCCCAATAGTTTCTCGGCAGGCGATCGGCTACCCACCGGTAATCTTCGAGCGCGGCGTTATAATGGCCCATATTATCTAATGCTTCAGCCCGGCCCATGCGAGCCTGGAACTCCTCCCGCTCCTCGGTGAATTCATCCTGGTCAAGTGCTCGATCGTACCAAAGGTGTACCTCGGTCCAGTCCCGTGGCTCTGCGCGTTTGGCCATCTCGGCCAGGCGCATCAGGATAGTGCTCCGGCCTATGTCAGAATGAGTCGGGGAATTCAAAGCTGCCAGGTAGTGGTCGGCTGCTTCGATGTTACGACCCAATTGGCCTGAGACCTGAGCCAGTCTGTACCAATGATCGCCGTTACCCGGGTCAATTTCCACTGACAACCGGTGCCATTGTTCAGCCGTGGCCCAATCACCCAAACGCTCGGCACGGAAAGCCCAGGCCATCGATTCATTCACGGCGTCATCATAAGCGATCCATTGTTCCACGGTCGCTGCAAATTGTTCCCGATTCATGTAGGCTAGCCCGATACCTCTTCGCGCTCGCGGGCTGAGCGGTGACTGCCTGCCGATCTGTTCAAGCGTCTGTTCAGAACTGTCAAGCGAGGCAGGATCAGAGACGGCCAAACCCTGGTTGAGACGGATGTATCCAGCGTTCAGGCGCAACAAATCCCCGATATCATGGACGGCTAGCAAGGCGGTTATAGCGATCACAACACTGATCAGGATTAGCACCCAAATCAGCCGAGTATAGGGCGTCGGTAGGTTGGTGGACATAGTGTTTGACCCAACTTGTGTGGGCTTGGCTCAGTTATCCCCCGGACGGCAAATTTCGGCCCTGGCGCCACCACGTATAAAGAATCAAGATAAGCGAAGCCAAAATCATGCCGAAGGCTCCCCCAATTAGAAGGCTGAAGATTAGACGCTGTTCGCTGCCGGAGGAAGGCACAGATGCCCGGCTGGCCAATCTGAAACCACTGGTCAAATCTTGAGCGCCTATTCGTTCTTCGTCCAATTTGCGTAACAGGGATGCATAAGTTTCCAGAGCTAAATCTCGGTCGACGATTAACCTAGATGATATGGCATTCAACGTTTCGAATTCCTGTTGTGCTTCGAATAAATTTGTCTCCAATTCAAGCAAACGCTCGGATGTTGCCAGTTCCATCTGCTCAACCATGGCTGCTAGTGAATCTAAAAAGGCAAGCTGGGAACCCGCGCTTGTCTCGACATCCATGTCTGAACTTACCTGAACAATAAAAGGCGAAGACTCTTCCAGATTTAAGGCGCGCGCCTGGAGAGCCAGAGCGGTAAACTGGCTAATTTGCCCCGATGTCCCACCGGATACACTTTCTTGTTGGGTGCGGATGCCCTGGATGTCATCGCGCAAGGATCTGAGAGCGTGGGTATAGCTCAGCACACTCGCATGGGTTAGGGTCAAGGAATTGAGCTCATTCGTGGCGACTGCCAGCCGGTTTTCATTCTGGAATTCAATCAATGTTTCATTAGCAGCATTCAAGCGCGCCGACGCATTGGCGACCTGTCCTTCATAGAATTGCACCTGACTTTCGCCTGTGTTGGCATAAACATCATTAGACAGGGCGACAAATTGCTCGGCCCATAGATTAGCGATTCGAACCGCCAAGTCCGGATCTTCATGACGAGCGCGAAGGTAAATCAAAATTGGCTCGCGTCCGGCTTGCGCGGTTAAATCATCCGCCAATGTTTCGGTCACTAGTACGCCTTCAGACTCTAGTTGTTGGAAGAGCGTTGTCAGAACCTGATCGCTTTTGGCCAGTTCGGGTAGTACCCGAATAAGCGAGCTTCGACTGGGAATATTCAGGATTCGCGGGTCGAATTGAAATTGCTCTGGCGATCCGGCCTTGGAGGATCCCGAAAACCGTGACACTGAACCCGGCGCGCAACACCCCTTTCTCGATGGCTTTGCCCACCCCCACCTGA
>JAWOHK010000148.1:0-12917 GCA_046485205.1 Chloroflexota bacterium | reverse complement strand
AATTGCTAATATAAGTCGTCTAATCGCCATGGGTGCTTGCCTCCAATTGTGTACCTCATCACAAGCTGGGAGTATTTTATCAGAATGCCGCCTTGTAGCAAGAATATGACGGCAAAATTCGCTGTTTAAGTGGCAG
Organism: Chloroflexota bacterium; assembly: GCA_046485205.1. Lineage (GTDB taxonomy): Bacteria > Chloroflexota > Anaerolineae > Promineifilales > Promineifilaceae > Promineifilum. Next base: position 12,781 of record JAWOHK010000148.1, on the reverse strand, counting down.
GAAAATTACGGAAAATATTAGATAAATGCCTAACCAAACACAGCGTGTTATAATGTCTGTTGCATGTGATCCAACCTAAGGGATTGTGGGCGAGCAATCAAACTCCGTGAAGGAATCTGCATCACCGAACGCAGGAGCACCAAATCCGTTTGATGGCCCAAAGGTATCCAGTGAGTAACCCCACGAGTAAACACAAGAATTCGACCTGGCGTCTGCTGGGTTTTCTCCGTCCTTACCCCTTGCCGGTTGTGATTGCCTATGCGTCCGTATTATTAGGTACCGGTCTAAATCTGCTTATCCCTCCGATTATCGCCTGGGCCATCGATTTCGGCATATCCGAAGGAAGGGCGTCAGCATTGTTTATCGCCGGCGGGATCATTATGGGGATAGCCCTCGTTCGGGGATTCTTAGGCTTCGGACAGCGCTATTACGGTGAATGGTTGACTCACCGGGTCGCTTATGATCTGCGTAACGATTTTTATAATGCCGTTCAATACCAACCGTTTGCGTTCCATGACCAAAGCCATACCGGTGATCTGATGAGTCGGGCGACGAGTGATATCGGCGAAGCCGAGCGGTTCGCCGGGATTGGGCTGATGGACTTAGTGGCGACCATCTTGCTGGTCATCGGCGTGATGGTAGCGATGATGATCGCCTCCGTGCCGCTGGCCCTCCTGGGATTGCTGCCACTGCCGATATTGCTTATCACCACCTTACATTTCGGCATCACGGTCGAGCCGATGTTCAAGCGAATTCAAGAGCAGATGGGCGTTTTGTCGACGGTGATGCAGGAAAGCCTGACCGGCATTCGAGTAGTCAAAGCTTTTGCCCGCGAGCGACACGAACTAAAAAAGTTCGATCTCGAAAACACCGAATGGTTCGACCGGCGTTTTGGCTTAATCAAAAAGTGGGCCAATAACTGGCCGTTTATGACCTTCTTAATCTCAGTCAGTATCTTTCTCCTGCTCTGGTTCGGCGGGCCGGCCGCTCTGGAAGGTGAAATAACTGTCGGGGCCTTGTTTGCTCTCATCTCTTACGTTCTGATGCTAAACTCGCCCATCCAGCGCCTAGGCTTTCTGGTGAACCTGGCGGCCACGGCAGGTGCCAGCGCCTCGCGGGTCTTTGAGATCATCGACATGCCGGCCGAAGTTGTAGATTCCCCGGATGCGATCACCCTGGATGATGCGCGAGGCGAAGTGATCTTCAAGGATGTGTCATTTGCCTACCGCGACGGATTGCAGATTCTGGAAGATATCACGTTTAAGGCTCAGCCGGGCGAGCGAGTCGCTCTCATCGGCCCGACCGGTTCGGGTAAGTCGACGGTAACCAACCTCATTCCGCGATTTTACGATGCCGGCAGCGGCCAGGTGATGGTCGACGGCCATGATGTGCGTGCCTTACAATTAAAAAGCCTGAGAAGCCACATCGGTATTGTGCTTCAGGAACCTTTTCTTTTCAGTCAGACAGTAGGCGAAAACATCGCTTATGGACGCCCAGAGTCGTCCATGGAGCAAATTGAAGCCGCTGCCAGAGCAGCTCATGCGCATGATTTCATCCTGGAATTGGATGATGGTTATGAAACCCGCGTCGGTGAGCGAGGGGTTACGCTGAGTGGTGGCCAAAAACAACGAATCGCCATCGCCAGGGCTTTGCTGGCCGACCCGCGCATTCTTATCTTGGATGACTCAACTAGCAGCGTTGATACCGAGACAGAACATATTATCCAGGAGGCTTTGGCCGAATTGATGAAAGGCCGTACTACGTTCATTATTGCCCAACGCCTGCTGACCCTCAAACATGCTGATTGCATTTTGGTGCTGCAAGACGGCCGCATTGTCGAGCGGGGCACTCACGAACACCTGTTGACCGTAGATGGTTTATATCGCCGTATATATGATCTCCAGCTAAAGGATCAGGAGGAATTTCTAAGCTTGCAAGATAGGATGGCGGCCGAAAGTCTGGCGACTAATTCCGGTATTCAAGGAATAAGCCCATGACAGCCTCGCGTGAGGAAAGGCAGAACGGAACCAATAACCAGCCTGAATCCACGGATGAGCGCGAAGCCCGGGAGGCGCGTATTCGCGCGTTGCTGCGCGAGGATGATGAATTGCTAGGTAAGGCCTATGATAGCCGGTTGGTCCGGCGCTTGGGCCATTACATGATCCCTTACAAGGCAAGTCTCATTTTTGCGGTCATCCTCATGACGGCCAGTTCGCTATTGAGCGTTGCCGGGCCGGCTATCATTGGGTTCGCCATCGACGACGGCATTCGAGCAGGCTCGTTTACGCAACTTCGCTACTGGACGATACTGTTCATGATGGTTGCAATCGGCGAATGGTTGACCAACCGCAGCCGAATACGCATCATGGCCTTTGTGGGAACCAAGATCGTAGCCGACCTGCGAAGCGAATTATTCCGTCACCTCCATCGTCTCACCCTGAATTTCTATAGCAATTACAGCGTCGGCCGGTTGATGAGCCGCCTCATCGGCGATGTCGGGGTTTTGCAGGATTTTGTCACCTGGTCCATCACCGGCCTATTTCGTTCCATCTTCATCCTGACCGGCATTGTAATCGCCATGATGGTGCTAAACTGGCAATTAGCGCTGGTGGCTTTTGCCGTTCTGCCATTGATGTTAATTCTGACCCACTATTGGCGCCAACGTGTGCGTGAAGCCTACCGGGCCACTCGCCAGCGTCTGGCGTTGATTAACGGTTATTTGAATGAATCGATTTCAGGTATTCGCGTCACAAAAAGCTTTGCCCGCGAGGTGCGTAATTTCGAGTATTTTGACGATCTCAACCGGTCATTCTTTGATGCCAATGTGGTTGCCACCCGTCTTTCGGCGATATTTTTCCCGGGTGTGGATTTCATCGGATCGTTGGCCACCGCTTTGGTAGTTGGGGTTGGGGGTTGGCTGGTCATTGGCGACGCCTTAACCGCCGGCACGCTGGTAGCATTTGTTCTCTACGTGGAGCGTTTCTTCGACCCAATTCGCGAATTGGCTCAACGCTACAACGTCTTTCAGGCGACCATGGCCGCCTCGGAACGTATATTTGAACTTCTCGATTTTCAGCCCGATCTCATCGATTCGCCCGATGCCCGGACTTTACCGGAGATTCGGGGGGAGGTGGTTTTCGACAATGTCTCCTTTGCCTACAGACAAGATGGTCGGCACGTCCTTAAAAATATTAATCTTAAGGCTGATCCGGGTGAGCGCATCGCCCTGGTAGGGGAGACCGGTGCAGGCAAGAGTACCATCATCAGGCTCTTGTCCCGGTTTTATGATGTATCCGAAGGGAGCCTGTCCATCGATGGGTATGATATCCGTGATGTCACCAGTGACAGCTTGCGCCAGCAGTTAGGTATAGTTCTTCAAGACACCTTTCTGTTCACGGGAACGATCGCCGATAATATTCGGTATGGCCGGTTGAGTGCATCGGATGACGAAGTTAAGCAAGCAGCCACCGCTGTTGGCGCCGATGATTTTATCAGCCGGTTACCGGACCAGTACGATTCCGAAGTGGGGGAGAATGGCAGCAATCTTAGTGTAGGCCAGCGCCAATTGATATCATTTGCCAGGGCATTGCTGGCCGACCCGCGTATTTTGATTTTAGACGAGGCGACCAGTAGCGTGGATACGGCGACCGAACGCATCATTCAGAAAGCGCTAGACACCTTGATGGAAGGCCGGACAAGCTTTGTCATCGCCCACCGCCTGAGCACTATCATCAATGCCGACCAGATCGTCGTGCTGGATCGAGGTCGTATTGTCGAGCAAGGAACGCATGAAGAGCTATTGGCTCGTCGCGGTCGCTACTTTAACCTTTATACCATGCAGTGGGCTCAGCAAAACCAACCTGTCCTCGCACCTGATTAGTAGAAAGCAGCGAGTTGACCGTCACTTCCAGGTCTTCATCTACTTGATATACCATCTGCCAGCGACCTGACAGCTTCAACCGGGTCCTGTCCCGCGTCAAAGGCGATAACACGGCGGCGAGCATCGCGCAGCGCGCGAGCATCACCTAGGGCCTGGGCTTTCTTCAAAATGTTAAAGCTGATGCTGGACGCCTCCGCTCCTGCTTCATCCGGTATGGCGATATCGTTCACGGCATCTGAAACCAGCTGAACAAACAAGCCGTTCCCGCGATCCCCCTTGTGTAACTGGCCTGTAGAGTGTAAAAAGCGAGGTCCATAGCCGATCGTCGTCGCCGGGTAGTGACCCAACCGAGTCGCTATAGAGGAACGGATTTTCTCTCGAAGCCTCTTCAATGCTTCATCAAGTTCCGCGGTTTGCTGCGCATAAGCTTGGATGGCGATGTAGTCACCCGGTTGGACCTGGGAAAGGAACTCGCCAAGCGCGCCCGCCTCAGGCTCGATTAAATCGCCGCCAGGCAATTGACCGGTGGACGCGTATTCGGCAACGATCTCCTTGGCCTTCACCTTGGCCGCTTCGACATTCGGTTGGTTAAATGGATTAATGGCCATGAAATAGGCGGCTATCGCCGTAGCCATTTCCCATAGCAGGAATTGACCGCCAATGTCGTACAAATCCTTCAACCTGAGCGTGACTACCGGATGCCCGTCATCGGCCAGTTTAGCCATAGCTGCATCGTGAGTGCGATCACCATCCAGCCGCAGGTGAATAAACAGACGGTCGTCCCCATAAAAGCCGTCCTCGGCGATTCGCTCGCCAACCACCGGCAAAATGCCCTTGCCCTCCTTCCCCAGACTTTCGGCGATGAGCTGCTCAGCCCAGTCGCCGAAACTGGTGATGGGGGCCGAGGTAACGAATGTCAATTTATCGCGTCCGGCCGGTCCCACACGGCCGAGAATTGTTCCCAAGCGGGCAGAGAGATTTTTGCCGATCATGTCTCTATCGCAGAGCATGGCATTAGCGGCCATTGCTGAGCCCCGCTCAAGGAGTTCGGATAGATCAACGCCGACAAGGGCCGCCGGCACCAGCCCAAAGTAGGATAACGCAGAATATCGACCGCCAATGTTGGGATCATTCAAGAACAAGTCCCGAAACCCGTATTGATCGGCCAGTTCGACGACCTTGCTTCCGGGATCGGTAATGCCGATGATGTGCTCGCCGGCCTTATCGGATCCGACTAACGCGGCAAGTCGATTGTAATAGTGTTTGAAGGCGGACAACGTTTCAATCGTGCTGCCAGACTTGGTAGCAACGATCACCAGAGTACGGGACAGATCAAGCGACTCATCAACAGCAGTGACCGCATCCGCGTCGGTCGTGTCCAGCACGACAAGGTCAAGCCCCTCGAAGGACACATTTGCCGGGCGAGATGGCCGGCCAAAGATGTTGTAATAAAGCTCAGGCGCGAGACTGGAACCGCCCATTCCCAGTAACAGCGTATGGGTAAAGCCCTCATCCAATACGCGGTTGGTAAAGGATTGCAGTCGGGTGATGTTGGCTTGCATGGCATCCATAATGTGGAGCCAGCCTAGACGATTCGTAATTTCGGCGGGATCCGGTTTCCACACAATGTGGTCATGATTCCAGATGCGGCAAACAACCCGCCGATGGGAAAGTTCATCCAGCCCTTCGGTGACGATGTTCGCATAATCACCTAGACGTGCTGCCATCGGCTCCCAGCCGCGATCCAGTTCATCCCGGCGGTGCATGACCACTTGAATCAGGTCATGGAATTGCCGGTCGGAAGATTGTAGATGTTCTTTTTGCAACCGGGTGGAAATTTTATCAAGGTCGATATCAAGATTAACCAGATCGGCCAAATGCGCCTGTGCATCGTTGAATCCTTCGGTTGGATTAACGGCCAGTGACCCCCTATTCAGGAAGATATTCAAAATCTGAGGTGAAAGGGTGGCGATTGTGTCCGAGTAAATCAGTGCTTCAAGATAATAGGTCGCCGGCAGCAGAAAATTTCGAGGGGTCATGCGCGTCCATTTAGGCCGCAGCACGCGTCCACCACGATCGACCAACTTTTCCCATCGGGGCCCGGCAAAGATGTTCTGGAAACGCAGGTACAAAATCTTGGCCATCGCAATGGCGGTTTGGCCGGTCATTTCCTTGCGTCCAGCCTCGACCAATAACGGGTCAACGGCCGCGTCGATGGGACTGAGTGAAAAAGAAGCCACGGCTGTTGGGGTGACCCGCCAGACACTGTGGCTGGTGATGTACTTTTCAAGGCCGTCAATATATGCCTGGGCAACTTGTTCGTAGACCGCTACCGAGAAGATATGGGTCGCGTTCACCGAAACCCCGTCGGACACCAAATGGTGAATAGCCTCTATACCGGCTGGCGTTGCCGGTATCTCAACCATCACATTGTAACGGTCGATATGGTGAGATAAACGCCTCACTTCAGCGACTGTCGCGGTCGCATCGGTCAGAAGTGCCGGTTCCAGTTCAAGGCTTACAAAGCCGTCAAGCCCCTCGCTCTCATCAAAGACTGGCCGCAGGACATCGGCCGCGCGCTGGATGTCGTCGACGACCACAGCCTCATGGATCCGCCGCGCCGGAGTTCCGGCAGTTGTCTCGCGGCGGATAGCATCATCGTAATCGCCGCCGGCCGCTATGGCGCGTTGGTACACAAGTGCATTCGCCGTGATGCCCTGTACTCCCCACTCGATATGTTTAGTCAATTCGCCCGATCGTATAAAACTGTTTCTCAGATAGTTAAGCCAGGTTGACTGACCTGATTGATGAATTTCATGCAGGGTTGTCATGTTCTGCCTCCAGATGGTCGCGCTCGATAGATTTTTATTCGATGGGCATGGTTCCCAGTATCACCGGGTCCCAATTGGTGAAACAGGAACGATGCAAATGGGATTCAGAATTCCTTTCTCTTAGCATACCAGTTTAAATGGGTATTTGTCATGTAAAGAAAGTCATATCTTTCGGCCCAGCGCGACTGTGAAAACTTAGTAGAAAAATCACCCAACACGCTCTAATCTGAATACAATATACATAACGTAATTGATTCAAATGTAATTCGATATATCGATAACAGGCTCGGCCGTGAATAGGCAGACTTGATTCGAAGGACGGAGGCTCATATGATCACTAAACCTCATATTGTAAGGTTGGTAGCTGATGAGGTTAGCCGTGTGTTCTATCATCATCGTCCGATACCACATGCGTCCGTACGCCCGCGCATCCTGGATGAGGAAATTGGGGTTGAGTTCGAGAGTGGCGACTTCATCCCCTATGCCGATTTAGGCTATTCTTGTGATATTGGCTTTTTCCGATTATCCGGGGACTTTGATGTTGCGAATGATTCCTTGCCCTACGCCGCTGCCGGTCAGTTAATCAATTATGGTCAGGTTCTGGTGACGGCCAGCGTTTCTCAACATCTGTCAAATGATGACATTCGCAACTTGTTGCAGCGTCACACCTCAGGAGATTATGGAGAATTCGGTGAGTTCTACGAACTCGATATCACCGACGGTATGTTAATGAACGCCCACGTCTCATCCATATGGTCTGCCTCTCAGAACAAGGTGAATACACTCACCGGGTTAGAAACCATTACCTCCGAATACGTTGTCGACACTCACCGTATTCGAGTCATCACCGAGGCGGGAGAGGACCGCACGACTGTCATTCTCTTCGCCGGAACGATCAGGGACTAAACGCCCAGATTAAAAAATCCGGCATTACTTTAGCCCAGGTCTGGTAGTCATGGCGGCCGCTAGGCATTTCTACATACTTTAAATCCACTCCCGGGCGATAACCCAACCTGGTAAGCTCTTCTATTAACTCGGTCGTATCCTGAATGGCATCGATTACGCCGTCGTTATCGCGGTCTGAAACCTCATCGCGCGTCCCGGCCTGGAACCAACCGCGAAATCCCTCAATATATTGAGAACCTCGCACCATCGCATGGGCGATGCGTGGGTCTTCCGCTGGCCAGTCCTCAGTGGTGGCCGTGTTCCACCAGAAGCTACCAGACATTGCGCCCACGGTGTTAAAGTCATAGGGATTGTTCCAGACGATATCAAAGGCTGATAGCCCTCCCAGAGAAACGCCAGTGAGCGCAGCCGGAGAGCGTGTGCGAAATTTCTTATCGATCAGGGGTTTCAGTTCATGCACGACAAATGCACTATAAGCAGCAGCATCAGCGCCCAAACCGCGCGAGTTTGGACAGCATGCCGTTCCGTATTCCTGGATGCGATTCGCATTTGTCGGAATGACCACGACGATGATCGGCCGTATTTTTCCTTTCAAAGTCAGGCGTGCCAGCGCTCCACGAAGATCCAGCGCATCCCGTTCCTGACCGTCATTGACATAGAGGACATCATAAGCTTTGTCGATATGTTTCCGATAGCCCGGTGGCAAATAGACGACGATATCGCGACTGTTTGCCAGTCCCGTTGCTTGAACATCGGCCAGGATGATTTCTTCGACCGTGGCCAACATCCGCAAGCGATGGCGCCGGGTCCACCAGAGAAAAAAGACGATCAAGCCGGTGAGTAGTCCTAAGTGAACAAGAATCGACACAGGCATAGCGGCGGTAGGTTATTTGTGGTGTGCGATGAGATCGAAGTAGCGAATACTGGTCTCGATTCCAGCGTAAAAATTAGGCAGATAAAAACGCTCGTTAGGAGAGTGGATGCGATCGCCCGGCAACCCGAAGCCCATCAAAATGGTTGGCAAACCCAGATCCCGTTCAAACCGGCTGACAACCGGAATGCTGCCGCCCTCGCGCATAAAAACCGGTCTGCGTTTGAAAGTAGCCTCGTATGCTTCAGAGGCTGCTTGCATTGTTGGCGTATCCCGGTCAATCAGAACCGGGTGCGCCAAGCCGTACCGCTTGATGTGAACAGTTACGCTGGCTGGTAAAACTTCCTCGACATAGGACTCGAACAGCCGGGCGATTTCTTCCGGATCCTGATCAGGCACCAATCTCATGGAAATCTTGGCGTGTGCGGACGAGGGGAGGATCGTTTTGGTCCCAGGACCGGTGTATCCGCCTATCATACCGGTTATATCCAGCGTCGGCCGGGCACTGATGCGTTCGGTGAGCGCGTATTCCGGCTCGCCCCACACTGCCGGCGCGCCTGTTTCAGCCAGCCAGGCGGCTTCATCCAGCGGAAAGGTGGCCAGCAGTTGGCGTTCTTCCAGGCTTAAGGGCCGCACGCGATCATAGAAGCCGGGGATCATAATGTGACCGCGTTCATCCTTCAGCTTGGCGATAAGGTGGGCCAGAGCATTGAGCGGATTATCGATACCCCCACCATAGCTTCCGGAATGCAGGTCGCGGGCCGGGCCGGTGATATCCAGAAGAATATGGCAATTTCCGCGCAAGCCATAGACCAATGCCGGTTGGTCGGGCGCTAGGATAGAGGTGTCGGAAATAAGCGCGGAATCGGCCGCCAGAAATTCGGCGTTTTGGTTAATAAACTCGTGGAGATTCCGGCTGCCAACTTCTTCTTCGCCCTCAACAATAAATTTGACGTTGATTGGTAGTTGGCCGTCGGACTGCAAGTAGGCTTCGACCGATTTCAAATGGACGAAGAGTTGGCCTTTATCGTCGGATGCTCCGCGCGCGAGGATGAAATCGTCCTGCAGAACCGGCTCGAACGGTGGGGAATCCCATTTATCGAGCGGTTCGGCTGGCTGGACATCATAATGACCGTATATAAGGACGGTTGGGGCGTCCGGTCCGGCATGTAGCCAGTCGCCGTAAACAATTGGGTGACGATCCGTGGTGATCACCCGGATGTTTTCAAGACCCGCCAATCTCATCGAGTCAGCCAGCCAATCGGCTGCTCGACGTGTATCCTCATCGTGCTCCGGTTGAGTGCTAACGCTGGGAATGCGTAAAAAGTCGAATAGTTGGGCTAAATATAGAGGCTGATTTTGGCGAGCGTAATCGAAAATTTTATTCATGGTGTTGATCCAATTTGATATAGATGTGACCCTTAGGTCAGGTACAGTATAATACCTTGCGGGCGGCCGGTTGTCCTGAATTAGCAATGGGGCCGCTTTTCGCTGAAGAGACATGGACATTAGACAGGATGAGACCACAGTCGAGCCACTTTCGCCGTTGGCGCGGTTAGAGAGCATTTTGTTTGTCGCCAGCGGCCCCATTTCTGCCGCAAGATTGGCGACGGCGTTAGACATGACCCCGGCGGCTGTAGGCAAGCTATTGCGGGAATTGGAGAATGATTATAGTGGGCGTGGTTTGCGCCTGCAGTGGAGTAATAATAACCTCGTTCAGCTAACCTCGGCGCCTGAGGCCGGGGTAACCATCGAGCGATTTTTGGGTTTGGAATTAACCACTAGGTTGAGCCAGGCTGCTTTGGAAGTGCTGGCTATTGTCGGATATATGCAACCGGTAACGCGGCCGCAAATCGACCAGATTCGAGGTGTCAATTCGGATGGCGCGTTGCGATCGCTACTCAGTAAAGGCCTGGTTGAAGAGGTCGGTCGCTTGGAAAAACCGGGCCGGCCCATCTTGTATGGCACAACACCGGAGTTTTTGCAGCATTTTGGGATGAATTCGCTGGAAGATATGCCCCGTTTCAACGACGAAGAGGAATAAGATCGTCTATCGACTGAGGGTGTGGACCAACAATTGTGGAAGAACGATTACAAAAAGTGTTGGCTCGGGCTGGGTTCGGGTCGCGCCGCGCCTGTGAAACACTGATCGCTGAAGGGCGGGTCACGCTAAATGATCGCCCGGCCAAGCTGGGCGATAAAGCTGATCCGGCATCCGACATCATCCGGATCGATGGTGTCCTGTTAACTGATACTAGTCCGGCTGGAATCGATGACCACATCTATATTGCCCTCAATAAACCGCGGGGAGTCATCTCATCACTCGAAGACGAACTCGAGGAAGGCCGGACGACCGTGCGCGATCTTATCCACCTCGAAAACGATCGCCATATCTATCCGGTCGGCCGCCTGGACAAACCAAGTGAGGGATTGGTGTTGATGACCGATGACGGATGGCTGGCCCATCGCCTGACCCACCCCCGCTATGGCCATGAGAAAGTGTATCATATCACGGTAGAGGGCCGAATTTCCGATCAGGCCCTAGAACAATGGCGCCGGGGAGTGATTCTCGATAACCGGATCACAGCTCCCGCCCCGATTGAGTTGATTGAGCGCAACACTGAGTTTACAAGATTCCGTATTGTATTGAGAGAGGGGCGCAAGCGGCAGATTCGACGGATTGCCGCTGCGTTGGGTCATCCTGTACGCCGTCTGGTACGCGAACGTATCGGCCCGTTGGCTCTCGGCGACTTGCAACCCGGCCATTGGCGTTATTTAAGCGAGGCTGAAATAAGGCAACTAAAAAGAAGTGCCGCGGGCGAACCAACGGGCTGATCAAGGCCGTGTTGAGCTGCGGTGGAGAATCTAAATTGCAAAATCGTTCGCTGCCGAATGTTATTACTATCGATGGTCCCGCCGCGTCGGGCAAATCCACAGTCGGCCTGATGCTGGCCGGCTGTTTAGGTTATTTGTTTTTGGATACCGGAATCATGTATCGTGCCTTGACACTGGCGGCAATTCGTAACGATATCGACGCGTCGGATGAAAAGAAATTAACCGATTTGGCCCGGTCGATCGATCTGGATATTGTGCCATTGGCTAGCGAAACAGACGGCCGCCATTACACCGTATTACTCGATAAGGAAGATGTAACCTGGGACATCCGGCAACCCGCTGTCGATGGGATGGTCTCCCGGGTCTCCATGATTAAAGACGTTCGTGCGGAAATGGTTCGCCGCCAGCAGGCGTTCGCCCGCCGCGGTCGGGTTGTGATGGTAGGCCGTGACATTGGCACCGTTGTCGTGCCGGATGCCCCATTGAAGTTGTTTGTTACCGCGTCACCGGAGGAACGGGCCGGTCGCCGACTTTATGATCGCCAGCGACAGGGTGAGGAGGCCGAATTTAATGCCATTCTGGCCGACGTGATCCGGCGAGATAATATTGACAGCAACCGCGAGCATTCGCCCCTTCGATCGGCCGAGGACGCGATCAATATCGACACAACCGGCCGCACACCGGAAGCCGTTATTCAAGAAATCCTGAACCTTATAACCCTCACCAACGAGCCCTCCTGATGGCCCTTTTTCAAGAAATTGACCTCTCAACCTTTGCCGGCGGGCAAATCGCTGTTATTGAGCCGGATAGCCTGGCCGGTCGGATTGGGCTGCAAAGGGGTGATGAACTGTTGGCCATCAATGACCAGACGGTCGAGGATGTGATCGACGTCCAATATTATGGCGCGGATGAATACTTGGAACTGCTAATTCGTCGTGGTGACGAATTGCTGTTATTTGAAGCCGAGCGGGCATATGACGAACCACTCGGAATTGAATTCACTCATCCTACATTTGATATCGACATCCGGCGTTGCAATAATCTTTGCGAATTTTGCTTTGTGTTGCAGATGGCGCCGAAATTTCGCCGCACGCTCTATATCAAGGACGATGATTACCGGTACTCCTTTTTGTTCGGTCATTTTGTGACCTTGACCAATTTAAGCGAGCATGATTGGTGGCGCATCGAGACCATGCGCTTGTCCCCTCTGTATGTATCGGTGCACGTGACCGACATAGCCATGCGGCGGCAATTCCTACGTAACCCTTCTGCGCCTGACATTATAGGTCAATTACGGTGGCTGGCCGAACGGCGGATTGAGGTGCATTCTCAGTTAGTGGTCGTTCCCGGTTTCAATGACGGTCCCTGGCTGGAGCAGTCTATTCACGAATTGGCGGAATTATGGCCTAAAGAAGAAGGCGACGGGGGCGTCTATTCGGTCAGTGTAGTACCGGTCGG
>JAWOHK010000408.1:0-14708 GCA_046485205.1 Chloroflexota bacterium | reverse complement strand
CTCACCGGCTTGAGGATATCGCGAGCGCAGACCGGCCAGCGCCAGCAGTCGTACTGAGGCATTCAATTGCGCCAGCATCTCCATTTTGCGCGTAGGACTCGCCTGCCGCCATAATTGTATTTGCAGGGCTTCCATCTCAGGATGCGTGTCGGAGTAGAGCGCGGTCATGGTTCCTCACTCGTCATTCGTCGCTCTTTCCAGATTGAGCGCCAGCAGCCGCTCCAAGTTGCGGTGGGGCGTTCTTTTTGCTGCATTCGGGACCACTTGGCGACGAAGGCGGCCGGCTTCATGGCCCCATTTTAACCGGTCGAGCGGCGAGGGACGAATCAAAATACGAGAGACGAGATACGAGATACGAATGCCGGCCGATACGCGGCGTATCGCAAACCCCGGCCGCGCAATTTAAGGATCCTGTGGCCCGGTGGCGGATCCAACCTGCAAATGTGGGGATACGCCATTCTAGGCGATCCGGATCGCCACATTGCCCCGCTTGTGGCCCTGGTCAACATACCGGTGGGCATCGACGATTTCATCCAGCGCGTAGCACCTGTCCATGACCGATCTCAGCACGCCCGCTGGTTATCGACCCCTACCCACGTAAATGAGTCGCACCTGAGAAGTAGGCGATAATGGGGCAATATATGTACAATTTATTGACAAATAGTCGATGAAGGTCTATGCTTGACCTTATGGATGAAAAAAAATCAGACCATCCAAATGAAACTGTATGTAAATGGAGGCAATATGATGGCAATGAAAACTTTGAAGCTGGTGTCCATGTTCCTGTTTGTGGCGCTTGCCGTATCGGCGATCATGCCGGCGACAGCCCGCGCCCAACAACGCGATAGCCGCACGATCGTCGGCATCGCCGTCGATAATCCCGATTTCTCGACCCTGGTCTACGCTGTCCAGAAGGCGGGACTGGTGGATGCGCTGAACGGCAACAAGCAATATACGGTGTTCGCCCCGACCAACGACGCGTTTGATGACGCAGCCGAAGCGCTGCTCGGACCGGGCAAGACCGGTCCGGAACTCGTCGATGCTCTGCCCGTCGACGCCCTGACTGATGTTCTCCTCTATCATGTCACGCGCGGCAATCGCCTGTCGCAGAGCCTCTTCCCGCCCAAGTCGGTGGACATGCTGAACGGCGACACTGCTATGACTTCAGTTATGAACGGCAAGGCCTACATCGCCGGTGCGGAAATTCTGGCCACCGACATTCGCGCCAGCAACGGGGTCATCCACGTGATTGGCGCGGTGATGTTACCCCCTGCGAACTAAACCGAGATTACGGAAAATACGGGCCACTTTCGTGGTCGTCAAAAGACCGCCAATCATAGAATGGCGGTCTTTTTTTGTTAGCGGCGCTGCCTACCCTTTTCTGGTGGTCGTTTGGACGGCGTTGGTGCCCACCGCCCCGGAAGCGCTGTAGATCAATACCTTCTGGCCGCTCAGGATATGGCCCTTTGGAAAGGACCCTTCCGGGAAATCGGGCGCGATGAAATTAACTCGTCGCCGCTTGTAACGTCTCAACACGGGCGACTACATAGACCGGCCGGCGCAACAAGACGATACCCGTCCAGATGAACCAGACGATCAGGCCCAGGCCAAAGATGGCTCCCATCATCTCCAGAGAGCGAATGATCGTCAGGAGGCCGGCTACCCCCAGAACGAGGCCCAGGTAGTTCAGAAGCCGAGGCAGTGTGCCGCTTCGCAGGGCGGCCACGCTGACCAGCAGAACCCACATCCCGCCGACGATCTCAATTCCGCCGCCAAGTCCCGTGTGGACGGTATCCACCGCGCGCCAGATCGTCGCCGCCTGAGCCGGGTCGCGCACCAGCATTGCTCCGAGGCTCTCCAAACCAACGACGGTGATCATTCCGGCGCCGATGACCAGCCCCGCCCAAATGATACCGAAGGCGGCGGCCGTCTGGGCCAATGCCGGCGCTCCGGGCGACAGCCGGTGGAGCAGCGCCAGCGACAACACTACCAGACAGCTGCCGAAGCCGACATAAATGATCAGGTTCCAGGCCACCATCAAAGTCTGATTCTCGACCAGAAACGCCAGATAGCGGTAGAACTGGGCATCCCCGGTGATGTTCAGGAAAGGTGCCAGCAGGGTGAAGTATAAAGCCAACCCGACAATGAAGGTGCCGGCGTCGATCAGGGCACTGATGCCACCCGCTTTTTGAAAGTTGTTCATGTTTATCTCCTTTGATTACAAAATGTATTTACAAAATTTCTAAAACCGTAAGTAAGGGCGAGGCGACTGGCCACGAAATCGCTCGGTAAACCCTCAGGTTGGTCTCCCGGCTGCTTGGCCCCTACTTTCGGACCACAAGAAAATAGTCGGTCACCCGCCCCGGGATGACGTTCGCTTCGATGGTCTGCAAGCCGGCGCCGGCCACCAGGCGATCCAGATCGGAAGGGCGCGGGTAATTGATGTGGGGCACCAGGCCCGACACATCTGCGACGCGCAGGATGAATCGTAGAGGCGCGGGCACCTCTCCCAGGCAGGGGGTCACCGATATGAACCGGCCGCCCGGCTTCAACAGGTGATGGATCCGGCCGGCCACGCGCGGCAGATCGTCCAGCAGATGCAGGATGTTAAGGGCCAGGATCGCGTCAAACGACCCGGCCGCTAACCCGTCGTCGAAGATGGTGCCCTGGGCAAAGCGGGCGTTGCCGGCCTGGCGTTCTTGCGCCTTGGCCCGGGCCAGGGCGATCATCTTGGCCGAGATGTCCAGCCCGTGAATCTCGGTCACGCGGCTGGCCAGCGCCAGCGTCCAGGTTCCGGTCGCGCACCCATAATCGAGCACGATATCGCCGGAGTGAAGATGGGGCCGGATGCGCCTCACCAGATCGGCATCCTCCATGTCCCCAGACTCATTATGCCGGTCATATCCACCGGCCAGGCGATCCCAGAATCGCGAGGTTCTTTTCGTTTGTTTCGTGTCCATTTGGTTCTCCGTCATTCCACCACCTCACTCCGCGCCTTTCATACTTTCCAGGTTGGCGTCGCCCTCCGGGAAATAGGCAAACACTTCCTCCAGCGGCGATCCGAAAACATAAGCGATACGAAAGGCCAGCTCCAGCGAGGGCGAATACTTGGCATTCTCGATGGCCACGATCGTCTGTCGCGTCACACCCACCCGGTCGGCCAGCTCTTTCTGAGTCATCTCGTTATGGAAAAAGCGCAATTTGCGAATATTGTTGCTGATCGGATTCTTGCTCATGTCAGAACCCTCGCCGGTACAGGTAAAACTTGTAGAAATACTCGATGATGTCGCCCACGATCATGAATAACATCATGGTGACGAACATCACGGTTGGCGGCCGGCCGATGGCTAAAGCGGCCATGGCCAGAATAAAACCGCCGGCAAAGATGTTGGCCGAAATCCGCCTGCCTTTCAGCTCGATCAACTTGTCGCGCTCGTCTTCGAAGGAAGGATCGGCTTCCTCCTGGGTGACGATGGCGTGGCCGATGGCCAGTCCAATTTGGGCCAGGATTTGAAGCACGATGATCACGGCGGCCAGGATCAGGATGGCCCGTCCCCAGAAGACGAGGGTTTCGCTCGTGTCAAAGCTCCCGGCCTGGTAGCGTTGGTAAACCTGCACGGCAAAAATCACGTAGATCACGATTGAAGTGATCAGGGAGACGATCAGGCTCTTTTCATGGTAGGACAGGCTTTCCTCCTGCTCGTAGTTCTCTTTGGGGTTAATCATCACGGCCTCCAATGTCTAATATCATTTACTCTATGTATTTCACACCAGACAAATAGTAATGTATTTTATACTCGGTGTCAAGTATTTTTGACATCAACGGGTGAAATTGCTTCCCGGGGTTGCCCGCGAGGCGGGTGAGGGATGAATAGAGGAATGGTGGATTTAAGCAGTCAGCCGGTCGCGCGGCCGCGAGGGGCTATTATAGAAAGGCCGTCTACAGCCACCCGACCCTGACGCACGCGCCCAGCGAGCCCCTGGTAGCGCAAGATTCCTGTCTGCCGTTCGCGCCGCTCGCACTTGAAGATCGTTGCGCTACGACGAACCCTTCACTTGCGACCGCCAGGACCTCAAAGGGCCTGGAACAGGAACACGTCGAAGTCCAGGTCGCCGGGCGAGCGGCCGAAGCCGGTCAGTATGGCCGCCGCCTCGGCGCGGTGGTGGGCCCCGTGGATGACGACGTGGGTGATCACCTGCCGGACGGTCATCTGAAAGTCGTCATCGATGTCGAGGACCCGGTCCAGTTGCTCCCCGGCCGGCCCGGCGGCGAAGTCCAGCCACGCCTCCCGCTCGACCGCCCACCGATCCCGCAGCGCGGCCACGTCGGCGAAATCGGACTCCTGCAGCAGAAAGCCCCCACCCTGGCCCTGCAAGACGGCCCGCCAGCCGGTCTCCGCGTCCAGGGCATGGACCAAAATGCCGCGCAGGCTGCCCCAACCCGGATCGAGGGCGGCGGCCTGGGTGAATTCGGCGGCCGTGAGACCCTCGCAGGCGGCCAGAATCCGCTCGTCAGCCCAGAAGTTGTAGGCCACCAGGGTGGCGATGTCACGATCGCTCATATCGCTCCTTGTTCAACGCCAGCAGCCGCTCCAGTATCTGCTCGTCGCTCAGGTCTTCCGGCCGGCCGTCGGCGCGTACCCAACCGTAGGCTTGGGCGACGGCCGCGTCGAGGGCGCGGTGGATGTCGTCGAGTTCCTGGATCTCGGCCGGGGTGACGGATTTGCGGGTTTGCTTGTCGAATTCGACGCGGTCGAAGGCGGGGCCGCGGTAGGAGCGATAATACACCAGCCCGTTGTAGAGGTTGGTCAGCGTGCGGGTCTTGATCAGCCGGTCGTAGGCCACGTCGAGGGTACCCTTGGCCGGGGGCGGCGGGTTGAGCCATTCGTCGCGCCAGGCGACGAGGGCGCGGGCGTGGCGGGCGATGGCTTCTTCGAGGGCGAGTTCGTCATCGGTAGAAGCCTTAGTAGAAACCGGGTTTTTGGCAAAAACCCGGTTTCTGTCGGAGCGGCGCGAAGGCTCTTGCCCCGGCGACCAGGGGAAGGGGAAGGTCTCGAAGGTGGTGGTCGGCGTGTAGCGCGGGTCGTTGCCTTTGCCCAGCCACGTCCCCAGGCGCAGCGACCACAGCTCGTGCGGCCGGGCGTGGAGGACGCCGAAGAAGTAGTCGTCGTCACTAAGGATCACCGTAATCGCTGAATCGGCAAGCACATGAGTTTCAAACCAAACAAAAATACGATGTTTTGAGTGTCGAGGAGTACATATATAGCGACTAAGGCGCGCTATCCCTTTTCGCATTTCGCTTCTTGATCTTTGATGTAGCCACCAATAGGTTCTTGAGCCTTTATCGCGATTAAGATCCCGCTCAGGTTTGACATTGTTAATAATGAAGTCATAGGGACCAGCATATTTAGATGCTTCAAGACTATCCATATTGAAGAAATCTATCAGCCATGCATCGCGTGATATAGAAGTTAAATCCCTCGCATTGACATAAGGCCTTAATACTTTGCGATTATCGGAATTCTGCTCCATCCATAGTCGCGCAATTGATTCATCAACCACAAAATTTCCTGCTGGCTTAATTCCTTCATAGGAAATGTTCCCATTTTCCGGAAGGCGTTGGGCTTTACTAAGGTCAATAAGCGAAGTTAAGTCAGAGTTAATCGATAATACACTATTTCCATCGAGGGTTTTGTTAGGTTGTTTCCCGTTATCAAAACCCACAATGCTAACTCGGACAGACGCGCCATCAAGAATCCATGGATTGTCAGACCAAGCTAGAAATATATCTCCACCATTCTTAATAATGTCAAGGACAAACCGATTAGCCCCTCCCCGAATACTGTTCGTAGCTATGAGACCGATCCGTTTTGCATTATTGCTGTTAATTGCATCGCTTGCTTTAAGGAACCAGTAGCATACTAAATCTGATTTATTCGGAATTCTGCCTTCATAAAGTCGATAAAGGTCAATCGTATATTTATCCCCGAGTTCAGAACGCATCTTATAGTTACCCAAAAACGGCGGGTTGCCGATAATCACCTCGGCCGCCAGCCACTCCGGCTCGACCGGGTTCCCGGCCTCGTCGTAGGCCAGGATGGCGTCCATGCGCCGGATGTTGTTGAGCGGCCGCAGGATGGGTTCCTCCGGCTCGGCGAAGCCGTTCTCGTGCCGCCACTGCAAGTAGCCGATCCAGGCCGTGATCTGGGCCAGCTCGTGGGCGTAGGGGTTGATCTCGATCCCGTAGAGCTGCTCCGGCGACACCGTCAGCGGGATCTCCGGCAGCCCCCGCCGCGCCGCGTAGGCGATGACCTCCTTCTGCAAATTCAGCAACTCCCGCAGCGCCAGGTACAGAAAGTTGCCACTGCCACAGGCCGGATCGAGGACGCGGATGGCGGCGATCTCGTTCGAGAAATCGTTGAGTAAATACGAAATACGAGGCGATTCCTGTCGCCCTACGAAATACGAATCGGAAGAATCGCCCTCTTCACTCGTATCTCGTACCTCGTATCTCGTATCTTGAATCTCTCGCCGCACTTCATCCCACTTCCGTCGCAGGGGTTCCATCAGCACCGGCTCGACGATGAGCATGATGTCGGCCGCGCTGGTGTAGTGCGCGCCAAGCTGGGCGCGCTTGTCGGGGTCGATAACCCGCTCGAAGATCGTGCCGAAGATCGACGGGTCAACGGCCGACCAGTCCTGCTCGGCCGCCCGCAGCAGGACCTTGGCCAGGTCGTGGGGGATGGTCGGCACGAGCTCGTCGTCGAACAACGTGCCGTTGAAGTGGCGGATGCGGTGGAAGCCGAACGCGCCGCCGTCGCGCATGGCCCGGAACAGGTTGGCCAGGACGGGGCGCAAATCGGCGTAGTCGCCGCCCTGCCGCCGCACCGCCTGGGTGAAGACCTTGTCCGGCAACAGCCCCAAATCCTCGGCGAACAGGCAGAACAACAGCCGCACCAGGAAATGGGCCAGTTCCTCCGGCGTGTAGGTCTCGCCGGTCAGCCGCTGGTGCCGCTTCATCTGTTCGGCCACGGCCAGGAAGCTTTCGGCGCTGGCTTTGGTGATGGCCTCGCGGGTGCGTTCCGGCCGGAAGCTGTCGGGGTCGTTGAAAACGCGCCACAGCACCTCCACCCCCGGCCCCGCGCCGATGTCGTCGAGGGTGACGGTCGTCCTCACCACCGGCCGGTTGGTGAAGTTGGTGTGGATCTCGATCGTGTGCAGGTCGCTGGTGATGAGCAGCGGCGGGTTGTCGAGCGCCTCGCGGTAAAGCTGCAACTGGCGGTAGGCGCGGGTCAGGTCCTTGTGCGGGCCTTTGTACTCCCACACAAACTTGCCGCGAAAGAAGACGTCGGCGTAACCCTTTTCGCCTTCGGGCTTTTCGGCCTGCGTCTCAAATGAGAAATCGCGGCCGCCGGGATCATATTCCAGCGGCGTCAGGTGCCCCACCAGCGCGCAGACATCGTTGAAGTGCGTCTGGGCCGTGGCGCGTTCTTTTTGTTGAATTTTTGACCACTTGGCGACGAATTCGACCGGCTTCATGGCCCTATTCTAGCGCGGGTTGGACGAATGGACAGGCCCAACGCCGCAGCGCGCTTCGGCAACAAAAAAGCCCCCCGCCGATTGGTGAGGGGCTTGACCTGAGCGCGAAAATCGGCCGGGCTTATTGCGCCGCGCCGCTGTCGCTGAAGATCATCCGGCGCTCCGCGCCCGCGCTCTCCAGCGCCAGATTGCCCGTGCCGTCCGGCCCCCCGGCGACGACCATCCCCAGCGACTGGCCGAAGAGCACATCCATCGACTCCTCGCCGCAGAAGGCGGCCGTCGAGGCCCCCGGCTGGATCTGGATGCCGTTGTTCTCGGTTGTGTAGGTGCCGGTGAAGCTGTTGCAATCGTTCATGCCATTCAGCGTGCCGTCTTCGTTGAAGACGATCGTGTAGGCGGCCGGATTGGTCACCGTTTGGGTGTCCTGCCCGGCGATCGTGATGCTTTCCCACTGCCAGATGGTGCCGGTCAGCGAGAAATCGCCGGGGTCCGTCTCCGTCGTGTCCGTGGTCGCGTCGCAAGCGGCCAGGGCCAACACCGCCAGAATGGCGACCCATACTCCAATTCGACTGATATTCATTTTTGTTCTCATCTTTCTTCTGCTCCTGGTCACCAGATTTTGGTTGATGGTGACCATTTCTTACTATAGGGCCGCCGCCGGGGCTTGTCAACCGGTATTCAGTCGTTATTATATAAACATCAACGGGTCGAAGCGCCCGGCCAATCGGTGTTCAGCCGGTCAGTTCGGCGGCCGTCTGACGTATGGGTGGTTGCCCGGCATACGCGCCACCACCCGTCTCGCTTCTGCTATACTAGGCCCATGATCATTGAATTCGACGGCGACATCTGGTTCTGGCGCGGCCCCGCGCCCTGGTATTTCATCACCGTTCCGGCCGAGGAGAGCGACCACCTGAAAATGATATCGGGCGCCGTGACCTACGGGTGGGGGATGATCCCGGTCCAGGTGCGAATCGGCCGTTCCGAGTGGTCGACGGCCTTGTGGCCCAAAAACGGCCGCTACATCGTGCCCATCAAAGCGAGTATCCGCAAGGCGGAAAAACTGAACGAAGGCGATATCGCCACCGTCCGGCTGGAAGTGCAGTAAGGGATGAACCGGTGGGCGGTTCCGAAAGCCCCATGACGGGCCGCGACCTGAAACCGGCAACCTGCCACCCGAACCCCTCTCTTTACAAGGTCGTCCCCTTCATTTACTATAGGGTCTAATGCGGTAATTAAAATCCGGCGGGGGAGAGCCATGCCTGCCGGGCGGGGACCGGAACCTGATAAACTGCCGAGCCAACCCGGTTACCGGGATAGGGGAATTCCGTTTACCTCGCCGCGACGCGCACCCGGCCGCGCCACCGCCACCGACCGGTCACCCGAAAGGAGGTGGATGACCCGTGAAACACCAACCAATCGCCCGTATGCCCAAGGCTGGGATCGCGATTCTGGCCCTGTCGCTGATCGCCCTTGTCCTGTTCGCCGGACACAGCCAGACCGGCCCCCCGTCGGCGGCCGCACAGAACCAGCTCGTCTGGGTGCGGCAGGAACCACCGGTTATCAACTGGAAAAATGCTCCGACGTACTATGAATATCCGGAAGTGGATGTTAAATATGGGTCTTTTACAAAATATACACTCGCCGAAACCGAAATCATTAGAGAAAGTAAACTGGTCGATATGGGCCAGTTTTATTACCATGTCAGCTTTAAAAGCAATTTTGACCGGCCGCCGCAGATTATTTACCCGGACACCAATTACAAAGTCCGAGTAGAATTCAGCCACACCTTTACAGCCGGTGATTTCTCCAAACGATCCGATGCTGCCCAATTCAATTACTATGCTCCAAACAGGAGTGACATTGTGGAACCTGTATATTGGTTCCACTATAACCCCGCATCTGAATATTATGATGGCCCGAGTAGTGAATGGACGATCAATGTCAAGCCGCCACGTAATGAGGGACAAACTTTCGAAATGAGGGCCACCTGGGGTGAGGGAGCTTTTGGTGATCCGCCAGCCAACGTGACCTGGACCTACCGGGCCGAGCAGAATACCCCCGTGGAGGAGGCGCGCCTGGGCGTGGAAGTCGTCGCGCCGGTCGTCACCTATCAGGGCGAGGAAGTGCCGCCGGGAGAGATATTCTTCCCTGAGACCTGCCCGCTGCCGTTCGGCCGTTCGGTCGATAACTGCGCCTCTAATATTAAGCTATCAGATCTCGGTCGGTTCGACCTCAAGTGCATCTCAAATATGGCCGAACGCCTTCAGGCGCTTCTTCAATTGGTTGATTTTTCCAAAGGTGAAGAAGGAAACGCGAATATGAAAATGGCGATCGCCTATTTAGCAATGATCAAGATAGCCGAGAATTGCACGCTCCCCCGCAGCGCGACCAGTGATTATGAATTGGGGTTGGTCCTGGAACAAGGCGCTATCCTGCTGAATAACGCCCTCGACGGCCAGACCGTTGACATAATCACGCCGGCAGGTTCGGCCGGCACCAGCAAGATGGGCGGCTTCCTGACCGCATACAATCCCGCCACCAACACGGCCACCTTCCAGTCTCATGGCGCGCCGCTGACGGTGCAACCCAAGACCGGCCCACCGCTGGTGTTGCAGCCGAACCAGCAGGTCAAGGTGACCTCGGCCGGCGCCGGCCCGGTGACCGGCCTGCCGCACCTGTTCCTGCCGCTGCAAGTCCGCTGACGGCGACTTGACTTTCGCCCCGCGCCATCAGATGCCAAGCGCTTCAGAAGATCGGAAATCCGGGGTCAGGCAACCGTAGGGGCGACGCAAACGGGCAGATTGTTCGCTACGCCGAACCGTGTTGCGTCGCCCTCTGGATCTTTGTTATAACCGATCCAACCATTATTCGTGGCCAGCCGGTCGTGATCGGAACCATCAAACAGGATAAACCCGGTTTTCCGCTTACACTGCTTGACATAGCATTGCTTACGCCGTATGATGGTCTTTGATAGGCTTCAACACCCCACAACGCAATCCACTCGAAAAGCCTACCGATTAGCCTTCCCGCAAAGGGTTGGGCGTTTTGCGTGTGTGGCAGACCATATCCCCGGTTTGAACAATACAACTGCTTATAAGGAGGCAGATCATGGCAATCATAGTAGGTGTTTCGGTCGGTTCAGACGGAGCTGTCTGGTGCGTGGATTCGGCCGGCAACGCGTATATGCGCGTCGGCAGTGAGTGGAAGAAGAACCCGACCGCCAAGGCCGACGAAGTCGCCGTCGGCAATGTCAGTAACGTCTGGTGTCGCAACAGCGCGGGCGAGGTCTTCAAGCTCCAGGGCAGCGACTTTAGCGCCACCTGGGCGAAGGACGCGCAGGCCAGCCAGGTCACCTCGATTTCGGCCGGCGCCGACGGCACGGTCTGGGTCACCAACAGCAAAGGCCAGATGGCTTATCTGCAGGGCGGCCAGTGGCATCATGTTCCGGATGTGAACACAGCCGTCGAAGTCGCCGTCGGCAGTGCGGCCCATATCTGGTACCGCGACAATAAAGGCCTGATCTACAAAAAGGATGGCTCCGGGAAATGGCAAAAGGACAACACCGCCAGCGATGTCATTTCCCTCTCCGCCGGTAATGACGGCACGGTGTGGGTCGCCAACAGCAAGCACGAGTTGTGGACCATGAGTGGCGGCGTATGGAAGAAGAACGACAAGGGCACGGCGCGACAAATTTCGGTCGGCAAGCAGGGCCTAGCCTGGGTCGTCAACGCCGCGGGTGAGATTTACCATGTGCAGGCCGCGGACTGGCCGACCTATTGGGTCAAGGTCGCCCTGCCCAAGGACATGCCGGCGTCGACCCAATACACGATCAAGCAGGGCGACACGGTCACCGGTATCATCCGGGCCAAGTATCCAACTATCTCTACCGCAGAATTGCGCCAGAAATCGGACACGGTGGCCAGGCTCAACGGCTGGCCGGGAACGATGGACGACAATTACGGTGGCCGGGCGAAAAGCCTGAAGCCCGGCGACGTGATCGTTCTTGAGGCGTAAGTTACTACCAGACCTGACAGGTTTTGTGCGAACTCCTGTTCGCCAACCTGTCAGGTCTGTTGCACGCCGGGACCCGTAGCGCGTGTTAGCAAATCGCGCCCTACACCTCCAGCCGGTACACTTCCACTTGCCAGTCAATCGTCAGGCCGCTGACGCCAACGATCTGGATGACGGCCGTCGCTCCCGGTGGCGCGCCGCTGACGGCCGAGCGCACCTCGGTGCTGGTCGTGTCGGCCGGGGCGCGGGCGACGGTCGTATAACGGCTCAGGTAACCGGCCGTGGCGTCGCGATAGAAGTGGCACAGGCCCAGCAGCGAGTAGACTTCGCCGGCAGTCGCGGCATCGGTGGGGATGCCCAAAGCCTGCACCAGACAACTCGCCCCGGCATCGATGACCAGCGGCTTGGGGAAGAAGACGGCCGCCGGGGTCAGGCCCGTGGTTTGCACGGCGGCCCGGTCGTCGACGCCGCCGAAATGGGTCTCCAACGGGTCGGCCGAGTCCTCTTTGGCCCGGCGATGCCGCCACCAGCGGATGACCTCGGCCAGCGTCGCCGCGTCGTCCTCGCCGAACCGGCCGCCCCGCACGACGATCGGCCTGTCCTCCACTGCCTCTCCCCGGCTACCCGGCAACACCACGCGCTTGCTCATATTGTCTCCCGCATTGGAACGCTGATTAACGCGGACTTTCGATGAATGGAATCATGGTTATGGACGGCGAAAGTCTGCATTCCGATCAGCGTCATCAGCGGCCTATTCCCCCCACCTCACGATCTGGCCTTCGCCCAGGCGATGGGTCAGCATGCGATTGAGGGTCTGCAGATAGGACATCTCCAGTAGCCGGGTGTTGCTGGCAAGCTGCGACATCAGCAGGCTGCTGCTGCTGGTCGGGTTGGCCTGCTCCTGCTGCTGCAGGCGGCGGGCTGTGGCGAAGAGGACGTACTGCACCAGCACGTGATGGTGCTCCTCCGGCACCGTCACCAGTGATCCGGCCGCCAGGCGGGCCTCATGCGGCCGCAAATAGCGCACCGCCAGCGTCGACCCGCCCTCCGGTGAGAAACCCACCACCAGCAGCGGCGCGGCGGTCATCTCCCGCCGGTCGAGGAAGTCGTAGACCCACCCCCCTTCGAAGCGCCGGTTGCGGTAGCCTAGCTGGTGTATATTGGTAGAGACCCCGTCGCTCGTCTCGTAGCGCACGCTGATGATGCCGGCCGTGTCGACCGGCAATGAGTAGGATCGCTCTCCTTCCACGGCGCCCAAAACCACTTCGGCCAGCCGCGGCCGGTGCTGGCTATACTCGCGCACGCCTTCGTTGAGGAAACTCAGCAGATCGCCGTCGCTCCACGTCCCGGCCGCCTCATCTCCCAACGCCGTCCGAATCGTCATCACCAATTCCGCGCCCATCACGCCGTCTGGCGTGGTCGCCGGCATGCCTGTACCTGATCCTGTAGCCATACTTCCTCCAAAATACGAAATACGAGAAACGAAATACGAAAAGAGATTCATCAGGGAGTAGTCTTCAGGAGTCGAAATTCAACAAGTTTGTTGGGCTGATCGCTGTCGTATCTCGTATTTCGTATCTCGTATCTTGTTAATCAATAGTCTCCATATCTGGGTTGATGAAGTTCCAGCCCGGTTTTTGTCGCCAGACATAGACGGTGCCGGCGTCGAGGTAGAAGGTCACTGCGCCGTTGCTGTTGGTCCGCCCGCTGGCGAGCACGGTGTGGCCGGCCGCGTCGGCCGTCACCCAGACGTCGGCGTCGACGATGGGGCTACCATCAACGGTTGAGGTGAGGGTGTAGATGAAGGCGATCGCCCCGGCGCGGGGGCCTGAGACCAGGGTGCCGAGGATGTAGCCGGCGCTGCCACCGTAGTAGCTTCCCGGGAGAGCGGCCGTCCAGGGGTCGCCGGCCGTTCCGGCATCGGCCAGGGCTTTTCCGGCGCTGCCGGCGGTGGTGTGGGCGCTGAGCGCTTCGTCCCAAGTTCTTACGGCCACTGCATCAGCGATGGCACCAACGGTTGGCGGGGTGCCGGTGTAGGCGGAATCGGTGCCGCGCATGTAGCGGTTGCGGATGCTAAAGTGGGCCAGAACGGCGTTGACGGCCTGGCCGTCGATGGTCGCGCCGGCCAGAACCACCATGTAGTCATTGCCGGTCGCGTAGAAGGCGTCGGTGGTGGCGATGCGGCAGTGGTGGATGCCGGTCAGACCGTCAAAGTCCTCGGTGTCGGTCACGCCGGTGGTCGTTTCGGCCGTGCCGTTGGCTTTGTAGACCCTTACCTCGCCATTGGTAGCGCGGGAAACGGACGCGCCATCGGCGTCGTTGCTTGACCACATGAAATCAATGGTTGCGTTAGCCTGATAATCCCCCAGATACATCATAATTCACTCGTCGTTTTTCGTATCTCGTATTTCGTATCTCGTATCTAGACAAGCCCTTGCAATTTGGAAGCCAGTCGCACGGTGGCGGTCTTCGAGACGGCGTGGGCGGGCGCAGCCGGCGTGTAGGTGATGACGGCCGTCAGGCTGGTCAGGCGGATGCGCCGCGACAACGCGCACTCGGCAAAAAACGTGAGATTGCCACCCCAGGCGACGGACAGGCCGGAAACGGTGAAGGTGTCGCTCTGGTAGCTGGTCGTGATACCGCTGATGGTCGGAGACGTGCCGGATTGGGAGCCGCCGCCGTGGATGTCGAAGGCGTAACCGATCCGGCCGCTGGGCGGGTTGCTGGCGGCTTGCTTCCAACGGGCGACGATGTCGACCTGGGTCACGGTGTCGCCGGTCGCGATGCCGGAGGGGGCGGCGGTAAAGGTCTGGCGCTGGCCGTTGACGGCGCCTGATTCGATGTAGCTGCTGTCGTCATCGTCCGGCGTCTGGCAGGCTTCATACTTGGTCGCGGCCCCGGCCAGGGCGTAAGTCCAGTCGTCGGGCGATCCGTTGCCGGTGGGCTGGGCGGTGGTCGCGTTGGCCGCGGTGGCCGCGGTGGCCGCGGTGGTCGCTAAGCTTGTGGTAGCCATTTCAAAATACGAAGTACCAGATATAACAAAAGTATCAGGTGGCCTGCTTGACGGCCTTGATGCGTCGCGGCAGCGGTGGTGTGGCCGGTGGGGGCACAAGCAATTGTCCGGTGAACTTGCGCCCGTCGTCCACCACCACGATCAC
>JAWOHK010000387.1:0-12454 GCA_046485205.1 Chloroflexota bacterium | reverse complement strand
CCTCGGCAACGAGATGGACGGTGACTGGCAGCTCGGACACAAGACGGCGTACGAGTACGGCCGGTTGGCGGCGGAGACGGCGCGTGCCATGCGCCAGCTCCAGCCGGATCTCGAGCTCGTGGCGTGCGGCAGCTCCGGGCGGTCGGCGCCGACCTTCGGGGGACGCCTCCGGATTTTGGCAAGTTTCGGGTGATATAACCCCCGGCGAATACGTCATTGTCGCTTACATGATGGATGCAAATGGCGCGTTGCAAGCCATCTCACGGGGGGTAAATTTGACTGTCCGCTGATAGGACAATAACCGCAGCAGGTGGGGTGACTTAGGTGGAATGCTTGGAATACGGACTGGCCGGCAATTTCCGGTCCTGTCCCCTCGCCTGAATAAGCGGGTGGTACGTCCCCCAAAAAATTTACTATACTTCAAATCGCAAACAACCTACGAGTACACAGGAGAGGGGCGCGATGCCGAACGATTTCAAGGACTTACTGGATCAACCCGGCGATGAGAAAAGCCAGACTGAAACATCAACCCGAGCCTTGCTGGACAGCTTGTTGGGTGGCGGGTCCGGCGGTCAAGGAGACCTCAGTGATTTAATCGGTGGCTTGCTGGGCGGCGGCACGTCGGCCGGCATGGGGGAAATGCTGGCCTCGCTAATCGACGGAGGCACCGGAGCGGGCGTGGGTGGCGATCAGTTTATGCCGATCATCGGCCCACTGAGCGAGAAGTTAGGTCTTTCGCCGCAAATGTCCAACATGCTGGCCATGGCCGCCATTGGTTTGCTGACTTCCTCCATGGCCAAAAATCGTAGCCAGGGTCGCAGTGGCCATGTGGAACTCGCCAGTTTATCAGACCCGGATTATATTCGTTCTACCGGCGTCGTGAGCCGGCTATCAAAACAAATGGGAATCAGCGAAGACGAAGCGATCGAGAGACTACAGCAGACCTTGGGAATCATGGCCGATCAAGGGGGGGTTAGGCCGGATGCCGGGCAACCTGAACCGACTCCCGAAGCCAAGAAAAGGAGTTCCAACAAGACTTCTGCCGGCCAAAAATCACCGGCGAGCAAGACCGGTTCCGATTTCATGGACTTGCTCGACGATTCATCCCGTTAGTGCACCAAGATAAAAGGGCTTTCTAATTAACCTCGCGGTGGTTGCGGTCTGTGCGCCATGACTGCCGTCCACGACAGGTTCCGGTAAGATCAGATCAACAAGATGGGTGAAAAATCCGTATGTTGAAAGAATTTCGAGAATTCATTAGTCGCGGGAATGTGATCGACTTGGCGGTGGCGGTGGTAATCGGCGCTGCCTTCACGGCCATCATTAATTCCCTGGTCGATGACATCATCATGCCGTTCATTGGCGTCATTCTGGGTGGTATTGACTTTTCCTCGTTGTCGATCAACGTCGGCGAGGCTATCATCGCCTATGGCAATTTCATCCAGGCCATCATTAATTTCCTTTTGATCGCTCTGGTTCTCTTTTTTGTGGTGCGAACGATCAATCGAATTTCGGCTCAAAAAAAGAAGGAAGAGGAGGCGGCGCCGGCCAAGCCCTCGGAGGAGGAAAAACTGCTGGCCGAAATCCGGGATCTGTTACGACAGCAACAACGTTAACTGTATTGACTATTAACGGCCCGATCTGACCGGGCATAACATTTAGCAAAAACTGTGTAAAATCAAACCCAGAATCCGGCCGAACAGGTTTTCGGTCGCCTGTGGGTTACTTTCAGTAGAGGAGAAAGAAGATGTCTGTTTTCCGTCGAATCATCGGGGTCATTATGATCGTTATCGGCATTGCGGGATTAGTCATTGCCGGCGCGGGAGCCGTGTTTGCCAACCAGGCTATCAATGCCACGGCCGAAGGTATCAATTCAATGGTCGATCTTTTAGGCTCAACCATCACCACCACCACTGACAGCCTGGACAACGTGAAAACCACCCTGGTTCAAACCGGGGAAACGCTCAATACCGTCTCAGATACAACCAGCAGCATGGCCAGAACTTTGCTGGACACGCAACCTTTATTGAGCCGAGTTTCGATCCTGACGACCGATACCCTGCCCGGCAGTCTGGAGGCAGTCAACGAAACCATCCCCAATCTGGCCGGTATCGCCGGAACCATCGACACAACGCTACACCGATTGAGCGACCTGAAGATCGAACGCCGCGTGGTCGGAGTACCCATTTCTTTCGATCTGGGCATCAACTACCGGCCGCGAGAACCATTTGATAGTGCCGTCACCGAAGTGGGTCGCAGCCTTATCGGCGTGCCGGAGCAATTGCGCGCGCTGGAAAGCGATCTGCAAACCGCGGTAGACAATATCGGTTCCGTCGGTGGCAACATTGAGCAGTTGGCCACTAACATCGATGGCATCAATATCACTGTTGGCGGGTTTGTACCCTTGCTGGATCAGTACATCGCCGTCCTCGATCAGACCGGCACTTCGCTGGAAAATACCCGGAGCCAAATCAACGCCAATCTGACCACCATTAAGTGGGCTGCCACCGCTTTGTTAGCCTGGTTTGCCCTCTACCAGATCGTGCCGCTCTATGTCGGCTACCGCATGGTCACCGACAGGGTCGTGGAGGGAAGTCGCGCCGAGCGCGAGGCAGAAGCGGCGAACAAGGAATTGGAGGCGGCCGTCGAACGCGTGGACGAAGCGGCCGAACGCATCGAAGACGCAACCTCCGAAATTGAGCCGGAAGTCGCGGTGGGGACTGTCGATCTGGAAGACCTGCCGGGGGATGCGTTTGATGGGATCGCAGACGTCCCAGCCTGATTTCAAACCGGCTGAAGTACATCTCAATACGGATCATCCGTACACGCTTCAGGCATTTATCCTCCTAATGATACGAGATGGCGGACGAGCCTGAAAAACTACGCTTGAAGCACTCGCTTCAAGTTATCGAATGAAGAAAATGGGATCAACCTGAGCGAGCGCCACTGAGTGACGATGCGCGAGGATTGCCGTGGGCCCTGAATCAACGAACGAAATGGCCGCCGATCGACCCTCGATCAAGGCTTCGAACAAGTGAAGACCAGACAATGACGAGCCGGCCAACAATGAACCGGCTCGTCTATTATTCAATTACTGCGACATGATTGCGCCGGTTGGCGCATTGGGCGGCTGGCCCCTGGAGAAACCTGTCATGAAAGGACGCGTATCGAAACCTCTATTTCAGACCTTCATCTTTATCGCGACCTTGCTGTCGATGGTGGCGGTAGGCTGCCGGCGGGCTCCGGAACCGGCCCCAACCCCGACGTCGGAACCGGAAGAAGCCGGACCTTGGGCCCAAATCCTGGAACGGGGTTCGTTGAACATCGGTACGTCGGCCGATTACCCGCCCTTTGCCTTCTACACGCCTGACTTTGAACTCACCGGCTATGATATTGCTCTCAGCCGGGAGATCGGCCGCAAATTGGGCCTGGAAGTCGTCTTAAACGACATGGCCTTCGACGGCCTGGGGGGAGCGTTACAGGTCGGCCAGATCGATGCCGCCATCGCCGCCATCTCCGTCACCGACGCGCGCCGGGAACAAGCTGATTTTTCCAACGTCTACTTTGTCAGCGAGGATGCCGTGTTGGGGCGCGCCGGCGAAGCCATTGTCATTGATGAACTGAGCGATCTATCCCCCTATCGTGTGGCCGTCCAGAACGGCTCGGTATTCGAGTCCTGGTTGCAGGAGGATGCCGTCACTGCCGGTATCATTCCGCCTGACAATCTCTTCGTATATGCCGAGACGGATCGGGCCATTGCCGACTTGGAGACGGGCCTGATCGATGTGGTGGTCGCCGATAGCGCGCCGCTGGACATTATGGCACAGAGTGACGCCTTTTCGATTGTCGGCCGCGGCCTCAACCGCCAGCGGTTTGCCATCGCCGTGCCCACGGGCTCCGACTTGCTCCCTCACCTCAACCAGGCGCTGATCGAGTTGCAAAACGAAGGCGTCCTGGCCGAACTGGCCGACCGCTATCTGGATCTGCGCCTGGCCGACCTGGCACCGTTGCCCACCCCGGAACCAACGCCATCCACGCCAGAACCAACAACCGTGCCTATTCAACCGCCGGTAGCCTGCGTGGACGCGATGGCTTTTGTCCAAGACCTGAATCTGAGCGACCAGAATATGACCGCACCGCCGCCTGTCAGTCCGGGAACGCCATTCCAGAAGGGCTGGCGCGTGCGTAACAGCGGCACCTGTACCTGGGACAGCAGCTACATTCTGACCCCGACGGGTGGCAACGTGCCGCAGGCCGGGATGGGCGGGCGGGCCACGCCCGTGCAAAGCACAGTCGCCCCCGGTGCGACATATGACTTCTACGTCGATCTGGTGGCGCCGCTCGAACCCGGCGTTTATCAGGGTTTCTGGTCTATGCGCGGTCCGCGCGGCTTACTCTTCGGCGACCGCCTATGGGTCGGGATTACCGTGCCCGCACCGTCGACCCCAACCCCCGCGCCAACGACCACACCGTCAACAAGCATCAGTTTCACGGTCGACCGCACGAATATTCGCGCCGGTGAGTGTGTCGTCTTTCAATGGCAAACGCGCAATGCCTCCCAGGTATTCTTCTATGCCCAGGGCCAACCCTGGCAGCAAAATCAGGTTGGAGTATCAGGCCGCCGGCAGGAGTGCCCGCCGGTCACGACGACCTTTGATCTACGAACCGTCTTCACGAACAACGATGTTGACATTCGTAGTATTCGCATCGATGTAGATTCAGCTCTTGATGCGCCGGTCATCAACTCGTTCACGGTCACACCGGGCTTCCAGATCGTCTTCGGCCAGTGTGTCGATGTGCGCTGGCAGATATCGGGCGAGGTAAGCCATATTCGGGTGACCCGCAATACCCAGACGCTATGGGACGGCGCGCCACTGGGTGGAACTTCGCGCGATTGCCCACCGGTGGGCGATGCCGTTTATACCATCGAAGCCACCGGGCCGGGCGGTACATCACGCGCGCAGCAAACCGTCAACGTCCAGCCTCAGCCGACTGTGCCGCCACAAGCTACCACTACTTTGACCCCGCCGCCGACGCAGCCGCCCAGCCCGCCAGTGATCTTTTCGTTTGGTGTCAACCCGACGGAGATAACAGTCGGGGAGTGCGTGGCCATCACCTGGAGCGTGGGTGGCAGCGTCAATCGTGTCCAGATCAAGCGTGATGCGGTGGTTGTGCTCGATTTTGCCAACCTCAGCGGCAATGTCAACGACTGCCTCAGTAGCCAGGGTGTGTTTACCTACCGGGTCGAAGCGACCAGCGCCGACGGCCAGCTGGCTTTTCAGCAAGCGGTCGTCACCGCCGGGTCGCCGTCGCCCGGTATCACCGGTGGCTGGCGGCTGGTCCAGATCAACGGCGCGGCGATCATCCCCGGCACTGAGATCACGGCCATCTTTGGCGACAGCGCCAATCTCAGCGGTTCGGCCGGCTGCAACACGTACACAACCGGCTACCAGGTCAGCGGTAATTCCCTGTCGGTGGGGCTCATCAACACTACTCAATCGATTTGCGCTGAGCCGTTAGGGGTAATGGACCAGGAATCGCTCTACATTACAGTTCTGGGCAGCGCGACCGGCTTTGAGATACAGGGCCGCCAATTGAGTATCCGCAGCGCTCGCGGGCAGTTGGTCTACGAGAACCTGACCGTGCCGCGTTAAATTGGCCCTAATCGATACGGATTTGGCGTGATGCCGGCGGCCATTGCGTCGAACTCCATCTCCATATTGCCAATATCCGCCCAGATGACATAAAATAGATTCACCCGGTTCGACATCGGCCAACGCCCGACCGGATGGAGGCTTATCATGGCGAATGATCTGGAACGCATCGATGAAGTAGACCCTGACGATGGGCCGCCCGAACAGTTTTACACGCTCGACGACGAAGAGGAATCGTCCCCGCGCTCCTGGACCGATTGGTTGCTGTGGGCGTTGCTGGGGGCCGCTCTTCTCATTGGCGCCCTGCTGATCTATCTTCTTTTCTTCCAGGATGACGGCTCCGGCAACGGCAGTGGTGGAATCATGCCACCAACCCAAACGCCTGGAGACAATTCCTGGAACCAGGTTCGCACGTCGGGTCGCATGGTCGTCGGCACTTCGCTCGACTACCCGCCGTTCAGCTACCGCAACCAACAGTTCCAACCCGATGGCTTCGATATCGCTCTCATCCGGGAGATTGCCGGGCGATTGGGTGTAGGGACTGAGATCAAAGACATGGCCTTCGACAGCCTCTTTGATGCCCTGACACTGGGTCAGGTCGATGTCGCCATCGCCGCCCTCTCCGTGACCCCTGAACGGGAGCAAATCGCCGAATTTAGCAATGTCTACTATGTTGGGGAAGAGGGCATTCTGGCCCTAACCGATTCAGATATAACTGTAATTCTATCCTTGTCCGACATGGCCGGCCGGCGCATTGGCGTCCAGCGGGGCAGCGTTTATGAGACCTGGTTGCAACGCGATCTGGTCGCTAGCGGCATCTCTCCGGCTGGCAATCTATTTGTCTACGAGACGGCCGACGCGGCTGTGCGCGACCTGCGCGAGAAGCGGCTGGACCTGGTAGTGATGGACTTGCGCCCGGCCCAGGTGGCCGAATCACAGGGCGGAGTGAGGGTAGCCGGCCAGGGTCTGAATCCGCAACGCTTCGCCGTTGCGGTGCGCAAGGGGGCCAACGCCTTGCGTGACCAAATTGACGCCGCTCTGGTTATTTTGCACAATGAAGGCGTTATCGCCCGATTGGCTGAAACCTACCTTAATATACCCGCCGGCGATTTCCCGACACCACTCCCGTCGACTGCCACCCCAATCGTGGCGCCAACTGCCACGTCCTCCGTGCCGCCAACGCCGGGGCCATGTGTCAACGGAATGCGCTTCGTGGCCGATCTCAATCTAAGTGATCAGAACATGCAGGCGCCGCCACCGGTCAGCCCGGGCCAACCGTTCAGCAAGGGTTGGCGCATCCTCAACAGCGGCACGTGTTCCTGGAATCCATCTTACAGGCTGGTCTATGTCAGCGGCAACACACCAGCGGCGTCGATGGGCGGCCAGCCGACCCCGGTACAAGCTATCGTCGCACCTGGCCAGCAGTATGACATGTTCGTCAATCTGGTCGCCCCTCTGACGCCAGGCGTCTATCAGGGAATCTGGCAGATGGTCGACGCCCAGAACCGGCCGTTCGGCGACCGCATCTGGGTAGGCATCACCGTGCCCGCCGCGCCGACGGCCACGCCGTTCGCCACGCAGACACCCTCGCCCACCATCCAGTTCACGGTGAATCGGACCGACATCCTGCAGGGCGAGTGCGTTAACTTCACCTGGAATGTACAAAACGCCACGGCGGTTTATTTCTACGCCCAGGGTGAAGCCTGGCAAAACAATCAGGTGCCGCCTCAGAGCAGCCGGCAAACCTGTCCGAGCCAGACGACCAATTTCTTCCTGCGGGTACAGAATCCAAACGGCACAGTTGAAGAGCGCCAGATAGCCATCACCGTTCGGCCCAACGTTAACGCGCCGAACATCGCCCTGTTTGTGGCCAACCCATCCCAGGTAACTGTCGGCCAATGCGTCAACATCCAATGGGATGTCCAGGGCAGTACGGATCGGCTCACGATCAGCAATCAATTCCGAACGATCTGGGACAACGCGCCTGCGCGCGGCAACACCCAGGATTGCACCGGCGCTCCGGCGGTCATCGAGTATAAACTGGTGGCGACCGGCCCCGGCGGAAGCAGCCAGGCACTCCAATATGTCACAGTCGTCGGTCCGGCCACGGCCACACCCCTACCCACTGTACCGGCCAGCCAGCCCGTGATCGACGCCTTCGAAGTCGTCCCACCGCAGATTCAGACCGGCCAATGCGTTCAGATCACCTGGCGCACCAGCGGCGGCACCTGGTTGGTGCGCCTGCTGCGCAATAACGTTCTGGTGCTGGATAATGCCGCTCTGGCCGGCTCGGCCCAGGATTGCCTGCCAATCGCGGGAACCTACGCCTACCAATTGGTGGCCAGCACCGCCGGAGGCGAATCCACGTCGCGCAACCAGTCCGTTCTGGTCAGCCAGGCTCCGCCGGAGAACCCGTTGGCAGGCAAGAGTTACGATGTGATCGCCATCAACAACAACCCCATCCTTGCCGGCACAACCATCACCACCTCCTTCGGGGCCGATGGACGCCTGAACGGATCGGGCGGTTGCAATACCTTCAGCGCGGCCTACACCGTGAGCGGTAGCCAGATCAGTATCGGTGAGGTTTCCAGCTCGCAAATCTTCTGCTCCGAACCGCCGGGAGTCATGGAACAGGAGACGCTGTTCTTCACCACCTTGCGGTCGGCCGTGTCCTTCGCGCCACTGACCGAAACATTGGTGGCCCTGCGCAACGCGGCCGGGCAAGAGATATTGCGCTTGTCTCTGAGAGACGCTCAGCCAAGATAAATCCGTTCGCAGCGGGCTGATTGAGCGCTGTTATTCGAAAACAGCGTTGAAGCGCCCGCTGCGAACGAATATTATGGTTATGCTTTAGTAAGGGTTGTCCAGGCCAGATCGCGCTGGTTAAATAGACGCCGCCGCGCCCGAGCTGGACCGCTAGCCCGTCCGACCCCCGGCTGTCAATCAACAGAATCAATTCCTGCCCGGCTCCTCACACCCCGGAAGTCGTTTCAGAACCAGTTTCGGCGTTTCATGAAACCGATCAAACCCAACCCCAACATCAGCATCAGCAACAGCACAGCCAAATAGCCGTAGCGCCATTCCAGTTCAGGCATATAGCGGAAGTTCATTCCGTATAAACTGGAGATGAAAGTTAACGGCAGGAAGATGGTGGCGATGACCGTCAAGAGCTGTATGACTCGATTGGCGCTGCGGCTGACGTTGGCCATGTGCAGGTCCATTACCTCTTTAAGCCATTGATGCAAGCGATCGTAATAGCCCAGCAAGTCGTGAACTTCCTTGATCAGGAACTTTGTGAAATAGCGTGTCGTTTCATCGCTGATGAAGCGGGATTCGGCATCCTTGACGAATTCCAGGAAATCCTCCAACTCCAGTAAGGGTTCAATCCAAGGCTTCACCTCCTCGCGTACCGCCAGAATATCCCGAAAAACCTCCTCCCGGCCCTTGCTGTCCAGCACATAATCCTCCAATTCTTCCAGCTTGCGCGTCAACCGCTTGAAGGTAATCTGGTAATGTTCCACAATCGCCGCCCGCAGCAACAAATAGAGTAAATAATCCGGCCCGAACCGTTGGGCCTTGGTTTGCTGGCCCAGGATGCGGCGACGCGTCCGGCCGAACAGCTCGTGAATGTCGTGCTCGTACAGGATCAGGAAGTCCCGACCCAGGATAAACGATCCCCTGCTAGGCTCCAATTGCCCGGAATAAATCACGAAATGGGGCACGACATATTCCAGATAGAGGCAATTCTCATACTCCGTCTCGAACTGCATCATGTTTTCGTCCAGAATTTCGTGCAACAAGAATGCATCGAGTTGAAAAAAATCCAGTAATCTCAGTATTTCGGTCTCGTCATGCACATCACGCATGGTGATCCAGTTCACGCGACCGGGCGACACCCGGGCAAGGACCTCGTCGATATTCGCACACTCATGAGCATCAATCGTCTCGGCATCGTAGATGACGACGGAATAGCGGGTAGGGTCGTTGGGTAGAGGATCGAACTTGTTTGCCGGCGAGCCGTTCATAGGTGACGAATGGTTCACTGGGTCAGGACATCAAAACAGGTCTTCTACATCACATCCGGCGCGCTCATGCCCATAAGATCCAGCACGCGGGCAAAAACGGCCTGGGCGGCGCGATAGAATCGCAATCGCGCCAACCGCAGCGGCTCCGGCACGTTACTGTGCAACACTCGCGCCTCTTCGTAGGCCGGGTGAAAAGCCGCGGCCAGGTCATAGGCATAGAAGGCCAGGCGATGCGGCTCATAGGTGGTAGCGATAGTTTCCAGCACTTCGCCCAGTTCCAGCGCCTTACGCAAGAAGGACAGCTCGCGCTCATGGATCAGCAGGCTCATATCGGCCCCGGCGTCGGCGTCCGGTGATAGACCCGCCTCAGCCCACTTGCGAAAGATACCCGCGCAGCGCACATGGGCATTCTGAATGTAATAGACCGGGTTCTTGTCGGAGTGCTCCACGGCCAGCTCGAGATCGAAATCGACCGGGCTGTTGGCCGAGCGCGAGATCATGAAATAGCGAATCGGATCGCCGCCGACTTCCTCCAACAATTCATCGAGCGTCACAAACAACCCGCGCCGGGTACTCATCTTGACCGGCTCGCCGCCGCGCACCAGCGTCACAATCTGGTGCAGCAATGTGAAGACGAAATCGGAATCAAAACCGAGTGCGCGCACGCCCATCAACACCTGGGTGGCGGTCGCGTGGTGATCAGGGCCGAATATATCCACGACCAGATCAAACCCGCGCTGCCCTTTGTCCCAGTGATAGGCGATGTCCGGCAGGCGGTAAGTCGGCTCACCGGAGGCCTTGACGACCACGCGATCCTTGTCATCGCCGAACTCGGTCGATCGGAACCACTGCGCGCCGTCCTTTTCATAGATGTAGCCGCGTTCCTGCAATTCTTCCAAGGTTTTCCACACACTGCCCGTTTCGTAGAGGCTTTGCTCGCGAAAGTAATTGTCGAAGACGATCCCGATGCGGGCCAGCGTTTCTTTTTGCTGCCGGGATATCCGGTCACGGGCATACTCGGCGAAGGTGTTATCCGGGGCGCTGGCCCAGGCGTCGCCATGCGCGGCGATCAAATCGCGGGCCAGATCGTTGATATAGTCACCCTGGTAATGTTCGTCGGAGAGTTCGGCCGCTTGACCCAATTGCTGCAAGTAGCGAATCTTGACCGATTCGCCCAGCAATGTGATTTGCCGCCCGGCATCGTTGTAATAATACTCCAGCGTAACATCATAATCGGCGGCCCGTAACACGCGGGCCAGGGTGTCGCCGATGACGCCGCCTCGCGTCCGCCCAAGGGTAATCGGGCCGGTCGGGTTAGCGCTGACACATTCCACCTGAGCCTTGCGGCCGCGGCCGAGGTCTATATTGCCGTATACTTCCGGCGCGGCCAGGATGTGTTCGGGCAGCGACTGCAACCAGGCTGTTGCCAGCCGAAAATTGAGGAATCCGGGCGGGGCAACGCTCGCTTTGCTCAAAAAATCGGGCAGAACCAGATGGGCCACGATGGCTTCGGCGATTTTCAGTGGGGCCATGCGGGCCGGGCGAGCCAGTTGCAAGGCGACTGCCGTGGCGTAATCGCCGTGGGTCGTCTCACGCGGGCGCTCGACCAGGATGCCGGGGATTTCAAACGGGGGCAAGGCGCCTTCCGCTTGGGCCGTTTCGATGGCCGCTCGGACGGCGTGGGCGATCTCACGATGCAACAACATGGCCGTCATTCTAGCAGGATGGTGTCACAGAGGCGAAAGTCAAGAAAGGGATTCGGGCGATCGGCTGACACTATTCATCTCAGGACAACTGTCAGATTTGGATTTTCACCTGAATAACACCATCATTCTCCGCTGAAAGGATGACCCGCCGCCGGCATTCAGGACACAAGCCGTCATAATGGTCGAAGACAAGGTCTGAATCGATGCCGAAAGCGTTGACGAGCAGCAACCGGATCGTTTCAGGGCCTGAAAGTTCGAGCCAGTCATTAGGGGCGTTCTTGAGGATGGCCGACTGCAGAGTCTCTTCGCCCAATGCCAGGCGAAAGTCGGCCAAAAGGTAGCTGCAACGCCCGCAAACCTGGAAACGCCGCACAACCCGGTCATAGGTCTGGCGTTCGGGGCGGGAAAGCGTGCGCTTGGCGGGAATAATTGCTTCGCGAGGCTCCTCGACCGTAGCGTCGCTCTCCGGTTGCTCGCCTTCTTCCAGGTTTTGAACAGTTTCTTCGGTCCGGGATTCGGCGGGTGGATTAGATGTTTTCTCAGCCGAGGTTTGTCCGTCATCTCCCTCGGCCGGGGTTGGTTCTTCAGTTATAGTTGGTTCAGTGGTCACAATTGGTTTTGCCAAGCTACTTACCTTGAATTGATAGTTCGGCGATTCTAACAGCCCGGCGGCTTCTTTCAAAACGGCTGCTGGTGATGAGGTGTCATGGAAATTCGATCCGTAACTCTGTTTGTCGAGCCCGGCTCTGCGGCCGGTGAGTTCGCTCCCTTCCTCGCGGCCGCCACTCAAGCCTTTCCCGTCCGGGTACAATCAACCCGTTTGGCGACGACGCCGTTTCCGGATTGGTTACCACAAGATGATCCGGTGGCTGCTGCGCGCGACTTTTGCCGATCCTGGCAAGCCGCGGGCATCAACTATGTTAGCCTGGGGCCGGCGCAACTCCGGCATACTCAGGAATGGGTGGCGCTAATCCCCGAGTTGCTGGTTGCCGCTGACGGATTGTTTGCCTCCGTCGAAATCGCCACACACGATGGTCAGCTAGATATCGCCCGTTGCCATGACACTGCT
>JAWOHK010000360.1:0-11522 GCA_046485205.1 Chloroflexota bacterium | reverse complement strand
CGCTGCGCGCGCTCGCTATAAGGTTTCCGTACGCATCACACGACTCCTTTCACTATGGGCGTTCCGGTCGGCGCGGTCGGAGTGCCCGGTCAATAAAAAAGGCGCGGCTGGTGTGGCCGCGCCTGCGTCGCTCTCCGGTTGATCCTGCCGTTTGTCAATCAGGCGTGGACAACCCTCCGGCGCAACGCGGCGCGGGCAAGGCATCCAGGCAATCGCTGACGAAAACAAACAGACGATGCATCATAACGACTGAATTTTGTCACCGTTCAGGAATAAAGTCAATGGTCGCTCAGAGTTCGATATGCGTTCTGTGAAACCTTCATGGTCCGTATAGCCTGCCCATCAGGTCTCGATAAACGCGCGCGTTCGCGCCAGTAGATCCGTCGCGCCGGCCTGTAAGACGGCCGAATCGGTCAGCACGGTCAGGAGTTGGATGCCCATCCCGGCCAGCATCGCCGCCTGTTGCGGGTTGACAGCATGCATAGCCACTATCCGGTCCTGGCGGCGAGCCGCATCGAGGATGTGGTCGATCGCTTGCCGCAGCCGGGGATCATCGAGATCGCCGAGTCCTATCAGGCCCAGGCTGATGCTCAGGTCAACCGTGCCGATGTAGAGGCCGTCCAGGCCGGGGGGGGTAACGATGTCTTCCACGTTGGCTAGCGCCTCGGCCGTTTCGATCAGCGCCAGCGCTAGCACCGTGTTGTTGGCGTGGTGATAGTAGTCGTCGCCGGCATAGATAGTGGCCCGAATAGGGCCGTAGCTGCGATAGCCGAGCGGCGGATAGCGGCAAGCGCCGACAAACGCCTCCGCCTCGGCGCGTGTGTTGATCATCGGGCAGATGACCCCATAGGCTCCGGCATCCAGCGCGCGCATGATCGCCGCCGGGTCGTTCCAGGGTAATCGCACCAAGGGCACGGCCGCGGTGGTGGATATCGCCTGCAGCATGGTCACTGCCGTCTGGTCGTCGATGAGGCCGTGTTGCAGGTCGAGGGTGATGGCTTCGTAACCGGTGTGGGCGATCAATTCGGCCGTCCAGCCGCTGGGGATGGTCAGCCAGGCGTTGAGAGCCGTCCGACCCTCGCGCCACAGTTGTTTAAGATGATTTTGGCGGATGGTTTGTCTCCTTTGCTATCATTTCGACGCAATTGACCAATGATAACTAACGATGGAAATTACGCTAAGAACATCGCTCGCCGTTGCCCTTGACATTCCATGCTACAATGAAAATAGCTCAATAATTCACTACAGCTTCTATCTGGCAAGATTCATAATACCTCGCAACTATACCGCCGGCGCGCTCGCGATGTGATCGGCATAGGCTTCAATCGTTCTCAACAATCACCGTTTCCAAGCACGAGGTACTGGCGGGCGATGGGTCCCGGCCCGCGTCCGGAGGAGATTACCGTTATGTCCCGTATCAAGTTACCTCTGGGGTTAGTGATGCTGGTGAGTGCCCTTCTCGCCTTCGTGGCTTTCATCCCGGGTCCGTCGGCGGCCCAGCAGGGGTGTGAAGAGGAAGACCCCTATGGGCTGGCTTGCCTGTTTGAATTTATATCAGCGCCGGAGCCACCATCCGAACGAGCCCAATTCAGCGATCATCTGGCTGTTGTGGTCATCGGCAAGGGCCAACTGGTCGATATGCCCGACGATCTGTTGGGCATCGGCGAGGATCGCGATCCGGGCGAGGAGGAACCCGATGAACCGCTTATCCCTACGATGCACATCACGGACACCTGGCGGGTATTCAACACCGGCAATCTTTGGGAATACGAGGTGATTATGGGGGCGGAAATGTTAGGCAAGATTCACGAGGAGCGCGAGGCAGCGGGCGAGACATTGGCCAGCGAGAGCGTGGATGATCCGGACCAGCTGGAAACGCTGCTGAGCTTGTTTCTGCCCATGACAACCAGCGACGAGCCAAGCACCCGCGCGGACGAGGGCTGGAGCTTCGGGATCGATACCCGCATCATCCGTTCCTCGACCACATCCTATCCCTGGCGAACGATTTCCCAGTTTAGTGGTGTAGGTTCCAACCAATCCAACTGCACCGGGACTTTGATCGGCCCGCGCCACCTCATCACCGCCGCCCACTGCATCAACAGCATGGGTACCAACAACTGGTTCACATTTGGCGTCGCGCCCGGCCGCAACGGGATCAGTAACCTGCCTTACGACCAGTCGATTATCTCGCCGAACCCCCAGCCCGGTGATCCCGTGCGCTGGTATTGGACGCCGGCCGCCTGG
The DNA here is from genome assembly GCA_046485205.1 of Chloroflexota bacterium. Lineage (GTDB taxonomy): Bacteria > Chloroflexota > Anaerolineae > Promineifilales > Promineifilaceae > Promineifilum. The sequence continues at coordinate 9,278 of JAWOHK010000360.1, read as the reverse complement.
CGCAATCCCGCCCTTTGCCCGCCAAACGCGACGACGGCCCAGGCTCTGGAATGTACCCGGTTTGATATCGGCTTCATCGTCATTCCGGATCGGCTGGGTAACCAAACCGGCTGGATGGGCTATGTCGCCCGCCCGGCCAGCGCGCTGAACAACGTCGCCCACTACAACCGCGGCTATCCGAGCTGTAATGTCAATTTCCCGGAGCGCCCGGCCGGTTGCCAGATGGCCCGGCTGTACGGCCATACCGGGACGTGCTCAATGGGCTCCTACCATCACCCTCAGACCGGCGGCTGGAACCGCACGATCAGGAATTCATGCGATCTCAGTCGCGGGCACAGCGGCAGCGCGGTCTATCACTACTGGGACCCGCCGCAGGTTCCGGGCAACGCGACCTACCCGGTGGTGGCTATGGTCGAGGTGTGGCAGCACTGCACGACCTGCGGCCCTCTTGATTTTAACCCGAACCGTGCCCGCCGCATCACGCCGGACATTTTGAACGTGATCAGTTGGTTGCGGCAGACGTTTCCCTAGACCTATGCCGGAGCGATTGGAATAGAGGTAACCGGGTGATTCATTTTATGAATATACCGCGAACTACCCTCCCGGTTGCCTTGTTTATTTCATGGAAGGAACTGTGGGCGAATGTGACGGTCACGGTGAGGTCCTGCTCCGCAGCCCATCAACCGGACCGGTAAACCGGTTTCCGCCAAACTATTTTCGATTCATCAGCCGGTGGAAGGAGTTAACAGCGGTTCATCGACCGGGACTTCTGCTTGAATCGTACCGAGATGGTCGTACATCAGCCAGCCTGTCGCCAATACAAGGATAAGGTTGACGGAAATGAGGACGTCGCCCGGCCAAGTACGGACCGAGGAACCCACCACCAACCAGGGCACTACCAGCCGGAGCGCGGCGAAAGCCGTCACCGGCACAAACAGGGCCAGAGCTCGGCTTAGCCGGCTGCGAGCGCGCATAAACCCGACTGGTGTGACGACCATGTACAAAATCACCATGGCAATAAGATAGGGGGTTAACCCAGACCAGTTCCGCAGCGAGTAACCAAACAGGTAATCGGTGTCGGATAACAGGTAACCGTACCCGCCGAGCACGACCAGTAAGGCGAGGACTTTGTGCGACCGCACAGCCAGGAGGCCTACGGCCAGAAGCATCAACCCTTCCACCGGCCCACCCAGAACGGTGATCAGTTGGATCGGATCGCTAATGGGCAGTTGTCTGGTCGGGTAAATCACGAATAGGATCACCAGCAGATTGACAGCGAACAACAGGGCAATCAGCCCCCAGACAGCAACCGGCAGGCGACGGCCGCCCAGTAACACGATCAACAGGACGGCGGCGACAAGACCTTGTATGAGGACGATGTCCACCTCCAGCGCTTTGAAGGGGCTGAAAGGAGCTGCAAGCGACGAGATGCCGGTGGCTAGCAAGTAGAGGGCAAACCAGGCCAGTACGCCGGCGGGCAGCAACGCCCACACCGGAAAGCGGCGTGTGCGATACCAGAGGGCTGGCAGGGCGATAGCCAGGATGGCCAGGTACGCCCAGCCAATGATTCCCAGTAAGAGACCAAGTTCATCGGCCGTGCGGCGAGAAAGAGCCAGCCAGACGCCGGGCACAACGGCTAATAATACGCTCCACCAGGGAACAGCATCATAAGTCTCTCGGGTTTTCATGACAACCTCCAGATTCCCACGCCTACGACTCTATAGTACAGTATGCCCGTTGCCCTGTAAAGCCGGCTTGCCGATTATCTGCCCGACATCCGTCCTATGATCTCTTTAACTAGCTTGGCGGCCAGGGCGGCCGTGATGCCTGTCGGGTCGCGGAGCGGGTTGTACTCGACGAGGTCCGCGCCGAGGATCGGCCCCGGCAGGTCGTGGAGCAGGTCGATCACCTCGCGGGTGGTCAGGCCGCCCGCCTCGTGGTGGCTGACGCCCGGCGCGTAGGCCGGATCCAGGCCATCGAGATCGAGTGACAGGTAGAAAGGCCCTTCGACAACCGGCCGGCGGCCGCGGCTCCACTCGCCCATCTCGATCATCTCGACCTCGAACCGCCCGGCCTGCGCCCGCTGGTGGTCGTTCAGCGTGCGGATGCCGACCTGGACCAGCCGCGCGGCCAATCCCGCCTCCATGATCCGGGCGAAGGGACAGGCATGGGAAAAGGGATTGCCGTCCAGGCTGTCATACAGATCGGGGTGGGCGTCGATGTGGAGGATGGTCAGCGGCCCGTGGAAACGGGCCTGGGCGCGAACGAGGGGATAGGTGATCGAGTGATCGCCGCCGAGGGCCAGGACGCGGCCGCCCTGTTCCAGGATGTGTCCGGCCGCTTCGGTCAGCGCCGGAAGATCGCCGGGCTGCGGCGGCAAGACCACGTCACCGGCATCGACCCAGCCGCCCGCCTGCAGATCAACACCCAGCTCGGTGAACCAGTTGGAAGAGCCGGAGTGAAGCGTTTCGCGGATGCGTGCCGGGGCCAGCGCCGCCCCGCGCTGGAAGGAGGAGTTGGCGTCGTAGGGGACGCCCAGGAGATGGGCCATCATCCACTTACTTGCCAATCGGCCGGGCTGGATTGCCGACGACGATCGTGTCATCGGCCACATCCTTCGTCACCACCGCCCCCGAGCCGACGATAACCCGGTCCCCGATGGTGATGCCGGGCTGGATGATCGCCCCGCCGCCGATCCAGCAGTCGCGGCCGATGCGGATGGGCTTGCTGTATTCCGGCCCTTTGGCGCGTTCGGCGGCGTCGATGGGGTGGGTGGCGGTTAATATCTGGACGGCCGGGCCGAACATCGTGCCCGCGCCGATACGCACCGCCATCACGTCTAGGACAACGCAGTTGAAATTCATGTATACCCCCGGCCCGGCGTGGATGTTGTAGCCGTAATCGCAATAGAACGGCGGCTGGATGTAAGCCGTCGGATCGGTGTGGGGCATCAATTCGGCCAGAACCGTCCGGTAGCCGGCTTCGTCGGCCGGATCGAGCGTGTTCAGGCGGAGGGTCAACTGCCGGGCGCGGATTCGCTCGGCCACCAGTTCGGGATCGGCGGCGACGTACAGTTCGCCGGCCAGCATTTTTTCTTTTTCGGTCCTCATTTTGCCATCCGTCATTTTTTTGTTACCTGTTTACCAGATTAGCAGATTTGGGGTGAAAACGCTCCGGAAAATCGGGAAAATCTGTAGATTCCAGCGTGTCCGATTACACACAGATTTGTCTGCCGCTATACGTTGCGTTGTCCCTAATTGGCCCGCCCATTTTCCTGGACCAGTCGGGCCGTCTCCTCGATCCGTTTGGCGTGGGTGCCCGGCTGCTTGGCCTGAACGATCCACTCTAGGTTGGCGCGTTTGACTGAGCCCGGAAAACCCTCCCAGTTTGCGCGCGCGTCGGGTAGCGTTCGAATTCAGCCGCCAGACACTTCCAGATTTTCGACGGCGCTCATTTCGCTTCCATCACGATCACCAGTCGCATGAGGTGCAGGTCATCGAAGCTGACGGTCCCGCCCAATGCGTCGAATACAGGACGCAAGCGCTCGGTACCCCATTCGGCAAACGCCGCCCTCACCCGCTCCTGATCTTCGACTTGCAAATTGGATTCGCGTTTGAGACAGCTCCGATTCAATTCACCACCTGCCCGCGCGTAATCCCATAGGTGACCGGTGATCGTTCGTTCCTGTAAACCGGACGCCCGGGCAATTTCGGCGATTGGTTGGCCGTTGTTAAACCGCTCCGCCACCTCATCTTTCCGGGTTCGGCCCGGGCTGACGACCACCCGGGTCACCGGTGTTCGCGGCCGGGGTTTCTCCTTCTCGGCGAAACCGCGCTCGCGGCAGTAAGAAACGATCACCGCCAGAAATGCATCGCCGTACGTCTCGACCTTACGTTCACCCACTCCGTACATCCCGCCCAGGCTATCCCGACTCTGCGGGTAGTAGGTGGCCATGTCACGCAGGGACGTGTCGTGGAAGATGACGTATGGCGGCATGCCGGTTTCTTCAGCGATGGCGTGGCGCTTTTGTCGGAGCAACTCGAATAAGGTCACATCATAGACCTGGTCACCGGCCGGCCGGTCAATGGCGCGCTCGTGGCCCGGCTCGACACCTCTGAACGGCTGGCCGCGCAGCACAGCTTTGCCTGTGTCGGTCAACTTCAGACTGCCGTGATCCATGTCCCGGTTGAGCAGCCCTTTTTGGACGAACTGCCCCGCTAGGGATTGCCATTGCCGGCTCGAGAACTCGCGGCCAATGCCATGGGTTGAAAGCCGGTCGTGGCCTTTTTCCAGGATTTTTTTCGACCGGGAACCGCGCAATATATCGATGATGTGAGCCTGGCCGAAGAATTCGCCGGTGCGTTTGACGCAGGATAGGAATTTCTGGGCGGGAACAGACAGGTCTACCAGGTCGGATTCATCACGGCCGTTCAGGCAGTTGTCGCAGGATCCGCATGTCTCCTGATCATAGCTGTCACCGAAATAGGCTAGCAGCGGCCGGCGGCGGCAATCGCCGGTCTCGGCGAAATCCAACATCGACCGCAGACGCACGGAAGAGCCGAGCCTCTGTGCGGGTTGCATCTGATTGATGAAAAAATTGGCCGTCTGAACGTCGCTGCGGCCATAGAGCAGAAGACAATCAGCTCGCAATCCGTCGCGTCCGGCGCGACCGATTTGCTGGTAGTAGCTTTCCAGGTCTTTCGGCAGATCGTGGTGCAGCACGAAGCGCACATTCGATTTGTTGATGCCCATGCCGAAAGCGATAGTGGCGACGATGATCGGCGCGCGGTCGTGGCTGAAAAGCCGCTGGTTCTTCTGGCGCGTGCCGTTGTCCAGCCCGGCATGATAGGGCAGGGCCGGCCAGCCATTGGCCGCCAACTGGGCCGTCAATTGATCGACTGTCTCGCGCGTCCAGCAATAAATGATGCCCGATTCCCCGCGGTGGTTTTCCAGGAAGGCCAGCGTTTGAGCCAGACCATCGATGCGCGGCTCCGCGGCCAGAAAGAGGTTGGCGCGATCAAAGGGGGCGATGAATTCAGCGGCCGCGCTGATGTCGAGTGTGGCCTTGATATCCTCGCGCACCCGTTCGGTGGCCGTGGCCGTCACTGCCAGACAAACGGCGTCGGGCAAGCGGCGGCGCACGTCGACTAATTGTCGGTACTCAGGCCGGAAGTCGTGGCCCCACTCGGAAATGCAATGTGCCTCGTCGATCGTCAGGCAATCGACCGGACATTGGTCAAGCATGACCAGCGTCTCCGGTCGCAACAGCGTTTCCGGCGCGGCATAGACCAGCTTGATTTTCCCAGCTCGGATGTTCTTCGTGATTCCCAGGTAGGCGTCATAACTTAGGGTGCTGTTGAGATAGGCGGCCGGGACCCCTAGCTCGCGCAGTTGCATCACCTGGTCCTCCATGAGCGAGATGAGCGGTGAGACGACGACGGTCAGGCCGGGAAATAACTGGGCGGGCAACTGATAGCACAGTGACTTGCCGCTGCCGGTGGGCATGACCGCCAGTGTGTCGCGCTTGTTCAGGATATTGTCGATGATGTCTTCCTGCAACGATCGGAATTCATCATAGCCATAAACGCGGTTGAGCACGTCGCGGGCCTGATCGATGCTGGCCGCTGGCTGATTTCGCTGGGACGGTAATCGAACCGGTTCGCCGGGCCGCGCAGTTTGCTCGATTCGATCGAGCCAGCCGGACAGCTGGACATAACAGCGGAATTCATCGTGAGGCCGATCTTCCGCTCGCCACCAGTGGGCCAGCGAGACCCGCACCAGCGACCCGGCGGGAATCACCTCGACCGGCTCCTGAAAACCGACAAAAGTCAGCGTGCAACCTTCGTCACTGTCACCGTAGCAATAGTGAATGCGCTTGCTGTCGGTCACGCGAACCAGCGGTCGATCCGGTTGCCAGAAGAGCGTGCTGTAGCCGGGCACGCCGGTCGCCTGGGCGATGTAGAGCGCCCCTGTCTTCCCTCGTTGGGCCAGGCCGTCATACAGAACTTCCGGCCCACCAGCCCTCGGCGGCATCTGCCGCCAGCAAAAAGCGGCCAGATCATCGATGGGTGGAAGACGGCGCTTATGGCCGACAACGATATTCTCGGTGTGAGGAGGCAATAGTTCCGGCGGGGGTCCGCCCTCGATCTCCCACACCTCGCCAACAGTGTATTCCATATTGAAATGATCGTTGGTCGCGGTGTCGGGAGCGATGAGGCGCAGCGAGCGGCCGTCGAACGTCAGGGCCCCGATACACGCCCCACTGCTCATCCGGGTCTTGGCCACAATGACAACTTTCATCGGCTCACCCTCCAGTAGAACCGGTGAAGGATGATCTCCCGGACCAAGAGTCCACCGGTTATGCAGATCCTGGAACGACATGGCTCGGTCGGGTCTGCAGCAGTCTGTTGGTTGATCAGCGGGGCGTCAGGTGAACGACTTCAACGCCCCATTCTTCTTGCAGTCGCGCAGCTACCAGCGAGCGGTGACAGGCCGCCGGTTCGCGTTCGACGCATAACAGGGCGACTACCTGGGCGTCGTCAGGCAACGCCTCGTCCAGCGGTTGCGGCTCAAACAGGTCCAGCACTTCTCGCTGGAAGGCTTCGATGAATTCAGGACTTAAATCAGTCCGTTTGCGCGAGGCCGTCTGGGAGGCCTTATCAGCGGCCGCCTGTTGGGCGCGCACACTTTCCGTGGGGGCTAGCTGAAGGGCATGCAGATAGCGGATGCCCAGATCGGCCAGGCGCGCCTGCAAGCGCTGGCTGTTGGCGAAGGCATAGTCGCTGCCGCGCACGGCCCGCCGCTGCCGGATGTCGACCAACGTATCGACGCCGGTGTTCTGTAAGGCGCGGAAGAATGCCTCGGCGGTGTAGCCGATGACGCCGATGGTCACGATTTTATTCATCCCCTTCGTCCTCCGGGAGTTCGTATCGCTTGCGGGAGCCGGACGGCAACAGATCGTCACCAAACAGGGAGGGCTGGCCACCGGTCAGGCGTAAGCCCACTTCCTCCTGCTCGATGACGCGGTCGTTTTCGTCGATGTGGGCTACGGGTACGCCGCTCTCCTTTAACGACTTGCCGATCAATTTGCTGCGATGGCAAAGCTCCGGCTTGCCCTCGCTGCACATCAGCGTAAGGCGCAATCCTTGCGAATACGCTTTCGCCAGGCGAGCCAGTCCATCGCGATAGAATTGCTTCTCGCCGACCTTGTGGTAATCGACTTTGCCGTCAGTGTCATAACAATCACGATCCGCCGGCAAACCGCCCAACGAATCCCCCATGTAAACATAACGGACACCGATCCAGCGCAGGTGGGCCTCCAGATTGTCTTTGGAGAAGTCGGGCTTGTAGCGCGAATAAGGCCGGGAGCGGACGTCGATCAGGTAGGCGATTTCATATTGCTGGAGCGTCGCCAGAAACTGGTCGATGTCGCGTGCGCCATAGCCGATGGTGAAGATGGGCGACTGGTCCATGAGCCCTCATTGTATGTCAAATCCAGCGGGCCGTCGCCCGTTAAATTCAACGATCTACTCGGTCTTATGGCCGGCCAACACACTCTCATAAAGGGCAAAGGCCGCGCTCGTATCAGCCTACCCCACATCGATCAGGTAAATTCGACCCCACGTCCCCAGCACTGCCACCGAATAGCCGGTGTTGATTGTCAATCGCGGCAGTCCACGCACTGTCTCCTTGATCAGGTCATACTCGCTGGTCAACAACACGATCCGGCCACCAGGGCGCACCACTCGCTGCAGCTCGGCCAGCACCGGCGGGTAAAGCTTGGCCGGTGTTTGGGCACCGCGGAGTTGCTTGCCGAACGGCAAATTGGTGGCCACCTTGTCGACCGAGGCATCGGCCAGCGGCAACTGCCGGGCATCCCACTCGCGGATATCAATGGGTGGATCGCCGGCAGCGGGTTTTTTGCGACTGCCGCGCACGTTTTTGCGGGCCGCGTCAACCCGCTCGAGCTCGATGTCGCCCCCCAGAATTTGGCCGAACGGTCCGGCCTGGAGGCGCTCGTAAAGCAGCGTTCCGCTGCCGGCCATCGGATCCAGGAATACCTCGCCCGGTTGTGGATCGGTCAGATATACCATCGCTGCGGCGACCGACGGACGGAGCGACGCCGGCAGTTCCACTTTGCGCTCGAACCGGTGGCGCATAGTCCGGTCACTGAGCCGCACCCCCAGCAAGAAGCGCGTGCCGAGCATGTTGGCCCAGAACTCTACCTGAGCGTCGTCAGCCACCGACGTCCAGCGTGGGTAGCGTTGTTTGAGCGCGCGCCAGACGGTCGCCGTCAGGTCTTTGCGCGAGTATTCGAATTTGCCATACTGGCGGCTGATGACCCGATAGGTCGGTGGGGAACTGAAGCGCCGGTAGCGCAGGAATTCGTTAACCGCCCGGCCGGTCTCTTCGGCCGTGGAGATAAGTTCGAAAATGGCCCGTAGCTCGCGTTTCAGCGGCGAAAAGTCCTCGCGATAGGCGACTTGCATGAAGACATCTTCGGTAGTGCGCAGTTTTAGCATTTCAGCCGCCGGGCCGCGATAATCGAAGACGACGATGCCATTCTGCTCTTTGGCAAAAAGGTAACGCTGAAAATGCGCCCCTGATAGGCGATCGCGAATCTCCAACCAGGCGATTTCTTCCACGCCGGGCATGGTCTGAGCGTAGTAGGTATTCATATAAAAGAGGTTTTATCTACAAATTTCGCAGATAAGGCTGATTTGTAAGAGATGTTTTTTGGTGTGCCAAGCGCTATTTCTCACTGTTCAGCCATTCAAACGGCCGCGCCGAGAAGGACGGCCGCGAACCAGACCAGGAAGTCATACTTGAGAAGCTGGCTGAGCCGTTCTAGTTGCGGTCCGGTGCGCTCGCGCGTGACGCGGATGATGACATAGATCGCGACGGGAATTACGCCGATGGCGACAATGTAAGCATAGATAGGGTTGAACTGGCCGTAATAATATGGGGCCAGCATGACGATGGCCGTCAGACCGAGCAGGACAAAGAAGAAAACCCGGGCCACGCGCGGCCCCCAGACGGTGGCGATGGTCTTGACTTGGTGGGCCTTGTCGCCCTCGTAATCGGCCAGCGTCTTGAGTACTTCTCGTCCCAGGATGCCAATAAAGATGATAGCTCCCAGCCAGAGGGATGGTCTGGAATTGCCCGCGGCAACCCCGCCAAAGACGGCACTCATGGCCGAGATGAAGGCTATCACCATGTTACCCAACAAAACGGTACTTTTCAGCCACACTGAATAGAGATAAAGTAGGATATTGGAT
>JAWOHK010000267.1:0-33214 GCA_046485205.1 Chloroflexota bacterium | reverse complement strand
GTCGCCTTCCAGGCGGACGAAATACGCATGCTCCCGCTTTATGCCCTGGGGGTTATGCTGGCCTTCACCCTCTCGCAATTCAGCATGAGCCGTCTGATGCAGCGTATCGGCCACCTTAAACCAGGCGAAACGCTGAAGACCGAAAAAATCACCGTTCATTACGAGTCCGGCTGGCGGTGGAAGTTCCTGGTCAATCGCTTCGGTTCGATTGTGACAGCGATTGTGCTGGTCATCCTAATCTTTACCAAATTTCTGGAAGGGGCCTGGGTGGTCGTGGTCGCGATTCCCTTGCTGGTGCTCTTGTTCCGGATGGTTAACCGCCATTACCAGGATGTGGCCGTCTCGCTCAGTACGCGCGACTTGTCGGTGGGCGATCTGGCTGAAATCGCCAATGTGGTCATCGTTCCTGTGGGGGATATCCATCGCGGGACGCTGCGCGCCTTGCAGTATGCCCAACGTATTTCCAGCAACGTTCGTGCCCTGGCCATTTGCACCAGTGATGAAATGCACGAACGAGTCGAGCGACGGTGGACACGCTTCCCTGAAGTCACGATGCCGGTGCAGCTGGTTTGCATCGATTACGACTATCGGGACGTTATCGAGCCGATCGTCGACTACATCGAATCCGTCAACCAAGAGGAATTCCCCGACCAGATCATCACCGTCGTCATTCCGGAGTTCATCCCGGAAGAGTATCTGGCTCAATTTATGCACAACCAGACGGCCAACATCTTGCGCCGCCGCCTGCGCCACCACGAGGACATCGTTATAATCGACGTTCCCTATCATATTCACCCCGTCGGCGACAAGATCGAATCCGAAAAAACCCTCATCGATGCATCGGAGCAGGAACCCCGGCAATCGGATGAGATTGAGCCGCCACCTAACGAGACATAATGAGTAATTCCTCTAACCTATTGAACCGATTGGGGCTTTCGGCTGTCAATAGCGGCGTTTGTGCCGGGCCGGGGGTTTGGCTCGACACAAGCGCGCCGCCGATCACCTCCTACAATCCGACAACGGGTGAACCGATCGCCCAGGTAATCCCGGCCACCGCCGAGGCCTATCAGCAGGTGGTTGACACAGCCGGCATTGCCTTCGCTAAATGGCGCGAGCTGCCGGCACCTAAACGCGGGTCGGTAATCCGCGACCTGGGCGCGGCCGCGGGTGAAGCCATCGAACCCCTGGGCGAACTCATCACCCTGGAAATGGGCAAGATTCGGGCTGAGGGGATCGGCGAAGTCCAGGAGATGGTGGACATTTGCGAGTTTGCTCTGGGGCTATCACGCCAGCTTTACGGCCTGACCATGCACTCTGAGCGACCGCGCCATCGCATGTACGAACAATGGCACCCTCTGGGCCCGATCGGGGTTATCACGGCCTTTAACTTTCCCATCGCCGTCTGGTCCTGGAACGCGGCCATCGCCGCCGTCTGCGGTAACACGGTAGTCTGGAAACCCTCCGAACTAACCCCCCTGACGGCCGTGGCCATGCAACATATCGCCAACAAGGTGCTGGCGGATTATGGGCTGACAGGTATCTTTAATCTGGCTACCGGCGGGCCGGATATCGGCCGCCTCATGGTCGATGACCGGCGCTTACCGCTCATATCCTTCACCGGTTCAACCAAGGTTGGACGGACTGTCGCTCAAGGTGTGGCCGGGCGTCTGGGGCGAACAATTCTGGAATTGGGCGGCAATAATGCCATTATTGTGGCCGCCGATGCGGATCTGGACCTGGCCGCACGGGGGATACTCTTCGGCGCGGTCGGCACGGCGGGCCAGCGCTGCACCTCCACCCGGCGGATCATCGCCCACCGCGATATTGCCGGCGCGCTGGCCGAGCGTCTTGTTCAGGCGTATGAGCAAATTCCTCTCGGCGATCCGCTGATCGAGGGCACGCTACTCGGCCCGCTGGTAACCGCAGCGGCCGTTGACCGCATGCAAGGCGCGATTCGCCAGGCCGTTCAGGAAGGCGGGCAGGTCTTGTACGGCGGCCGAGCACGGCCGGATGCCGGCCCGCAATTTGTGGACCCGGTGATCATCCGCATGCCGGCCCAGACCGACATCGTCCGTCAGGAGACGTTCGCGCCCATCCTCTACTTGCTCGAATACGAGACGCTGGAGGAGGCGCTTCGGCTCCACAACGAGGTCCCTCAGGGTCTTTCCAGTGCCGTCTTCACCGACAGTTTGCGGACGGCCGAGGCCTTCCTTTCCGCGACCGGCTCCGACTGCGGCATCGCCAATGTCAATATCGGCACATCAGGTGCGGAAATCGGCGGCGCTTTTGGCGGAGAGAAAGACACGGGCGGCGGCCGCGAATCCGGCTCGGATGCTTGGAAAGGGTACATGCGCCGGCAAACCAATACGATCAACTGGTCCAAAGATTTACCGCTGGCCCAAGGGATAAAGTTCGAGAGCTGACGAAACTTCACTTCCCTTCCGCATCCAGTACCAGATAGTCCCCGGCCGGGTTGGTCGCTTCATCCAAGATTGGCACCGCCTCGAGCGATGGATAGCGATACATGCCAGTCAGTACTTGCCAGGATCGTGATGCGTCGGCATCGGGCGCCAGCACAAAGCGGCTGATCACCGTATCGCCCGGCCGCCATTGGCTGGTGGCAAAGACCGCCGCGTCGTCCTGGGCTACGCGCGCGCCGTTGGCGTCGATCAGATGGTTGAAGAAGTGGTAGTCAGCCGGATCAGCCTGATCTGCCGGATGCCAGTAAACATCCCATACTCCAGCGCGGTCCATTCGCAAGGGTTCATAACCAATAATTCGAACAAAATTGGCCAGCAAAGCCGCCTCCGGCATGCGAATCCCTGGTTCAGGGGCAGCCGACGGCGGCATATCCAGCACCTCGTAGGCCAAATCATCTCCGGCAACCGGGTCGGGGTTCCGGTTCCGTGCCGCCACCCGATAAAGCTCGCGCGTCGATGTCGCCCGGTCGTGTTGGGCCGTGTCCATGATGACGATACTTGACGTGGCCGGGAATAGCGCTTCCCGATTGAGATCGACGAAACGGCGCGGCAGGTCATGGAGCAAGGCGTTGAATTCGGCCGGGAAATCATCCTGTCCGGGATACGATCCGTCGCCGGCCACCAACACCTCGGCCGCTCCGGTCTCCATCATCAGTCGCCGGGCATCGTCGGCGACAGCCAGCTTGGTCGCCAGCGGCACGCCAAAGCCGCCCTCCAGCGGATGGGCGGCCACGTAATTCAAGGTCGCGCCGACGGTGAAGAGCTGGATACCGGCGGCGATCACCAGGGCGATCCACCCGGCCGACTTCAGAGCAATACGTTTCCCTGCCAGGAGCCGGTTGAAGCCTACCCCGGCGACGAGATAAGGCGCGGGCAAAACGGCGATGAAGTAGTGAATGTATATCGAGGCCCATTGATACAAGAACACCAGCGCCGGCAGCAATAACCAGGCCAGCCAGATGAATCCAACCTGGGCCTCAGCCGATGACCAGCGCCGGGCGACCCCCTTCACTAAATGAATGACACCACCGATGAGCAGCGATCCCCACAGCAGATAGACGAGAATGAGGGCGGGTCGCCACCACAGTTGTTCGGCGTAGATGGGTCCGGCGAGGGCATGAATGCCATTGCCCATGGCAATAGTCAGACTGTGGCCCAACGATTCGAGCGACACGATCGATGCTGCCTGTCCGGTGGACAGTGAAAGGCCACTGGCCACCCTCCAGTGGCCCGACAAATACCAGATGAATGGCGCTGCCGTCAGCAACGACAATAACGCTCCCATAATTAGATAGCCGGGAGAAACCCGCCGGCGAAAGACGATCAGGCACAACAACGTGACCGGAAGAAGCACGATGGCCGCGAAATGGATCTGGATGGCGACCGCCAGGCACACCAGATGCAACACCAGATACGGCCGCTTGCCGTCGACAAAAGCCAGTGCCGCGGCGGCCGCCCAGCCGACCACAAAAATCGGTAACAGATTTTGAGCCCAGATTTTGCGCGAGAAGATGATCGCCCACGGTCCCACGGCGAACATGAGCGCGGCCGCCAGCGCGGCGTGGACACCCCAGTACCGCCGCGCCATCCAGTAGGTGGCAGCGACGGCCAGTGTCGCCAACAGCCCGGTAAACAGCGTCGCGGCGATGGGGTGGGGCCAGATGAAGAGCGGCAACGAATAGAGCCAGACACTCATGGGGGAATTGGGGAAACCGACTGAGCTGCTGATGCCGCGCACAGCGAACATGCCGTCGCTCATATCCAGGGCCATCGTCAGCAACCGTCCCTCGTCGGCCTTGAATTCGGTCATACCCGGCCAGCCCATGCGGGCGACGGCCGCCACGAGCAAGATAGCCAGGACGGCGGCCACCTCCCAACGCGTGAACGGCTCCCTTCTTTCCACCATCTTAATCAAAATTCAACGTCAGGCTCACCGGGCAGTGGTCGGAACCCATCACTTCGGGATGTATGCGGGCGTCCACCACGTGTGGCTCCAGATCGGGGGTGATGAAAAAGTAGTCCAACCGCCAGCCGACATTTTTCTCGCGCGAAAAAGTAAATTGCGCCCACCAGGTGTAAGCGCCGGCCAGGTCGGGATTGCGCCGGCGAAAGGTATCGATATATCCTTGCCCGGTGATCTCGTCCAGCCATAACCGCTCCTCCGGCAAAAAGCCGGTCGATTTTTCATTATGCCTGGGCCGGGCCAGGTCGATAGGTTGGTGGGCGGTGTTGACATCGCCGCAAAAGACCACCGGCCGGCCGGCCGCGCGGAGCCGGTTACAGCGGGCCAGGAAATCGGCCTTGTATTGCATTTTGAAAGGCACGCGGCTGAGGTCGCGCTTGCCGTTGGGGAAATAGGCGGTGATGAAGGCAAAGTCACCGTAATCGGCTATGAGGGTTCGCCCTTCCCGATCATAGTCATCGAAACCCAGACCGGTTTCGACCGAAAGAGGTTCACGCTTGCTGTAGAGCGCCACGCCGCTGTAGCCACCGCGCTCGGCCGCAGCCCAGTAGGTGTGGTATCCGGGCGGGTTGCGAACCTCGTCGGGGAGTTGATCGGGCCGGCATCTTGTCTCCTGCAAGCCCAGGATGTCGGGTTGGGTCGATTCGAGCCACTCCAGAAATATGCCTTTGCGATGGACGGCACGCAGCCCATTGACGTTCCAACTGTAGAGATTCAGCATGGGGCGGATTGTAGCAGGATCGCATTATCATAAAAACTGAGCTGGGAGAACAGGGGTGGGCAAACCTGAATTGGCCTGACAATCTTCCGCTCATCTTCTACCCTTAATTTAACGGATAGCCAGTGTCCTGCTCAATTTAACCGACTGAGGTATAATCAATTAAGGATGTCGCCAACGATCCTAAGGCAAGGGCCGAATCGATTCTTTTTCAATAGTCAGGAAGAAACTCGGATGCACGTCCACGTGATGACACCGGATGCACTGCGAAATTCTGGTCAGAACCTTTTGATGGTTACCACACATTTCGTCAAGGGACGGTAGCCCAGATCTATTATTTTGAACATCACGCCCCGGATCAAATTTACTGACCAGAACTCGATGTTGATATTGACCTCAATGCTCTTGCGGAGCCGGATAGGTTTCCGCTTTCATTCCAACCCTAGCCGATATCCTGCTTTAGAACCACATCCCCGAGTTATTTCTTCGAAAGACTCGACCTAGAAACCGATACGACGATCGATTCTTCACTTCGGCAAGACCGGTTTCTTAATGATCTTATGAACGCCAGCAACCCGCCTGTCAATCTTTATGACCTTAGCCGCGCCGGACTCGGTCGGTTGCTGGCCGGTTGGGACTACTCCGATCACCATGCCGGGCAGGTCTGGTCGAATCTCTATCGCGATCTCGTAGAAACACCGGAGGCGATGGCCAATATTCGCGCCGACTTGCGACAACGACTGGCGGCCGAAAGTACCATTGGCATGCTCCCGACGCGGCACGCCATCGACAGCAGCGACGGCTACACGCGCAAATTCCTGCTAGGCCTGGCGGATGGCCAGGCCGTCGAGACGGTATTGATGTATTTCCGCGGCCGCGCTACGGCCTGCGTCAGCACCCAGGTCGGCTGCGCCATGGGCTGCGTCTTCTGTGCCACGGGCCAGATGGGTTTTCTGCGGCATTTAACAGCCGGCGAAATCGTCGCCCAGGTTGTATATGTCGCTCGCCTGCTGCGGAAGCATGGGGATATTCTGCGCAATATCGTGCTGATGGGCATGGGCGAGCCGTTACACAATTACGACGCGACGATGGCCGCGCTGGATACCCTGATGAATCACAAGGGCATGGCGATGGCGCCGCGCTTCATCACCCTCAGCACCGTCGGCGTCGTGCCGGGCATACGCCGCATGACCGCCGAACGGCGACCGGTTCGCCTGGCGGTCAGTTTGCACGGGGCGACGGATGAGGACCGGCAGCGATTGGTGCCGCCCGCCCGCCGCTGGCCGCTAGCCGAGTTGATGGACGCCTGCCGCGAATACAGCGCAACTTTGCGCCGGGGAGTCTTCTTCGAGTGGACGCTCATCGACGGCCAAAATGACAGCCCGGAGCAAGCCCACGCCCTCGGCCGCCTCCTCCAGGGCATGAAAGCTCACGTCAACCTCATCCCGCTCAACCCGACGTTGGGCTTTGATGGCCGGCCCACAGCCCGGCCGGAAGTTAAATCCTTTCAGGCTGTCCTCACCGGCTACGGCTTGCCCAGTACCGTCCGGCAACGCCGTGGCATAGACGTGGCGGCCGGTTGCGGCCAGCTGGCAACGGCCTTATGAATCTTTCGCGGATTTCGCAGAGCCGGCCGATTTCAAGAACCGTTGATGTTTGACGACCGGCACCTAAACCACTGAATCCTGTCCTACTGATCTCCTCTCTCCACCCAATCCGGGTCCTTCGTGGTGTAGATCAAGGGCAGGCTGACCAGTGTGACGGCGAATTTCACGATCAGGTTGAAGATGAAAATCTGCCCGACCGTCTCCCAGGGCAGGCTGAGGGGGTGATCTTCCAGGCCTGGCAGTGGACCGAAGGCCAACACGGCGAATATGACGTTGTCGATCGGGATGGCGACGCTGTTGCTGGTCAGCACCCGGGCCCACTGGTAGCGGGTTGTGACGCGAGTCACGAACCAGTGGTAAACCTCGGTGTCGACCAGCTCGCTGACTACCTCAGCGATGATCGAGGCGATGACGATCCGCCAGATGGGGCCGAGGATGTTGCTGAATTCTTCGCCAAGTCCCCAAGTTGGATCACTGGGCACAGAGGCCGCCCAGGCTAGATAGGCGGCCATGGCCAGATTGATGCCCGCCGCGGCGAAGATCAGCGTCCTGACATTGCGTTTGCCCAGTACCTTATGGGCCACATCGCGTAAGGTAAAGGTGATGGGATAGATGAAGGTGCCCATGTCGACGGCCAGCCCGAAGACAATGCCGATCTTGAGACTGGCGATGTCGGCCACCAACTGAGCACCGACATAGGCGGCGATGACGATGACCGCCGCGCGTCCAACGACAACGGCCGCTGCCCGTGAGGGAACGGCCGTTGAACTCACATTTGACATGCTGTTTACTCCTTTGTTTTGTTGAGGCGGGTTCTGCGACCGCCGCAGTTTTTATTTGCCGGGTTCTCTGCCACCGACGCGGGGAAAGTATAGCGGGATTGGCAACGAGTTTCCAGCGGGCGGTTTCAGTAGGTTAGAAGGCAATCACACGTCCTTCTTCATTCGTCGCTCGTCATTCGTCACTCGTCACTTGCTTCGAATCGCCCGGCAAAGTACCTGATATGCTCATTGTAGTGGCCATAGGTATTGCCGATGATGCGGTTAATGATCGGCGCAGTCTTTGGCCGGCCGCCTTCATCCGGTTGGAAGTACGTATAGCTGCGGTACAAATCCTCATCAGACAAATCATCGAGCGCCGCCAGGAGGTCTTCATGAACGCGGCTGTAGTAGGCGCGAATATCCGCCAGGCTGCGGTGGCGGTTGCGCTCGAAGACCAGATCGTTGAGCGCATCCGTCTTCAACTCGCGCCATTCGCTTTCGGTCAGGCCCATCCCCCCAGCTCGCGACTTCTTGCGGAGCAGCGCCGCGATGCCCCCTTCCCAGGTCGCCAGATGCATCAGATGGTCCTTAACCGCCCAACCGCTTTCCGGGTCGGGGTCGTTCAACTGAGTTTCATCGAGCCGGTCGACTGTCTCCTGGAGCTGGGTCCAACCGCGCTGGATTTGGGCAGTGAGTTTTTCCCTGGTGATCCGTTTGTTGTTACCCATCTTAAACTTTCTCCGAAACTAGGTAAGATGAATCATGCCTTGAGCCGCAGCCGGGCAACCAATACCGGCGGGAACTCGCTATAGTTACCGCTCCAGTTATCGTGCTTTTCCCGCTCGTGTTCGGGTGGAAAAGCCGTCTCTTCCAGCGCATCGAGGACGAAACCCGCGGCCAGAAACGGCCGCAGCAGCTCATTCAGTGGCCGGTGAAAGTAGAGTTGCGGCTCCGGCTGGTTTCGCAAGGCGATACCGCGGGCGGTAAAAGACATCAGATAGCCGGATAATTTCAGATAATACCGGGTTACCAGGCTGTGCCCATCGTCGTGGGATTCGGTGAGGAAACCGGCATGCAGGCCGTTGAAACTGGGATGCATGACCGAAAAAACGAATCGCCCGCCGGACTTGAGAATTCGCGGCAACGTTTCGGCCAATGGCACGATCTCAGCCATGTCGAACAAAGCCATGTTACAGACGGCGGCGTCGTAATGTCCTTCCCCGAGCGATAGCAACGCCGCGCGGTCGGTCGCGTCGAGGACGTGCAAATCGATCTGTTCGCCGAAAGGCCGGGCATGGCGCCGCGCCCGGTCGATCAGGGCCGCCGAGAAGTCAAACCCGGTCACTCGCGCGCCGAGCTCGGCCAGCCGTAAAGCGTAGAGCCCGTTGCCGCAGGCGATGTCAAGGACGTGCTCGCCCGGCCGGATGTCGAGCAAGTGCCTTGTCGCCGGCCAGACGAGCAAATTGACGAAATCGTTGCCGGCCGCGCCCATGTGATTGTCCCAATGGGTGGCGTTGGCCTCCCAGGCGGCACGAGTCTCGTGGTTATCCTGCTTGGGATCGCTCATAGGCAGGTACACTGGTGCAATCTACGTAATCCGGGGATTCTATTTCCCATCAACGGCCGCGTTGGTCAACGACCGCGTTGGTCCCACAACTGGCGAGTAATTTCGATGTGGCCGGTATGGAGAGCGGTGTGTTCCAACGCGTGGGCCAGGGCCCAGGCGACCGTTACTTCTTGCCCGAACAACGGGGCAACCCGTTGCTGTCCCAGTTCATCGGCTGACAGGCGCGCCAGTACGCCTCGACAATATTCCAGGGTTTCCCGACTATGCGTCAGGAACTCGGCCGCGTTCACGCCGTGGACCTCGAACTCGGTCTCGCGCACCCGTCCAGATGATTCCAGACCGGCGACATCGCCGATCCAGTAACGCTCGGCGCCCAGGGTATGGGCTAATAATACGGCCAATGAGTTCATGTCCGGGCCGGGAAACCAGTCGAGTGCCTCATCGGACAGGCTTTCGATAACCTTCTCGATCGCCTTATGCATAGCTTCCAGGCGATCGAAAATAGCGGCGAACAGGGGATCCATCGCAATTCTCCTAGAAGGGTTCCGACATCGGCCGCATGCCGATCAGGAACACGCGGGCCTTGGCCGGCTGGGTGACGGCGAACAGAACGGCGTGGGCGACATCTTCGGCGTCCATCATCTCCTCAAGCTTTGGCTCACCGGGAGTCCGGCCCGTACCGAAAGCAAAATGGGTGTGGACTCCACCGGGAGCAATGACGCTGACTTTGACGCCCATCTCACGGGTCTCATAGTCAAGGGATTGGGCGAAGCCGACCTGGGCGAATTTGGTGGCGCAATAGACGCTCTCGTGGGGCAGGCCCTTCAGCCCGGCCACCGAGGCGATGAAGACCACCCATCCGGAGCGGTTCTCCAACATACCCGGCAGGAAGGCGTGGGTGCACAGGAAGCTGCTGCGCATGTTGGTGTCCATCATCCAGTCATAATCTTCGACGGTGAGCGAACTGAGTGGGCCATATTTGCCCACCCCGGCATTGTTGACCAGGATATCGACCCTGCTAAAATGGGTCAGGACGGTCTCCTTGAGTCGCTCAACATCGCCGGCCTGTGTCAGATCGGCCGGCACGGCCAGCGCCTTGACATCCATCTCACTCAGGCGCCCGGCCAGTTGTTCCAGTTCCTCAGCCGTACGGGCGGTCACCACGACATTGGCCCCGGCCAGGCCCAACGTCAGAGCGGTAGCCTCGCCGATGCCTCGACTCGCGCCGGTGACCAGCGCGACTTTGCCATTCAAGAGGTTGCTCATGATTTGTCTCCTTGAAGGCTATTATAACCGAGGTGGGCAGGATTGCCTCCTACTAGACGGCAGGGCCAAGGAGACAACGATGTCCACATGCGTCAATCGGTTGCCGCGCCAGCCCGCTTGATGTATAAGTCGCGATTCTTTGCATCGTATGAGGCAAGTCCAAGATTATGATCGAGCAGGCGCGCGTCCAAATTTCCGGTCCTACCAAAGCCTACCTGGCCCTGGCCTTCAGCCTCATCGGTATGGGCTTCTCCGGCATTTTCGTCAGCCTGGCCGGCGCGCCGGGGGCCACAGCCGGTTTCTACCGCATGGGCATCGCCGCCGTGGTGTTGACATTGCCTTTTCTTCGCGGCGTTCGCATCGAGGGGCCGCCTTCTCGTCACGAGACCCACATCGCCATCCTGGCCGGGGTGTTCTTTGCCGGAGACCTGTTCTTCTGGAACACGGGCATCCTCATCAGCGGGGCTACCAACCCGACACTCATGGGCAACACCGCGCCCATCTGGGTCGGATTGGGAGCGATGATCTTCTTCAAGGAGCGGCCGGGACGCCTCTTTTGGGTCGGGCTGCTGGTGGCCATCGCCGGCGCGGCGGTCATCCTGGGCGTGGACGCGCTCAACGACGTCGGCCTGGGGACGCTCTTCGGCATCTTCTCCGGGATGTTCTACGGCGCTTACTTTCTGGTCGTCCAGCGCTCCCGTCAGAAGCTGACGACGCTGACCTCGTTCTGGCTGTCGTCGGCCGGGTCGGCTCTAACGCTGGCCCTGTTGGCCCGCATCCTGAACCAGCCGCTGACCGGCTATTCAGGCGAGACTTACCTCTATCTGTTGGGCTTAAGCCTCATCACCCATGTCGGCGGGCAAATGGCCATCGCTTATGCGCTGGGTTACCTGCCGGCGACGCTGGTGTCACCGACATTGCTCTTGCAGCCGGTACTGACCGGCATCCTGGCCGTGCCGCTCCTGGGCCAGGCGCTGACGCTGGTGCAAATTTTGGGCGGGGCGGCCGTGTTGCTGGGCGTATATATCGTTCATCGCAGCCGGATGGATTTACGGTTGCGGGATGGTTAGGGATCTTAATCTCAATAGGCACGCTATTTGAGGGAGACGAGACAACCGGCGCGCAGGGCAGATCGCCTTCCAATCTTTCGCTGATTGTCCCCCCTAATAACTTATCTATTCTGATTGACAAACTGCCTTACCGCGGCGACAATGATTGGTGGGAGTGGTTGTGTCCCGGTGGGCGCCGCGGTCTTCAAAACCGTTGGCCGGTCGCGCACAGCGAGCGGCGGTGGGTTCGACTCCCATCCACTCCCGCCAGCGATTTCCCCCTGTTATTTTGACCGGTTGTGTTTATACTTGGCTGCCTTGGCCGGAGTCTTGTTGCTCATTTTCACACAGGAGGCAGTAATGCTGGATAGTAATCATTTCTGGTTATTGGCGACCGCGTTGGGGTCTGGGTTTTTCTGGCTCATCGCCTATATTCTCATAATTTACCGCGGCTTCAAGGACGAGTCCTACGGCATGCCGATCGTGGCCTTCATCGGCAACATCGCCTGGGAATTCATCTTCGGTCTGGGCATCGAGAGCGGCTGCGCGGCCAGCTGGTCGTCCTGCCCGGCGGCCATCATTCAGGCCCGCAACTTCATCTGGTTGCTGTTCGACTTCGTCATCCTCTACACCATCCTTAAGTTCGGCCGGCGCTACTTCACCGGTTTCCTGAACAAATACTTCACAGCCATCGTCCTCGCCAGCATCGTCGTGGCCGGGCTGCTCATCTATGCTATCGTGCAGGAGTTCTGGATCCGCAACATCTGGGGCGTGGTCATCAACGGCGCAACACCGGAGTTTCTGCCTCTGACCCTGCAGGGCGGCAGCTATTACACCGGCTTCGCCCTCAACGTCATGATGTCGATCCTGTTCGTCTTCATGCTCTACCGGCGGGAGAGCGTCGACGGCCAGTCAGTGTGGATCGCCATCACCAAGT
Source organism: Chloroflexota bacterium (assembly GCA_046485205.1). Taxonomy (GTDB): domain Bacteria; phylum Chloroflexota; class Anaerolineae; order Promineifilales; family Promineifilaceae; genus Promineifilum. The sequence goes on along the minus strand of JAWOHK010000267.1, from coordinate 20,866 downwards.
GGTTGGGCACGGTGGCCGCCTACGGCTTCATGCTGGCCGACGGCATCCAGACGCCGGTGGTCAACGTGCTTTACGCCGTGGTCTTCGTCTTTGATGTGGTCTATATCAAAATGGTTTATGATCAGTGCAAGGCGGAGGGGATCAATCCCTGGCGGCGGGCTTGATTCCGGCAGCCGCCATCAAAGCCGCCGTCTGCCCCCACTCGGCCGTCATGGCCAGCTTGTCGGCCATTCCCAGGCTTTTGCGGAAGGCACGCTCCGCATGGCCTGGATTCCCGGCCAGCAGGGCATGGCGGCCGGTGAGCCGTAACATCCTCGGCCGGGCAAAGGCATAGCTGCGGGCGTAGCCTTTCAGGACCGCCAGGCCAGCCGGGACCTCTCCCGGTGACGCCTCGCCCCTCTCGCACAGGCCGAGCAGTATCTCGGACGGGGCCGCGAACACATCCAGCAAGTCAAACTTGAACTGTGACCGCTCGATTGCATCTATTTGATTGTGGACCAAGATTTTGGCTCGGTCCGGATCCTCCTCATGGAACGCGGCGGTGGCATTCATAGCCAGCCACAAACGCTCTTCGATGGGTTCCATCTCCGGATTCTCCACCAGGAGCGCCGCCACTTCGTCACGCACGTCGAACGCCTCTTTGAAGCGCCCCAGGGAAACCAGGCTAAAGAACCGGCCGCCACGGTTGCGAACTTGATGGCGCGAATCTTCGTGGCGATCGGCCATCGCGGCATGGGCCGCCCATAACTCCTCTGCCCGATCGATTTCACCCTTGCTCTGGGCTACCTGGGGCAAGAGCCAGGCGGCCACGCCCCAATGTCGCCATTCACGCAGCCGGGCATAAATCTGCAATGCCTCGGCGATCTCCCCTTCGGCCCGGTCCCAAGCCCCGATCCACAGGCTGTAGGTAGACAGCGGAATATAAATCCAGGCCACGGCCGATTTATCTTCGATCTCTTCCGCCAGGACCAGCGTGCGTTCGCGATAGCCATCGGCCATTCCGTGGAGCGAGGCGATGCCCAACGTGGCGCACATGTTAGCGTAACCGCGCATCAATTCCGGCGACGGCCCGGCCTCCTCGGCCAAATTCAGCGCGCTCATGACACTGTAAAATGAACCGATCGCGTCACCTTCGTTGTAATAGACCTCCCCTACACCCTCCAGGGCACGGGCTGCCTCCAACAACCGGTCTTGCTCTTCCAGTGTTCGCCGGCCGGTTCGTCCTGAAAGGCGACGATGCCGGACCTGCCGGATGAATTCTCCGATTAGCCCCAGCCCTTGTCTCAGCCTGGAAGCAGGCAACGGCCGGCCCAACAGCGCCAATGACGTTTCGTAATGGGTGCGGCTTTGCTCCATGAGCGTCAGGCGGTAGGATGCCTCACCGATAATTCGATGCCAGCGCGCCCGATCAACGGCCGGACGGCCGGTGCCGAGCATTGCCGCCTGTTGGAGAAATCGAATTGCCTCCCGATTGGCGAAATCACGGAATGCGTTTTCGCCGGCTCGCCCATAGTACTCAACGGCTCGCTCGGTATCACCTGCCTGTTGCCAATGGTAGGCCAGTAACGGGTAACGCCCGGGATCATCCGCACCGGCCTGCTCATACCACAGGGCCGTGGCGTGGTGCAACTGGTTCCGCTGGGCAAAGGTCATCAGGCTGTAAACAACCTCGTGGGCGACGATATGCTTGAAGACATAGCTGAGATTGGGTTCCGGCGTCTCCGGCAGGGTGATATCGCGCCGTTCCAAGCCTTCCAGGTTGTGGTAAAGCTGGCTTTCCTGATCGCGGATGGGGTAAATATCACGCAAGACCCGAAAGGCAAAAATGCGGCCAATGACGCTGGCTACCTTGACGGTTAGCTGCTGCTCCGCCGGCAAGCGGTCAATACGACTGGTGATAATACCCTGGATAGTGTCCGGAAAATTGAGGGCCGACAGATCGTCGACTCCAGCCGCCAGCCGGACCTCGTCGCCGGCCATCTCCAGATAGCCGGCGTCACGCAAGGCCAGGGCCAATTCTTCGCTGAAAAAGGGGTGACCTTCGGCTTTTTGCCGGATGAAATCCAGCACCGGGCGAGGCAACCGCCGGACACCCAGCCGCCGTCGCACCAGTTCTTCCACCGCCGCGTCGGGCAGCGTATCCAGCACCATGCGACGCGTGGACGGATGGGCGCTCAACTCCCCATAAATCAGCGGCTCCTCACCGCCCATCGGCCGGGCAACCACCACCAGCAGCAAGGGGTGCAGTTCGCGCTGCACCCGTCGCAACAACGTCCACGAAAGCGAATCAAGCCAGTGGGCTTCGTCGATCACCAGCAACAACGGCTGCCCGGAGACGAACGTCTGCAACAGTTGCACCATTAACTCCTGGGTGGCGTCCTGCCTGGCTTCGCCGCGCATTTGCTCCGTCAGTTCATTTTCGGGCAGATTAAACGACAAGACGGGGTTTAATAGCGGAGCCATCCACTGCGACTCGGTATCCAGGCGCTCCAATACCTTTCCGGCATCAAACCCCCCGCTGCCCTCCGGGTCAAATAGACGTTCGAAGACCGGCCGCCAGGCATAGTAGGCCGTCGACTGCTCGATGGCGTCCCCGGCGCCGAGCAAGATGAAAGGGGCGGCCGTTTCCTCGGCCTGAGCCAGGGACAGCAATTCGCGCGCCAGCAATGATTTACCGATGCCGGCGATGCCTTCGATGATCAGGTTCGACGATTGACCCGCGGCCAGTTCGCCCACTGCACCGGCCAGGATGGCGCGTTCGGCCTCGCGGCCGACCATCAATGAGTCCTGGCCCCGGACCGTTCGCGGCCGGGCAACCGGGGAGAAGGTGGCCAGGCGCCGGTGCAGTTCCCAGATGGCGAACGGGCCTTCGGTGCCTTTCAGATTGACCGGTGGCAACGCCGACAACTCGAATTCATCGCCGAGACCTGCGGCGACGGCCGGCGAAACCAATATTTGCCCCGGCCGGGCGGTGGTCATGAGCCGGGCGGAGATATTGACATCGCTGCCCAACACGCCATAGGTGCGCCGCTGCGGGCTGCCGTAAGCGCCGCTGTGGGTCTGGCCGCGACTGATACCGATTTGCAAGGGCTGGATATACGGGAAGGAGTGGGGTAATTCGCGTAAGGCTAATGCGGCCGTTGCCGCGCGGGCGGTGTCATCCTCATGAGCAATAGGCGCGCCGAAAGAAGCATAGAGGTAGCTCCCCTTATCGCCCATGGTCAATTGCAGCAAGTAGCCGTCATAATGGTTGAAGATAGCCTGGGCCTGGCTGATAAAGTCGTTGAGTTTGTCACCGGCGGCATCATCGCCATCGTAGTCAATGCCGCTGAAGCGGGCAAAAAGAGACACAGCCGGACGTAACTCGGCCAGGAATTCATCGGTGGCCTGGAGCAGGTGGTCGTAGACCGGCGGCAACAACCATGGTCGTGTCGTTTCAATGTCCAGCTCCGGCGATTCAATTCCGGATATCTCCTCTGCCGGGCGGGTATCCGACCCCACACCGGCCACACCGGCCATACCGGCTACCAGGGCAAATCGAGCCGGGCCATCTTCGCGCCAGGCGGCGACCGCGACATCCGGCAGGCCGGCCGGGACCTCGGCCGAGACGACCACTTCGCCCCTTTCGGCGTGCTTCTCAGCCGCGGCCATGCGATCCAGCGTGGCTCCGGCCAAGACTTCGATGACGTAGGCATCAGGATCGCCGACCAGAAAGCGGCGAGCTGGACCGGCGGCGATGGCGACTTTGACCGCCAGGGGGATCACCGTTCCGGCGGGAGTCGTGATGGCTTGCAGCCCGGACATGAGATCTTGCAAGGCCAGGCCGCAAGCCACCGACCGCGCTGCGGCCGTGGGTTCATCGAACCAGCAGGTAATGGCGTCGCCGCTAAAGTTGATGACATCGCCGCCGAAGTGATGGACGCGGTCAATGAGCGCGGTATAAACGCGGTTGAGGTGGTGAATGACTTCTTCGGCTCCGCGGCGATGGCCCAGTTCCTGAGCCAGAGTATTGGTCAAAGGGGTAAAGCCGGAGATATCCGCGAATAAAGCTGCTCCGACAACGCGATCAGGCAACGATTCCCCGGCCGCCAGGGCCAGGCGTCGACGGATCGGAAGGAACGCGCTGAAAGTTTCCATGGACTCTTGCTTCTTCAATAATTGTTCGGATTTGTGGATTAAATCCTACCGTCGAAGGGCGAAATTCGCCAGAGGGAATGTCTGGCAAACGATAGGCGTCTCAGTCCTACCGGATATAATCCAGTAGACCTGTCAGGTGTTTCGATACCTGACAGCTCTGGAGGCAAGCATCAATGACCGGACTGACGGTGGCCATACAGGCCGGCGGCAAGAGCAGCCGCATGGGTACGGACAAGGCTTTTGTCCCCTTCCAGGGACGACCGATGATCGAAGTCGTTCTGGAGCGAGTGGCCGGGCTGGGCGACGAACTCATCTTGATCACCAACAAGCCCGATGATTACGCTCACCTGGGCCGGCCGATGTTTGGCGATGTCTTCCCCGACAGCGGGCCGTTGGGCGGTATCTACACCGCGGTTTACCACGCTTCACACCCCCACACGCTGGTCGTAGCCTGCGACATGCCCTGGCTGAACCGGCCCTTGCTGGAGTACATGACCTCGTTGCAGGAGACGGCTGACATCGTTGTGCCGCGCTGGGAAAAGTTCCCCGAACCGCTCCACGCCATCTACAGCAAAGATTGCCTCGGCCCAATGGAGGAGAAGCTGCGAGGGCAGCAGCTGAAAATCACCGGCTTCTTTGGCCGGGTCACCGTTCGTTTCGTTGAGCGGGCCGAGATCGAACAGTTCGACCCCGACGGCCGGTCCTTCGCCAATGTCAACACGCCGGAGGAACTGGCCGAACAACAGCGCCAGGGCCGGGACTAACCCTCCCCGTAAGGCCGCATATATCCCATCAAAGAATGCTATACGCGGTGGCATGGAGCCCGGTATTGACTCTTTGAGGCGATAGCGCCTGAACCGGTCGTTATCCGCAGACCCAAAGCAGTGGGCAAGGTGGAGGATATGCGACATGAGTGCTCCCAAAAAGCGACTGGCGGGGTGTTCGAGTTCACCTCCGATACGCCGGGCACGTATGCCTACCTATGCCGGTTGCACGGCGGCCATAGCGGGCAGGGGATGGCGGGAACGATTGTGGTGACGGAATAGGCCGGTCACGTCAAATTGCCGGTTCAGTTTGCTGGGCCAATCGCATCGATTTGGCGGAGGCCCTCGTAAGCGGGATCCAACACAGTCGTCAGGCCGCGGGCATAGGCCCCGATGGCTTCGCCGATGGCGCCATAAAAGGTCGGGAAGGCGTAGATCATGCTGTTCAATTCGGCCAGCGGCAGGCGAGCGTGGACGGCGAGGTTGAGCAGGCCGAGCATTTCGCCGCCATGCGGCCCGGCCGTGGTCGCGCCGACGATAACGCCGCTCGTCCGGTCGATCACCAGCTTGATGACGCCGCCGTCGGTGGCATGGAGCCAGCCGCGAAAGGTTGCCGGCAACTGTTTGACAACCGCCACGACATCTTGTCCGGCCTCGCGTGCATCCTTTTCCGTTAGACCAACCGCCCCCACCTCCGGGTCGGTGAAGGTCACGCGCGGCACGGCGTCATAGCGGGCCGGGGGGTGTTCCCGGCCCAGGAAATCGGCGGCGATGATAGCCGATTGGTAGAGGGCGACGTGGGTGAACATGGCCTTGCCGGTGACGTCACCCATGGCCCACAGGCCGTCGGCGGCGCGCAACCGTTCGTCGGCCGGAATCGCCCGATCCGTGCTGCTCAATCCCACCGTTTCCAATCCCAGACCGCTCAAGTCAACCCGCCGCCCTGTGGCCACCAACAAACGCTCGGCGGTTACTGCAGCCCCGTCGGCCAGCGAGACCACTAGCGCCCCGTCGCGGGCGGCTACCTTCTCGACGGCCGACCCGGTGCGCACGACGATTCCCTCATCGGCGAACGCCGCGGCCAGCACGGCCGAGGCTTCCGGTTCTTCGGCTGGTATCAATCGATCGGCGGCTTCGACAATCGTCACCGGAACGCCGAAGCGGGCCAGGACCTGACCCAGCTCGCAGCCGACCGCGCCGCCGCCCAGGACGATGAGCGAGCGGGGCAGCGACTCGAGTTGGATGATGTCATGGGTGGTCCAGTACTCAACCTCGGCCAGTCCGGGGATAGGTGGAATCGACGGTTTGGAGCCGGTGGCGATGACCACGCCGCGCCGGGCCGCGAAGTGGCGGTCGCCGACCTTCACGGTGCGCGGGCCGGTCAATTGACCACGGCCGTGAATCAGCGTGCCCCCCCGGGCCTGGAATCGATCGGTAGCGGCGGAATCATCCCAACCGCCGGTTGCTTCGGCCCGGACCCGTGCCGCGACCATTTGCCAGTCCGGCGTGACCTCGGCCTGGCCGGCCACTCCAGCTACCCGGCGCGCCTCCTGCAAGGCGTTGGCCGCGCGAATCATCATTTTGGACGGCAGGCAAGCCCAGTAGGCGCATTCACCGCCCACCAGGGCCGCTTCGATTCCCAACACCTCCAGCCCGGCATCGAGCAGGCGCAGCGAAAGGTCTTCGCCGCACGTGCCAACACCCAGGACGATCACGTCGAATTCAGCGTCAACGGAACCGGCCGTTGCGCTCCTCTGATTTCTAATGTCCATGCTCACACCTCCATCTACGGATCGGGTGTTATTCAGAAGGTTGTCGATTGCGTTCGGCGGATATCGGTTTGAACACCTCGATCCCTAACCCTACGTCCAGATTTTCCACGGCGCGCCGTTTGTCCAGGCCTTTTCCAGGTCGTTGGCATCCTTCAGCGTGTCCATCGATTGCCAGAAGCCGTGGTGACGGTACATCATCAGCTCGCCGCCGGCGATGAGGTCTTGAAGCAAGCCCGTCTCCAGCGCGGCGTGGTCGCCCGGCGAAATGTGGTCCAGCACCGCCCGCTCGAAGACCATGAACCCGGCGTTGATCCAGTAAGGCAGTTCGGGGTATTGAATGTATTCCCTCACCTGCCCATCCGGTCCGGCCTCCACCGTGCCGTACTGGTAGTGCCGGGGTTGGATGGCAGTGATGGTCACCAACTTGCCGTGGGCGCGGTGGAATTCCATCAGCGCGCCGAGATCGACGTCAGCGACGCCGTCGCCGTAAGTCACGCAGAAGCGATCGGCCGTCAGGTAATCGGTCACGCGGGCGATGCGGCTGGCCTTATCCGTCAGCAGGCCGGTATCGACCAGCGACACCTCCCACTCCGGGTGTTCCTCCGGGCCGCGAAAGTTGATGTTATCGTTGTGGTTGCCCAGCCGGACGGTGAAATCGCGGGTCATGGCCTCGTAATCGAGGAAATAGCGCCGGAGTTGCCCGGCCTCGTAGCCCAGGGGCAGGATGAACTTACTGAAGCCGTGGGCGGAGTAGATGCGCATAACATGCCAGATGATCGGCCGGCCGCCGATTTCGACAAGCTCTTTCTTGGTCAGCGTGCCGCCGCGCATGCGCGTGCCCTCGCCGCCGCAAAAAATGACTACCGGGATGTCGTGATTGCTCATAATGGATAAATCGGAACGCTGTTTGCATCCCTGCGTTTTATATTCTCCTGCGGACTTAATCGCCGATCTCCTCATCCCAGCGGATGGCCCGCGCCCGCTCCACGGCCGCACGCAGGTTCTTGACGAACGGCGGGTGGACGATGCCCGCCTCGGTGACGATGCCGGTCACGTAGCGGTGGGGCGTCACGTCGAAGGCCGGGTTGCGGGCGGTGATGCCCGCCGGAGCGATGGCCTGGTCGATGACTTGCAGCACCTCGCCCATGTCGCGCTCCTCGATGGGGATGAGGTCGCCGGTGGCCAGATCGAGATCGACGGTGCTGGTGGGCACGACGGGGTAGAAGGGCACGCCGTTCTCCTTGGCCAGCACGCCCAGCTGGTAGGTGCCGATCTTGTTGGCCACGTCGCCGTTGGCCGCCGTCCGGTCGGAGCCGACGAGGACGAGGTCGACCTCGCCGCGGCGCATGAAGTGGCCGGCGGCGTTGTCGGCGATGAGGTCGAAGGGGATGCCGCGCTGCTGCAGCTCCCAGGCGGTCAGCCGCGCCCCTTGCAGCCGCGGCCGGGTCTCGTCGACCAGGACGTGGATGCGCTTGCTCTGTTCGTGGGCGGCGAAGATGACGCCCAAGGCCGTGCCCCAGTCGACGGTGGCCAGCGCGCCGGTGTTGCAGTGGTGGAGGATGGTGTCGCCGTCGCTGACGAGTTCGGCGCCGTTGAAGCCCATGCGCCGGTTGAGGGCCACGTCCTCGTCGGCCAGGCGCTGGGCCTCGGCCAGCAGGGCGTCGCGCACCTCGTCAATCGTCTCCAGTTCTTCGCTGGCGGCTACGCGCAGCAGTCGCCGGACGGCCCAGGCCAGGTTGACGGCCGTCGGCCGGGCCGCTTCCAGGGTGCGTCCGGCTTCTTCCAGGTCGCGCAGCAGGGCCAGCCGGTCGGCGGCCGGGCTTTGCCGGGCGGCCAGGGCCATGCCGAAAGCGGCCGCCGCCCCGATGGCCGGCGCGCCGCGCACGACCATGTCGGTGATGCCCTGGGCCACTTCCTGGTAGGTCTCGTAGGTCGGAATCTCGACCTCCCAGGGCAGCAGGCGCTGGTCGATCATCTTCATGACGTGGCCGTCGTAGTCCCAAAATACAGTGCGCATGGCAGCCTCCGTGGTTGGAGAAACCGGGTTGTTGCACAAAACCCCGTTTCTTCTTTTCGATATTTTAATGGATGAAGGAGGATCGACCAAGTCGCGGCGATGAGGGCGGGATTTTGCCCTCGACGGGCGAGCCTACCGGCGCCTCTCGACCCGGGCCGGCGGTCGTTTCTTGTTTACTCTCACAAGTTATAATATAATGACGCCCTCAGTGGGGACTGAAGGGAGGGCTACCGTTAGCCAGGAGGTGTATGGTGGCACGATTGCGTAGGTGGGTGGTGGGCTTAATCCTTGCCGAGGATTTGGTTTTCGAACCGGTACGAATTTTATCGCGCCTGATCGCCGGTTTATTCGCTGTAACGCTGGCCTCGCTGGTCATCGGACTCGCCGGCGCGGCTCCAATTATTTCGTTTCCAATCAATCCGCTACTGGCCGCCCCGGTCGCCGATACGCCTCCGGCCGTGGCCTATGTCGCTCCGGCTCACAACACCGCCGCCGTGGGCCTCGATGCCGTGCTGGAGGTCGTGTTCAACGAACCAGTCGGCTTCACTGGCACGCCGTTTGAGCTGGTTTGCACGCGCAGTGGCTGGCACGCGCTGACCATCGATGGCGGCGACACCGCCTTCACATTACTGCCCGATCCGCCCTTCCTGCCGCAGGATACCTGTGTGGCAACGGTCTTGGCCGCGGCGGTGAGCGACCGGGACACCGACGACCCGCCCAACCTCATGACGGCCGACTATACCTGGACGTTTATAACCGGCGACGGCCCGGCGCGGCAGGTCGTCATCAACGAGCTGGATGCTGCGGTGGACGAGGTGTCGCAGACTTTTATAGAGCTGTATGACGGTGGTGGCGGCAATGCCGGGTTAGGGGGGCTGGTGATCGTGGTATACGATAGCGAAGCCACGGTCGCGGCCGCCATCGATCTGGGCGGTCAGGTTACGGATGCGGCCGGCTACTATGTGCTGGATTCGGCCGGCCTGTCGGCGGGAGGCTTGCCAAGTGGACCGGCGGCCGTGGCCCTGTACGCGGGGTCGGTGGCCGCTTTCCCGCAGGGCGCGGCGGCGACGCTGGATGGCCTGATCGACGCGGTGGTTTATTCAACCGGCCAGTCGGCCGGGGCGGATCTTCTGGCCCTTCTGTTTGAAGACGAACCGGTTGTGGACGAAAACGGTCGCGGCCAGGCGACTACGGATGCGATCGGCCGCTGTCCAAACGGCAGCGGCGGCCAACGACGCACGCAGAACTTTAGCCCGATTTCACCTTCTCCCGGCGAAGCCAATCACTGTCCGGTCGACCAGGCGCCGGCCGTGTCGGCTGTCAGCCCGCTGCCCGATCAGCCGCATGTGGCTTATGATGCGGCGATCGAAGTGACCTTTAGCGAACCGGTAAAGCTGGATGAGGGCGCGCTCGAAATCGAATGCACCCTCAGCGGCAGCCACGCTCACACGCTGGCGGGTGATGAGACAAGCTTTGTGGCTACGCCGCTTGATCCCTTCCAACCCTCAGAAGTGTGCGTAGTGTTCATCCACGCCGAGCGGGTTCATGACACCGACGAGGCCGACCCGCCGGATATCATGCTCGCCGCTTATACCTGGCAATTTACCACTCGCCGGGCGGTGGCCGATTTCGTGGTGATCAATGAGGTGGACGCCGACACGCCGGGAACCGATACAGGCGAGTTCGTCGAGTTATTCGACGGAGGGGCCGGTCACACGTCGTTGGACGGTCTGGCCCTCGTTTTCTTCAACGGCGGCGATCAGCTGAGTTACAACACCATTAGCCTGGAAGGCTACGCCACCGATGAGAACGGTTATTTTTTGATTGGCAATGGCGGCGTGGCCGGGGTCGATATTGTTTTCGCCGATGGCCTGTTGCAGAACGGGCCGGACGCGGTGGCATTGTTTGCCAGTGATGGCCTGTCGTTGGCCGACGGCGCTCCAGTGACCGTGGCCGCGCCGGTGGACGCGCTGGTATATGGACTAGCCGGGCAGCCGGCCGGTGATTTATTGGTGCTGTTGAATCCGGGTCAGGAGGCCGTGGACGAAAACGCCCGCGGCGAACGGGAAGCGCATTCAAGCCAGCGTTGCCCAAACGGCCAAGGCGGCCCGCGTAACACGACCAGTTACTGGCAAAACCCGCCGACAGCAGGCAGCGTGAATAACTGTTTGACTGATTATGCGCCGCGAATCGCAAGCGTCAGCCCGGATTCAGGCGAGTCCGGTGTGAGTATCCACGCCAACCTGGTTATCAAATTCAGTGAACCGGTGAATGTAGATAGCGATTGGCTATCGATATCTTGCTCTGCGAGCGGGATTCATAGTTTCACGCGCGAAGGCGGGCCGGAGCAATTCACCATAATCACGAAACGCCCATTCGCCTTTGATGAGGACTGTCTTGCTACTATCCGGTCCCAATTTGTGCGCGATAAAGATGACGACGATCCGCCGGATCAGATGGATGCGGATTACTCCTGGCATTTCCAGACGATGGAACCAGTGGCTGACTTCATCGTTATCAACGAAATCGACGCCAACACGCCGGGAAGCGACACAGCCGAATTTATCGAACTGTATGACGGCGGCCGCGGCAGCACCAACCTCAATGGCATGGTTCTGGTTTTTTTCAACGGCGGTAGCCAATCCTCATACCGGACAATTGACCTGTCAGGATGGACAACCGATCAAAGGGGATATCTATTAATAGGCAATCCGGCTGTCAATCCTGAAATTACATTCCCCAATGGCCAGCTTCAGAACGGACCAGATGCTGTAGCGTTGTATGCCGGATTAATTTCCGATTTCCCGAACGATTCCCCTGTTAGGTTAGACGGACTGATCGACGCTGTCGTGTACGGCGATCCATCCACCGTGCCCGCAGGCCTGCTAAAGCTATTGCAAGCGGGTGAAGAAGCGATCGATGAAGGAAGCCGGGGTGCAGCGGAGGAGCATTCGCTCCAACGCTGTCCCAATGGTTCTGGAGGGCAGCGACGGACAGTTTCATTCCTGGCTAACACACCGACTCCGCGAGAGGCCAGTAATTGCATTACCGATCTGGCTCCAACGGTCAAATCAGTTTCACCGGCCGATGGTGTTGGAGGGATTTCGCGTTACAGTTTGCTGTCGGTTCAATTCAGCGAAGCGGTCCGCTTGTCAACCGGCTGGTTTTCCTTAACCTGCAGCGCCACCGGCAACCACAAGATTTCCACTACCGGTGGCCCGGAACTCTACGTTCTTGAGCCTGAGAAATCATTTGCGCTGCAAGAACAATGTACGGCTCGAATCCATGCGGTAGCCGTAAACGATATGGATACGGATGACCCGCCCGATCAAATGGCCGAAGATTACACCTGGGGATTTCAGACGATTGACCAAGTTGCGGATTTTATCGTCATCAATGAACTGGACTCGGACACGGCCGCCAGTGATGATGCCGAATTCATCGAATTGTTCGACGGTGGACGAGGCAACACTGATTTAACCGGACTCATTGTGGTTCTGTTCAACGGCAATGGGGATGAAGCTTATCATCTGATCGACTTACATGGCTCGAAAACTGATCGCAACGGTTACTTTGTCATAGGCAATCGTAAAATTACCAATCGCCAGGAGGAATTGCCCGACGGTATTCTCCAAAATGGTGCGGATGCAATTGCTCTGTACGAGGGTGAACCATCGGTCTTCCGCATCGGAGCATCGCCAACTGTCAAAGGCCTGATCGACGCCGTTGTCTATGGAACCTCCGATCCGCCTGATCCCGAATTGCTGGTTTTACTAAATCCGGGGCAACAACAGGTGGATGAGAACGGGCGTGGGGCAGCAGAGGCGCATTCCCTCCAGCGCTGCCCTAACGGTTCCGGAGGTAAGCGCAACACTTCATCATTCCTGGCCAATACCCCGACCCCCGGTCGGCCCAGTTTTTGCCATATCGACGTCGGGCCTCGGGTCGAATGGGTTTCTCCGAACGATGGGGCGGTTGAGGTGGTAACTGACTCGCCGCTATCGGTGCGATTCAGTGAAGACGTGGCCTTAGATGCCGGATGGGTCAGCCTCTACTGTTCTACCAGCGGCCAGCATCAACTTACCATAGCCGGCGGGCCGCGATCCTTTTCCCTGACTTCCCCCGAGTCGTTTCACTCCGGCGAAACTTGCCTGGCTATCATCCATGGGGCGAAGGTCCATGACCTGGATACCGATGACCCACCGGATATGCTTGCTGAAGATTTTTCCTGGCAATTTTCGGTCAAGATAACCCCGGTGGCTAATTTTGTGATGATCAACGAAATTGATTCCGACACACCCGGGGCTGATCGCGCCGAGTTTATTGAGCTTTTTGATGGGGGTCGGGGTCACACACCTCTCGACGAGCTGGTACTGGTTTTTTGGAACGGCAAGGGTGACATCGTCTATCACCGCCTGGACCTGGCCGGTTACACCACCGACGCCGAGGGTTATTTTCTTGCTGCAAACCCCGGAGTTTCCGGCGCGGCCGTCACCTTTCCAAACGCCAGCCTCCAAAACGGCCCCGATGCTGTAGCGCTCTATTCCGGTCGGGGCAGCGATTTTCCTACGGGTCTGCCTCTGACAAAAAAGAACCTTATCGACGCTGTCGTTTACGGACTCTCGGACCGTCCTGATGGAGGGCTACTCGGTTTACTAGACGCGGGCCAATTCCAGGTAGACGAAAACGCCCGTCTTATGGGCGATGTCGACTCTCTGCAGCGCTGCCCCGACGGAGCCGGTGGTCTGCGCCAAACCGCCGCCTACCGGGCCGGGGCGCCAACACCTGGCGCGCCTAACGTCTGTCTGGCTGATGAAGCGCCTACCATTGTGGAAATGTTTCCGATGGCGGACGCCAGCGGGGTGCCCTTGCAAGTCGAAATTCGCCTAACCTTCAGTGAGGATGTATGGGTCAATGACGGCTGGATCGCCCTCGATTGCACCTTAAGTGGTTCCAAGCACCTGAACACGGCCGGAGGGCCGCGCATTTTCACTGCCATCCCGGTCGCGCCGTTGGTTCCCGATGAATCGTGCCTGGTTACACTTCACGCCGTTCACATCGGTGATATCGACGCCGATGATCCACCGGACACACTCGCCGGTGACTTTTCCTGGCGTTTTCATACCCAGCCGCCCGCCCCTGGCGAGGTGGTCGCCGCCTTCACCCACAACGGCCCGCTGTGGATCGGCCAGACGGCCGTTTTCAACAACATCAGCCAGGGTCCCGGGCCGATGACCTTTACCTGGGACTTCGGCGACGGCGGTCCATGGGTGTATGAACCGGATCCTGTCCATGAATACACCAATCCCGGCCGTTATGTGGTCAAGCTGATCGCCGCCCATGGCGCCATCCTTAATACCTATCAGGCCGAAATCGAGGTCCGTGCGCGGCAGATCTATCTCCCAGTCAGCAGCGGCGGGCCCTGATCGGCCGGCAATGTCGCCGCCCCGCCACCAAGGCTGAAAGGTCGGTGTCGAATTAATCACTATCGGGTTCATGTTACCGGCTCTCCGAAATCGTTGTGCAGAAATTGATTTACGTGATCAAAGGTCAGGAAAAGGCTCCTTTTATATATATATAAATATAATCTATATATTCATAAGGGAATCGGAGTGGGGGGTCGGGAGGAGGGATGGTTGATCATCGACGATCGGCACTTCGGTTGAGTCATACAACGCCCAAATCATCGTCGGTCGACCGGGTTTGTCGGTCGGCAATACTTTCCTCTTGACCAGCCGGTCCTTTTCGGCTCGTTGCAGCTGCCCGTGTACAGACTGTTTGGATATTTTCAGATGGTCGGCAATTTCCTCAACCGTTCGCCAGTCGCCCATTTCGAGTAATGCCTCGACGACTCTACGACCGGCACGAATGTGGGTCAGCACCGAAATATCTCCGACCACTTCCCAACCGGCATTATCGTGGGACTCCACCCTCAACACAGCCTCGCGCTCGCCCGGCTTTCGAACGTGCTATATCAATATTGACACGTGTAATGCCATGGAGAAACGCAAGCCCGGCGGCAACCTCGCCCATAAAAAAAACCGCCGCAGCGGTTTAAGGGAGGTGGGGTTGGGCGAGCCGGTGGTGCGCCCCCACCAGTCGCCCAGATCCCCGTGTAAGTGTCATTCTGGCCCGGGCGCCGGCGGGCGCGCCATGAGAGGGGTCCCGGGCCGCGGTTCTGTCCTTCAAGCCATCTGCGGCAGCGGGCTGTCCAGTCGCTTGTAGGCCCGGTAGATGGCCGCGGCCTCGTGGCGGCTGCTCGTCTCCAGCTTCTTCAGGATGCTGTGGACGTGGTTTTTCACCGTCCCCCAGCCGATCACCAGATGATCGGCGATCTCGCGGTTGGAATACCCCGCGCCGATCAGGCTCAACACCTCGCGCTCGCGGGCCGTCAGCTCGCCCATTCCGGCATGGTTGTCGATCGCCCAGCCGACCTCCGGTTGGCGGGCTAGCTCGGCCAGCCGCCGCATCAGGTACAGCGTCACGTCCGGCGACACCAGCGCCCGGCCTTCCTCGGCTGCGCGTATCTTCTCCACCAGCCGCTCCACCGACTCCTCGCGCAATACATAGCCGGCCGCCCCGGCCTCGATAAAGTGAGTGATAGCTTCCGGGCAATTGTCTAGCCCGATCATCACGATCTTCTTCTGCGGCGCGTCCTGGTGCAGTTCGCGAACAAAATCCAGCGTGCTGCCGCCTTCCAGCTGCGGCCCCACCAGCACCACGTTGGCGTGGGTTTTCAGAAAATGGGCTTCCTCTACCGTGCGGGCGCAGCCGGCCACAAAGATATCGTCCTCCCGGCCCAAGACGGCGCGCATCGCATCTCGGATTAATCCGGAATCGTCGGCAATCATCAGGCGAATCATGTCTACTACTCCTTTTCGCGATTGCTACTGGCGCGGGGCACAAAGGTGCTGACGCCTTTTATATTGGTTACTTTCAATGGGTGTTGTGCAAAGATATAATGCCAATTGTGTTTCAAATGCGCTCCCCAACTTTGTCCCTGGGGTCATTGGAGCGCGCGGTTAATTTCACCTACATCTATTCTGCCTAATAAGCCATGCTGGGTATATGGGGGAAAATCCTACTAAGTGAGAGGAAATCGCCGTATTTCGCCCGCCGACGGGCAGAAAGCGATTTATTCAGGGGACAGAAAATCGGGGGGAATATCCGGGCTCAGGTACAATTCGCCCTGGTGGGTGGCCCGAATGGCCTGAGGCAGGTCGACCGCGGCTCGCCCCTTTAATATATAGGCTTTCGC
Source organism: Chloroflexota bacterium (assembly GCA_046485205.1). Lineage (GTDB taxonomy): Bacteria > Chloroflexota > Anaerolineae > Promineifilales > Promineifilaceae > Promineifilum. The sequence continues at coordinate 4,918 of JAWOHK010000267.1, read as the reverse complement.
GCCGGCCTGCAGGGCCTGCTGCACCAGCGTGGCGTTGACGTGCATCGACATGATGACGATGTGGGTGTCGGGGGCTTTCTCGCGGATGATGGCCGACGCGCGGATGCCGTCGAGGATGGGCATGGAGATATCCATGACCACCACGTCCGGTTTATAAGATGTACTCATCTCGATGGCGTGCTGGCCGTTCAGAGCGGTACCGACAATCTCAATATCGCTCTGGTGCTTAAGTATTGCCAAGACGCTCTCCCGCACCAAAGGGTGATCGTCAGCAATCAAAACACGGATCCGATCCATAAAATACATTGCAGTTACTATTGGCGGGGGGTTAGCTCATTGAAGACTGCGCATCGCGCTCAACAGTACCTTTTATCTTGTACCTTGATTATCGCCCATCAGCGCCGCGAAAAGTATAGGGGTTTTCCCTACCTTTGGCAATTGGAAAGCCGGCGGCGGAACGATCGCCGGGCGGGAAGGTTGCCCTCGTGTATCAGCCATCGTTGAAGATATAGCCGCGATTGATGGCGATGCGGATGAGCGCCGGCAGATCGTCGGCGCCCAACTTGATCATGATATTGGCCCGGTGTTTCTCCACCGTCTTGGGGCTGATGGTGAGAATGGCGGCAATGGAGTTGTTGGTGTGGCCTTCGGCCACCAGCTGCAAGACCTCATGCTCGCGCTTCGTCAGCGGGTCGTCATCGTTGGCCTTGTCGCCGGAAGGCGACATCAGCATCATCATCACCGACTCGGAAATCGTCGGGCTAAGATAGAGCCTGCCGGCCCCGGCCGAGCGGATGGCCAGCAGCAGTTCATCGGCCAGGGCATCTTTCAACAGGTAACCCTTGACGCCGCGCCGCACCAGGTTGTGGATGACGGCGCTGTCGGCGTGCATGGAGACGATGACTATCTGGGTCGGCGTGGGCAGGTCGAGAATACGCGCGGACGCCTTCACGCCGTCGAGCATGGGCATGGATAGATCCATGACGATGACATCCGGCTGAAACTTCTCCACCAGCTCGACGGCCTCATAGCCGGTGCTGGCCTCACCCAGGACCTGCACTTCGCCGCTATTTTCCAGCAAAGCGCGCAGGCCCTGGCGCACGAGATGATGATCGTCAGCCACAACTACGCGAATCATCAGGCTTCCTCAATCATATCAAGATTGTGTGGGTCTAAATCGAGGGGCACCTTGGCCGTCAGGCGCGTGCCCCGGCCCGGCTCGGTGTCGATATCCAACACCCCGCCCAGCAATTCGGTGCGTTCTTCCATGCTCATCAGGCCGATCCCCCCGCCCCGAATATCCGGCATCAGCCTGAAACCCCGGCCGTCATCGCTCACCGACAAGACCAGGGCGTTCTTCTCGCGCGTCAGGCTGACGGTCACGTTGCGGGCCTCGGCATGCTTGATGATATTGGTCAGCGCTTCCTGGACGAACCGGTAAAGCGACAGGGCCACGGCGTTCGGCAGGTCGGGCATTTCGATGCCCTCGTAATTATGCGACAGGCCGGTGCGAGCGGAAAAATCACGGCACAATCCTTGCAGGGCGACATTGAGCCCGAAGGTATCCAGGCCCGGCGGCCGCAAATCGTGGGCCAGGATGCGGAGGCTGTTCATCGTATCGCCCGTCAGCGCCGCCAGGTCGGACAAATTGGCCCGGAGTTCCGTCTGCTCCGGCGTGAGGGTATTTTGCAGCAAATCGAGGCTGATCTTCAGCGAAGTCAGGGCCTGCCCGGCCTCGTCGTGCAATTCGCGCGAGATGCGCAGGCGTTCTTCTTCCTGAGCCGTCACCAGGCGCTCGGTGAGTATTTTCAACCGCTCGCGTTGCACCTCGGCCACCATCCGCGCTCGCCGTTGGGAGTCGAACAATTGGGCATTCTCGATGGCCAGCCCGGCCTGAGCGGCCAGGATGGTCAGCAAACGCTCGTCCTCGTGGGTAAACACATCCCGCTCGCGGCAAAAGACGCTGATAGTGCCCAGTCGATGGTTGCGCGTCTGCACCGGCGCGACCAACAGGGAACGCAGCCCGCTCTTGTAGGCGTAAGGCGTGAGGATCGGGTCGAGATGCGTGTCGCGGATGTTGACCGGCTCGCCCTTCCGAAGGGCCAGTCCGGCCGCGGCCTGGTCCGGGTCGATGATGTAATCGGTCAGATCATGGTCAACGCCGGCGGCCGCCGTGGGTATCAGGCGTTCCGGCCGGCCTTGTAACAGGTGCACGATCGCCCATTCAGCTTTCGGCACAATGTTGTGGGCAGTCTGGACGATCAGATCCAGGACATCCTCGGACTCCAACGTCTCGCTCAGCGACCGGCTCACGGCGGCAATGGCCTCCGACTCCTTCAAGCGCCGCGCCAACGATTGATGCTGGCGGGCATTACCGATGGCGATGGCCGTCCAGACGGCGATGGACTGCAACAGCCGGACGTCGTCGTCGGTGAAAGCGTCCTCGTCGACATCGAGCGCTTCGATGATCCCGAAGATCGCGTCTCGCCAGCGCACCGGCACGGCAATGATGGACTCCGGCTCGAAACCCGTAATCGAGGCCAGGTGACTCGAACGCAGGCGACGGCATTCCTCGCCTCTCAACCACACCGTCTCGCCGGTTGTGAAGGCCTCACCGGCCACCCCGGCATCATCCGGCAAGCGCAGGCCCAGCAAATTTAGATCTTCCTTTTGTTCAGCGGCCGTGATCACCAGGTCGCCATCCTCATGCAATAAGAGGACCAGCGCATCGGCCTGGAGCAAAGCGTGACCGGCGGAGAGTACATCGCGGTAGATTGTCATCGAGTCGACCGAGGAGGCCACCGTCTGGACCATGATGTTCAGCCTTGACAGGCGTTCCACGGTGTGGGCCAGTGATTCTTCCAGTCGCCGCCGGCCGGTAATGTCCTGGATAATGCCGCTCATCCGCACCCGCTTGCCGGCTTGGTTCTCCGCCATCCCACCGGCAGCGAAGATCGTGCGTGTCACGCCGTCCGGCCGGATGATGCGAAAAATGTGCTCGTAAGACTGCCCGGCAGTCGCCGACCGATCCATCGCCTGGAGCAAGTCCGGGATGTCTTCGGGGTGAACATGGTTGAGCAAAACCTCAATGTTGAACTCCTGGGCGGGATCGAGTCCGAATATATCCAGGAGAGTTTTCGACCACGTGGCCTTTTCGCTGACCAGATCGAAGTCCCAATGGCCAATTTTGGCGATGCGTTGAGCTTCCTCCAGGCGGCCCTCAGTTAATTTGAGATGATGGAGGGAATGGCTAAGGGCGGTGATATCGCGGCCTTCGGAAATAAGCTGGACCACCTGTCCCTGGCGGTTGAATACGGGCTTGAGGGTGAAATCGGTGTAGAGGATTTCGCCGTTTTTACCATCCAGCTCGGCCTCAAAGCGCACCAGTTCGCCGGCCGCGGCCCGATTGATCAGCGCTTGTAGGCGGCGGCGCTCATCTTCCCTGTCTTGCCACCAGGCCCGCTCCCAATATTTATTGCCGACCAACTCTCCGGCGGTCATTTCGCAAAATTCCAGGGCCGTATCGTTGACCTCGATGAACGTGCCGTCCGGCTCCAGCAGGCTGATGAAGTGGTAAGACTGGTCGAAAATGGCCCGAAAGCGATTTTCACTCATCCGCAACTGCAGCCTGGCTCGACTGCGCTCGATGACCAGCGTCATCAGAGCCACCCCGTAGGACACGAGTCCCTGGCTTTCCATCGAGCGGTGCAAGGGCGCATCAGAAAAAAACTCGACGACGCCGATGAAAACGCCTTCCGGCTTAATGGGGTAAGCCAGATAGCCGCGGACCTTGGGCGGGAGATCAGTGAAGTTGAGACCGAAAGCAGAATCGGTCTGGATATCGTCAACCATCACGGATCGACCCTCGGCTACCAGGTGATGGATCGGCCGGTGGTTCCAATTGAAATCATTCTGAATGAGTGGAGGGGCATCCGGGTTGTCCCAGACAATGACCTCCTGCTCCTCGACTACGATGCCGCTCCGCATGACGATCCGGCCCTGTAACCAGCCATAGACGCTGCAGATGGGGCCCATTATCTTTTGCAGCGTATCGACCACGGGCAAATTCTCATTGGCGACGACGGCTAATTCATCGAGGACGACCGGCAGGTTGAACTGCTGGTCCCTGATTCCCAACTTTTCTGCAGTTTTCAGAACGTCTTGACCATCCATAATCTTGACGGCAAACATGGGGCAATATAAAGGGCTCGCATCTATTCTACACAAAAATTGCGGAGCACGCTTTCCTTCTTTGTCTAAATTCAATTGAAAATCGAAAGTGCCACCATCATCCACCGGAACCAGACCCTGTTTTCGGATTTGAGCCTTGAAATTCGGGAAAACGAGCACTGGGCGGTGGTAGGGGAGAGCGGGTCCGGTAAAAGCGCCCTGCTTAATGCAATTTATGGACGATATGTCGTCACGTCCGGCAAAATTTCCTATGATTTTTGCGAGCGTTACGTAAAAGCCCATCCTGTTAACGACCCCCTGTTCTCCCCCCGCAGATTTATGGCCCATGTGGACCTGCGTCATGATTTCCGGCCGCAGCCCGGGGCCGGGGAATTGTATTATCAGCAGCGGTTTAACGCGGGATTTGCAGACAATGCGCCCACTGTGGCAGGGTATCTGATGGATGCGGCCCAATCCGAAGCCGGATACTGGAGCCTTTCCCGGGTGGCTGCTGTTTTTGAGCTGGAGGTTCTGTGGGAAAAACATCTTATCAAGCTTTCCAGCGGCGAGGGCAAGCGGGTGCGCATGGCCGGGGCCTTGCTGAAAAATCCCCGGCTCCTGCTCCTGGACCATCCGTTGGCCGGCCTGGATGCCGGATTCCGGGAGAAATTCGAGGAAATTTTTGCGCAAATCGCTGATTCCGGCATGACGGTGGTTAAGGAAACCCGGCCGGCTGAGATTCCGAACA
>JAWOHK010000050.1:0-4309 GCA_046485205.1 Chloroflexota bacterium | reverse complement strand
GTGGCCGAGGCCAACATCTTTGAGCTCGTCGATGCATTAGGTGGTCGCCAGGGGGCGCCAACAGCGCGGTTATTTCAGGACAAGATCAACGAAGGAGTTGATCCGTTCTATCTTTTCTCCATGTTCACCCGCCAATTCCGGCTTCTGCTACAGACAAAATATCTGTTGGAGGCGGGTGAGCAGCCGGTAGGGATCGCCAGCCAGTTGAAGCTGCGGCCATTCGTCGCTGAAAAACTGGCTCGTCAGGCACGCAACTATTCGATGGAACAGCTAGAGCAAATCTACCGGCGCTTGCTGGAAGTCGACGTAGATGCCAAAACCGGCCGGGCGGATTTGATGACGTCGCTTCACCTACTGGTAGCCGGGCTGACCGTAGAAGATTAAACGGAGACTGACGTTGCCCGTTAAGTGACGGCCTGAGTCCTGAGTCAGGCAAGCTCCTTTAGAACCGCTTTAGCAGCGCTCTGCCCGGAAATTACTGCCCCTTCCATGCTACAAAACATGGATTGTTTGGTATAGTCACCCGCCAGGGTCAGGCCGGGAACAGGAGTAGCCTGCGGTGGCCGCAGTTTTTCGTAGCCTGGCTCCAACATATAAAAATCTTCCGGATGGGTGACAACACGATATTGCCGAATACTGTTTTCAATATCGATACCCAATCGATTCATGTCTTGAATGACATCAGAAAGGATGGTCTCCGGGGCTTTATCGATATACTTCTCCGCTTTGGCGACGTTAATGGAAAGGCGGCCGGGAACACCGCGAAAAGTGGTCCGGCTTTGTTCGGCATAGGACACCAGGAGCGTGTTGGGGCTGAAGACAACGTGATCCTTCGGTAACGCCGGTTGGTCCAGCTCGATCTGGAGAGTAACGGCGGGCATGGACGGCAGACGCAACATTTTCCTGAACCAGGGATGGTCACCCAATGCTTCGCGAACAAGGCGTTGTGCCGGAGCAAGTGAGGTGGCCAGCACAACGTGATCCGCGCCGATCTTCTCGCCATTGACGTAGACGCCAATGACGCGCCCGTCCTCCACCGCCAGCCGTTCGACTTCTGCTTCCGTCCGTACCTTCCCACCCTTGGCAATCAATGACTCGGAGATGGGCCCACACATGACATTGGTCATACCGCCGGAGAACGACCCGACGCGAATGGTGTGCGGCCGCTTGACTGCTGGCACCAGCAAGCCTATTAAAACCATGGTCGAGTAACGCTCCGGAGGCAGAAAGAAGATACCTTCTGTCAGAGGGTTCAGCAAATTGGTGATGGCTTCGTCGGATACGCCGCGCTTGTAGGCGTAGTCCCGAACAGAGATTTCATCAAGCGCTGCCCGGCTGAAGTTGTAATCGACCAGGCCGGCTGTGAAAAAATAAGTGATCATGGCCTTTTCGCTGGGCGAGAGCAAATCGTTGTTGCCCAGAAACCCGGTGATGGTTTCGATTGGATTGTAGACCGGCGCGAGCCCCAGGACAGCCTGTGGCCCGCCATCCGGTAGCCGGATTTGCAATTCATCTTCCCAGATGACAGCATCCTCATGGTCCAAACCTGCTTTTTTGAACAGCTGGGGAACGGCTTTGTAAAAACCCAACCAGCGGTGTAGCCCCGACTCGACGTGCATGCCATCGGCGACCCAATCAGATGTCCGGCCGCCTACGATTTTATGCCGTTCCAGCAAGGTCACATTTTGGTCCTTGGCTGTTAACTCAATTCCTGCACTCAATCCGGCTAGGCCGGACCCAATAATTAGTACTTCTTTCATTCGTTTGCTCCTTCCATACACTAACCTCCCCCTATTTCGATGCAGACGATAATGAACTGCTGGAGGAAGTAAGTGTCATTCTTTTTCTTTGTCTCCCTGTCTACTTCAATATAGATCATTCCTACGGCCCGCGAAATGGGGAATTACCCGACCTATCTCAAAGGAAAACTGGCCAATCGAACTAAAAAAGGCCGGTCCGCTAACCGGACCGGCCTCATAATCAACTGGTCAATCGAGCTACTAACCCACTGTCCGGTTGAATTCAGTTTACTGAATCTCGTACGTTACCTGCACCTGCACCTGGTAGCTGAGCTGCCCAGGGGAGATGCCGGGTGCGGAGATATCCGCCTGTTCCATGGCGAACCCGCCGCCCATGCCCAACGGCATTACCGGCTGGCCCACTACTTCGCTGATGAGGCGAATCTCGCCCAGGTTAACGTTGGCTAACCCGGCCAGCGAATCGGCGCGCTTCTCAGCGTCGGCCATCGCCAGCGCGCGGGCTTCGGCTTCCAGCGCAGCCGGGTCGGCCACGGAGAAGCTGACGCCGTAGATGGCGTTTGCCCCGGCTTCAGTCACCGCTCCCAGTACATCGCCAACCTTGCTGATGTCACGGATGCGGACATTGACCTGGTTGCTGACCCGATACCCGGCGATTCCTTCCGGACCTTGCTCGCCGTAGATTTGCTCGGCATAGAGCGAATAGTTAGTCGTCTGGATATCTTCCGGAGCGATACCCTGCGCCTCCAGCGTGGCCATAATCCGATCCAGCGTGGCCTGGTTCTGCGTGGTGGCTTCACCAACCGACGGCGCGAAGGTGTCGACACCGACGATGACCGAGGCCTGATCCGGTTCGCCAAAGGCGTTGCCTTGACCGACGACGGTGATACCACCGACGGCCGGATTAACCGTACCCGTTTGCTGGGCCGGCGCGGCGGTTTGGGCCGGCAAAGTCCCGCTGCAGGCGACGAGCGCGATACCCAGGACCATGATGATCAGTAATCCGATCACACTCTTCTTATGAATCATCTCAACATTCTCCTTCAAGAATAAAAATATTTGGTTTTCACCTGCTCTAAAGACGCCGGAGTTCCGTTTTTGGTTCCCGCTCGCGGCCGATTGATGGATAATCAGGCGTATGGGCGACAATATCATCCTAACCGGTTTCATGGGCACGGGCAAAACGACGGTCGGACGCCTTCTGGCCGGGCGGCTGGGTTTGGAATTCGTCGATACCGACGAAATCATCGAAGGACGAGACGGCCGGGCCATCGCCGACATCTTTCGCGAGGATGGTGAGGAACGCTTTCGTCAGTGGGAGCAACAGGTCGCGACTGAGTTGGGCGGGCAACAAGGCATGGTAATCGCAACCGGCGGCCGGTTGATGCTGGACCCGGATAATGCGGCGGCGCTGGGCCGCACCGGGCCGTTGTTTTGCCTGACCGCCGCACCGTCCGAGATCTGCCGGCGGGTTGCCGCCGACGAAAGCAAGCGGCCCTTGCTGGCTGGATCAAATCCCGAGGCCCAAATCCGCGCGTTGCTGGAACAGCGCCGGCCTTTTTATGCCCGGTTCCGGCCGATCGACACAGATGGCAAGACAATGGAATCCGTAGTTGACCAAATCGAGGCGATTGTTCGTGATGGCAATCGCGAGCGGCTGATTGTCAACCATCCGGGTGGTAGTTATGAGATCGTGATCGGTGAAGACTTGTTGCCGGAGGCGATCCGCCTTGCCGGAGTGTCCGGTCCGATGGCCGTGGTCACCGACGATCAGGTGGGTCCACTGCACGCGGCCAGGATCACAAAGAGAGGCCCGGATCGAGTGATGTCGCTCCAGGTCGAGGATACCTATCCCGTCATCACTATCCTCGCCGGCGAGCAGCACAAGCATCTCGACACCGTCCGGATGATTTATGATGCCCTACTGGCAGCGGGCATCGACCGGTCGGGAATCATTCTGGCCCTGGGCGGCGGCGTTGTCGGCGATGTGGCCGGGTTTGCGGCGGCGACTTTCATGCGGGGCGTGGATCTGGTTCTCTGCCCGACAAGCTTGCTGGCTATGGTCGATGCCTCCATCGGTGGGAAGACGGGCGTAGACTTGCCGCAAGGCAAGAATCTCGTGGGTGCTTTCAAGCAGCCCCGGGCTGTGCTGGCCGACATCAGCACCCTGGCCACACTGCCGGCGGCTGAATTCACGTCTGGATTGGCCGAAGTCGCCAAACACGGCCTGATCGCCGATCCTGTGCTGTGGCGGCGACTGATGATCGAAGACTGGCGGATCGATCCGTCGCAGATTGCCGGCGACCGCCTGCTCCGCTCCGCGCTCCAATCCCTGGTGACTCAGGCGATTCACGTCAAGCGTGATGTGGTGGAGGAAGACCCCTATGAACAGGGGTGGCGGGCGGTGCTGAACCTGGGCCACACCTTCGCCCACGCCGTCGAACAGGTCTCCGGCTATACCGTCCGGCATGGGGACACAGTGGCGATTGGGCTGGCCGCCGCTGCCGATTTATCCGCCCGGCGCGCATTCCCCCAGCCGGGCGGATAAATCG
>JAWOHK010000040.1:0-6075 GCA_046485205.1 Chloroflexota bacterium | reverse complement strand
CGCAGTTCGGGCAATTAGCCGATTTCCGAGTGGCTTGTGCGGAAATAACAAGCTTCTCAGGCAGACTTTCCATGTCTGTAATTCTGAGTCCTGGGAGGAGCAGCGACGGGATGAATGTTGAAATGTTCATCGCGCGATTCTAGCGCAGGCGTGTGTTAATCCCGTATTTGCACTATTGGTGATGAAGAACCTGTTTCATCTGGCCAGGTGTCCAGCTTAACCTACATAAGTTAGCCAACAATATCTATCTACGAAAGAACCACTTTCATCTAGCCAGGGGTCCAGAAATATCGCTGAATCGGATAGTTATCTACCAACAGGTAAATACGCATGAAATCGATTAACCGCAAAAACGCGTCGCTGCTTTTCGTACCTCCTGAAACAGGGTGGGGGAGTTCATTGTTGACTTAACAAAATACATGACCAAGCGACCGGCCGATCTGGCCTTATACCAGTGGCCGACATTTAGGGACACACCTTGGTAGTGCCGCTGCCGCTATAACTGCAGGTACTAATGGTCTTCCCGCTACTGTCCTTGAGAGTCGCGACATCGCCGTCGTTGTTCCAGATGGCTCGATTGTTGCCCCAATTAAAGCCGCACCAGTCCGGATGATTCTCGTTGGTATAGACCCGGCAGCTTTGACCCGGCTGGATGGTGTAGTTGGGGAAGGTATAGGTGTGCTTTACGCCCTCGTCATGCAACTTCCAGTTCTGAAGTCGGATCGGCTTGGTATCAAAATTTTTAATCTCTACAAATTCATCCGATTCAGTTTGAAAGACCGCCCCGTCAAAGAAGATCTTGGTAATGCGCACATCGCCGGTGTTACCTGGCGCGGAAGTTGCTGTCGGCTTTGGTGTGTTCGTTGGTGTGTTCGTCGGCTTCGGCGTATTGGTTGGAGTGGGGGTGCGGGTGGCGGTGGCCGTCGGCAGCGACGTTGAGGTCGACGTGGGCGTAGGGGTATTTTCGGCTGTGGCAGACGGCAGCGATGTCGCGGTGGCCGAGGGGGTGACCGCAGGCACCGTTGTCGCTCCCGGCGTGGCGCTGGCCGCCGGCAGGGTGGGGGTAGCGGATGGACCGGCCGCTTCTCCCGAAATGAAAGGCAGATAGATTGGATCAGCTACAGACGAGGTGTCGATGATAGCCTGCTCCGCGCCGGCAATACCAGTATCCTGCCACAGATAACCAAGCACACTGAAGAAAAAGATGCCCAGAACCAACACTACTCTTGTTGCAAGCCGCATGAGGGCTACCTCCTGAAGGAACTCTCCCTAGGAGAGCCGTCAAATCGCCGGTGGTCATGTTATTTGCCACTTCTTGTCAGGTAGTGAGCACGATTGTCCAAATGATGATGGTGAAGATAATAGGAAACGATGGTCGACTTGCCTCCAGAACTTCAAGGGTTTGCTGTTTTATTGGATGCCCAGCCTCAACCGGTCAGGGAATCCTTCCTGTATTGTCTGTGCCTGATGATGGTGGAGACCGGCAATATGCGCCTGGTCGAACAAGTTCCCGGAGAGAGTGGAGCGATGTGCCGGTTTGAGACCAGGATTGGCGAAGAATTTGTTATCCCGCGGCCGCCGTTAAGTCAGGAACATGAAACGGAGATCCTGAAAATCTTGCGGGATATCTTAGATGAAGAGGGCTTGATATGAGTCAGCGACCGGCAAAGGGAACTGGCACACAGACTGTTTCGTATAGTATAAATTGAAGTGTTGCTATTGAAGTTGGGAAGGATGCAGTTTATCCTGCTCGTTGAGAGAAAACCCAGAAACGACATATGCCACCCATCACAGTGCCACCCATCACAGCCAAGCCCCGCCCACCAGCTAGTATTCATCCAGGTCGATGACAACCCCAACGTTCAGATTACTGTCATCCACCAGGAGAACGCAATGGCTTTCCAAGAAAGTGACCAGTCTATCGCCGAGCAGCTGCGAGACCTCATGGCCGCCGAGCAACCGGGCGGCCGTATCGATTTAGTCAGCGGCAACGGGAGCGTGGAAGTCGTCATCTCGGCCGGCAGAAGGGTGGTGGGGGCGTTCGATATCAAGGTCGCCGCAGCCGGTGAAACCATGGACCACTACAACGACCTGGTCCACCTCGAATCCATCCTGCGCGGCGCCTACAACCTCGGCATCATCATCGTTCCGGCCGGCACCGTTGGAAGCAGGGCAGGGGGGTACCAGCGCAAGTACATCGCCGCGCCTATGAAGACCATCGTCAACGATCTGACCCCGGAAGACCGCGCAATCTTTGACGACCGGCAGCTTCAGCATGGCTGGCTGGCTCGGAGGTGGACGGATGACGGTCGCCTCGAAGAAGCCCCCGGCGACATTCAGCCGGACCCTCTGTAATCAACCGCGACACACCCGGGCCACCTCTGCCTGCCATGGCCATGCCGCCGACCCTCCCTCACGTCCGGTTGCGGGACATCCTAGCCGGGACCTGCTCGTTCGACGAGATCGTCAATCTTCTGTGGGAACTCGGGATCCAGGACAGCGTGGCCCATGAGGGTATCTCCAAAGAAACCCTGGCGACCCGGGCCGTCGACGCCATCATCCATCACGGCAAACGGGACGAAGCCGTCGCCCGGGTCAGGCGGTTGCGACCCCACCTGAACCCGGTCGTCTGGCAGGGGATGGATGGCCGCGATCAACCGAAGGCCCATGAAGAACAAGACGATCGGGCCCTTCAGGCGCTAACGCTCTCTCCTTCAGCGACTCGAGCACTGGTCCGGCAACTGACCCGGACCCTCGATCTCAGCACGGCCGACAGCCGGCTGATGCTCCTCATGAAACTGGGCGCAGACGACACGCAGATCGACGTCGAAGGTCCGGCCGAGGTATTCGGTTACCGGCTGGTCCGGTATCTGAACCGGCACCGGCTCGTCGAAGGACTGCAAATGCTGCTCGATGCAGAGAGCGGCCAGCAGTCGCTATAACAATAACCTCGCCTGCAAAAACCACCGGTGACGCACTCTCCCCGCTAAAGCGGGGGAGCTTCCTGGGCAACGCTCTCCCCAACGGGACACGTTAACGCCCACGCGCTCCGTCCGAGCGCAAGGATATTACAAGCGGCAGTGACATCCCGATCAAGGATCAAACCGCAATCAGGACAATAATGAGAACGAACGGAAAGACCTTTTACGACAATCGAACCGCAGCCGCTACAAGTCTGGCTTGTACGGGCAGGCTTGACGGCGACGACTTGAGTACCGGCACTTTCAGCCTTGTACTCGATCATCTGCCGGAACATGCCCAAAGCCGCGTCATGCGCGGAAAGGGAAAGATTGCCGTGGGTTATAAAGGCAAGGCGCAAATCCTCAATCGCAATATTGCCGTAATTGTTGACGATCTGGCGGGTAGTTTGATGCCAGAACCCGCGCCGGGAATTGGCGACTTTCTCATGCAGAACGGCGACTTGACGAGCCGCCTTACGCCAATTAGAACCGCCTTTCTTGCGACGGGACAGGCGACGTTGAGCAACTCGCAATTCGGCAAGGCTACTCCTCAGCCAGCGCGGATTGTCGATGATAGTCCCGTCCGAGAGCGCCAGCAGGTGGTACAGACCAACGTCAATCCCCACATCCGGTCTTTCGGATCGAACCGGCGCAACGTCCGGCAATTCCAGCATCAGGCAAACATACCATTTGCCGAGCGACCGTTTGATCACAACATGCTTGACGGCTGCGCCCTGCGGCAATTCCCGATGAAGGATGACTTTTATCTGTCCTACGTTCTGGATGTAAAACCGGTCGGCTTTGAGTTTGCACCCGTCACCGTAGCGATACTCTACCGAGCGAAATCGTTTGGAGTTCTTGAAGCGCGGCTGGCCGGAACGTCCTTTGTAAAGCGACTGGTATGCCTTATCGACACGCCGAAGCATTTGTTGAATAGAGGACGCATTGAGCATCCCCATTTCATCGGGCAAGGCATGACGTTCGTCGCGCATCCTGTTCCATTGCTGGACATAAGTCACCGACCGGCGCGACCGCTTCCAAGACTCACGGCGCTCGTTAAGCGCGTCGTTGTAGACGGTCTGCATCTGACCGAACAGGCGATCCAGAAGATAGCCCTGTTTCTTGGTCGGTCGCAATCGGAACTTGTAAGTGCGGATCATCTACTTGCCTTTCTGCTCGTCAATGTATCTTTTAATCGTTTCCGCCGAGACATTTCCCGCAGTTCCGACATAGTAAGAGCGCGTCCACAGGGACGGCAATCGGCTATTCAGGTGCGGAAACTCACGGCGCAATTCGTGAGCCGTATAGTCCTTGAGCCGATGAACGATCTGGCGTGGGGCCAGCGTCGGCGGAAAAGAGCAAAACAAATGAACGTGGTCAGGCTGGACAACAAGCTCGATTACTTCTCCGCCAAGTTCGGCGGTCTTTGCTCGAATCAACGTTTCAAGTCTGGCAGGAATCTCGCCCACCAAAACGGGACGGCGAAACTTTGGAATCCAGACAAGATGATAGTTGATATTGTATGCGCTGTGTCGCGTTCGTTTAGATTGCATAAACGAATTATAGCGCATATGTTCTATCAGTGTAACAAGAGACGGAATTTCGTTCCGCTCTCATTCCCCTCCCCCTTAAAAGAGGGAGTACCCTGAGAGGTTTAATATGGATAACCAGATTCTGAGCTTCACCTTTACCGAGCTCATCCCCACGACCGAACGCAACGAGCAGGGGCAGGTGTGGAAAGCCGCCTGTCCGCACTGCCGGGCGGAAGTCACCGTCCAGGAAAGCGAACCCACCGCGCCGATCTACATTAAGTCACAGGGAGGCCGTGTGCTAACCCACATCGAGGATGTGGGCTCCGGCACTACCTGGCGGGCGAATAACCAGTGCACTCACTTCATCGAGCTGACGCCGATCTGGTTCAGCGACGATGACCCGTACAACAACGTCCTGTCCGTGCGCTGGTCGACAACGCCGGGGTCCCCACGGGACTGAGCCGCTGGCCGAACAAGCGATTTCCCCCGTTTTTATCCTTGCTCTACAAAGGAAGACAGCCCATGACCACAACAACAGATTCACCAAATATGGCCGAGGAGGCCGTTAAAAGAATACTGGGCGAAGCGCTCTATAACACCCCCAGGGAACCGGCCCCATCCGGCCGGCAAGTTGGCGAAGACGTTTATCAACCCGGTCCCAATGAATGCGGCTTATGCGACGGTACAGGTATCATTCACTGGCAGGAGAACATGGCCCCCGACGGCGAAGGCTACTGGCCGATGGCGTTTTACGACTACTGTCCGGACTGCCTGGCCCTGGGCCTATGCCCGTTATGCGGCCAAAAGACGATAAACGACGATTGGCACTGCACCGCGTGCAGTTATCGAGGGCCGATGGAGGAATAACATGGGTGCTGTAATGGTCGAGTGCATCGGGATCATCCTGACGATCCTGCTCATCGTCGGGTTCATCTACGTGTGGGAAGCCATCGCCGATTGGCGACGGTACCGGAAAGCGCTGAAGCGTGCTCGCGCCCGCAGGAAGAACCTGGCTGAACAGGAAAAGCGACGGGAAAGGGGCGGGAGATGGTAAACTCTCTATCCTTCGCATAGACATTATGAGACAACGACATGAGCACACCAAAAAAGCAACCACCAGGACAAGAGGGAAGGGAGCTAATCATGCCCAAGAAAAACAGTGCCACGACCACCCTCACCCCAGCGATGAAGCGTTATATCAGCCTCATCAACAAAGGCTACAGCATCCGGGCCAGGCTGGCGCCGGACCGGACCGGTTACCTGGACTGGCGGCCGTTTCTGGTCGACCCTCAGGGCAAGACCGTCAAGCGCGTCTCGCTACCGATGGCCGTCAAGCTGCAGGAGGCCGGCTACATCCCCAAACCAAAGGAGGACGAATGAACGTCGATTATTTCAACCAGGTGAAGATCTACAGCGGCCCTTCGCATAACGGAGCGTGGGCTCGTGCGGTCGATGTGGCGATCCAGCTGCTGAATCACGGTCGCTGGTCGGGTCAGGGAATCCTGATCATCAACGACGCCTACGATGCCCACCATAAGATGGCCGGCGTCACCGGGAGCCTCGGCGCGCTGGTCGAAGGCGTG
>JAWOHK010000247.1:0-17442 GCA_046485205.1 Chloroflexota bacterium | reverse complement strand
AACGACTTGCTGCGGCTGGGGTGGCGCAGCTTGCGCAGGGCCTTGGCCTCGATCTGGCGAATGCGCTCGCGGGTGACGCCGAAGCTCTTGCCCACTTCCTCCAGTGTGTGGTCCTTGCCGTCGCTCAGCCCGAAGCGCATCTCCAGCACCTCGCGCTCGCGGTCGTTGAGGAAGCCCAGCACGGTGCGGATCTGCTCCCGCAGCAACTCGCGCGAGGCGAGGTCGCCCGGCTCCAGGACGCTCTCGTCGGCCAGGAAGTCGCCCAGCTCGGTGGCGTCGTCGTTGTTGCCCACCGGCGTCTCTAGCGACATGGGGTCCATGGCGATGCGCAGGATGTCGCGGATTTTGCTGACCGCCAGCCGCCACTTGCGCTCCAGCATCGGGTCGATCGGCATGCCGTTGGCCTGGGCCGTCTTGATCGCCGCCGCTTCCTCCGGCAACAGGTAGTCCAGCTCCAGGGCCAGCTCCTCTACCGACGGCTCGTGGCCCAGCCGCTGCACCAGCTCGCGCTGCATCTTGACGATCTTGTTGATCGTCTCGTACATGTGCACCGGGATGCGAATGGTGCGGGCCTGGTCGGCGATGGCCCGGCTGACCGCCTGGCGAATCCACCATGTGGCGTAGGTGCTGAACTTGAAGCCCTTGGTGTGGTCGAACTTCTCCACGGCCCGCAACAGCCCTACGTTGCCCTCCTGCACCAGATCGAGCAACTGGATGCCCCGGCCCATGTAGCGCTTGGCGACGCTGACGACCAGGCGCAGATTGGCCCGCGTCAGGTGGCCCTTGGCTTCCTCGGCCAGGTGGATGATCATGAACTCGTTATACTTCAGCGCCGAATCGCCGGGGATCAGCCAGTCGTCGACCATGGCCGCCGGCGGCAATTCACCGGTCGAGTGGATGTGGCCGGCGACATCATCGGCGATCTCGTTGGGCAGCAGGTAGAGGGCGGTGAAGGAGGCGAACAGGCATTCGGCCAGGTCGGTCCAGGCTTCGTCCTGCCCCCAGCTGCCGTCATTCAGAAAGTTGTGGACATAGGAGCGCTGCTCCATGGTCCAGTCCTGGCGCAGCCGGCGGGCCTCGTTAAAGACGGCCAGAATGTCGGGCAGCTCGATGCGGAGTTCGACGCTGTGGGCCTGCACGCAATGCCAGGTTTCCAGCAGGTGGAGATAATTCAGCAACATCACCTGGGCGCGCAAGGTGTCCTGGTTGGTGGTCGAATCATAGTTGGGGTTTGGCGGCGGCGCATCGGCCGCCTTGGCCCGCCGCCCGCGACCGCGGCTGCTGTTGCCGTTGTTGCGGCTCACCCCGGCATCGAAGTTCAGCCGTTCCAGCACCCGCTGGGCTTCCATCTGCGTCGCCAGCCAGACTTCCTGCTCCACCGCCAGCAGCGGCACCTGCCCGATTTCCTTCAGATAGGTATGGACCGGGTCGTCCTCGGCCTCGCTGAGGTGCAGGCTGTCGTCGGTGTCGTCCAGGTCATCGAGCCGGTCGAGTAGGCCGATTTCGCCGGGATCGTCGATGGGCACGCCGTCGGCCGTGACGATGCGGATATTCAGCTTCTGCAGCCGCTCATAGAGCATGTCGGCCTCGTCCTCGCTGGCCGTCGCCAGAATCGTTTGCACATCCGATTCGGCGATTTGCCGCGAGCGACGGGCCTTTCTGACAAGCGCGTCGACATCGAGAGGCTCAGCGCTCTGCGCTTCCTCATCGGCGACGTCGTTCTCATCCTGCTCAGGCGCGTCAGGTTCTGGGTACATCTCCATTAGAAACCGTTGTGATTGGCTACCGGTATAACTTACCTTGAAAGAATAATTCCCGGTTTGGGTGGGCGAGGCAACG
Organism: Chloroflexota bacterium; assembly: GCA_046485205.1. Taxonomy (GTDB): domain Bacteria; phylum Chloroflexota; class Anaerolineae; order Promineifilales; family Promineifilaceae; genus Promineifilum. The sequence continues at coordinate 15,603 of JAWOHK010000247.1, read as the reverse complement.
GCGAATCAGGTTGCTGAGCGATCGAGCGGTCATGCCGTGCCCCCAAGTCCGCAGAAACCGGTATGAAATTCATCTAGCTAGCAGGCCGGATCATGCTCACTCGACCTTCATCATCCGTGGGGATGTCCTTACCCCACTTCTCTCTACGCATCCACCGCCTCACGACCGTACGCGGCGATTATCCAGTCCTTCTTCCGCCCGGCGGCGGCCTATCGCTGACATTCCGTTCTTAGCCAGGTTGATTCGATGCATCGTCTCTTTCATGGCCTCAACCTGCTCGCCATACAATGGTTGCCACTCCTCGGTAGAGTCGGCCGTGGCCTCTGACAGGCTCAGTTGCTGCAAAATGGCGATGTTTTCTCGAAGCTTTTCCATCCGCCAATCGAGCACGGACAAGGCCAGGGTATCGGGCAGGCGCGCCAGCCTGGGCTCCGCATTCATTGACGGCGAGATAAACATCTTTACCCGTTCTGCGAGCACCGAATCAAGACTATCGCACAAATCCTCAATCGTGGCAACCGTTGGTTGGGTGGCGCGATAGACGATGACGGCAAACAATTCCCGGTCTTCGGCCAGCGTAAAATCGGCCGCCGCAACCTCCGGCTGTTGGTGCCGGGTGAGGATCAGGTTGACCGAGGACAGGGCCCCGGGATAGCGCAGGCATTGGCGAATAAAATTCTCTTCCAGGCTTGATGTGCGCCTCCGCAGCCGCCGGGAGATCTTGCCTGTGGGGCCGCCGACGATTCCGTGGCCATCCACCGGTAGGTCCGGCGGGTCGTCGGGCATGGGCGGCCGCTGGGGGCCCATGGCCCGGTTGGGCGACGCCGGCCGGCTTGTTTCCTTCCTCAGCTTTGTCTGCGCCTGGCGCAGCGCGTTGACATCCACGCCCAGCGTCCGGCTCAACACATTCAGATAGTGGTCGCGCTCCACCGGGTCGGGGATGTCGCGAATGAGCGGCAACACCTGGGCTGCGGCGGCCGACTTGCCCTTGGCGTCACCCGGTTTCAGGCCGGCCGCCACCGTCTGAATGACATAGTCGACGATCGGCCGGGCCTCGGCCAGCAGCTTCGGCCAGGCCTCCGGGTTGGTGCGGATGAGCTTGTCGGGGTCGAAGCCTTCCGGCAGGGTCACCACGCGGATCTCGCCTTTCAGACGCCCTTCCAATTGCACCAGCCCGCGGGCGTCGAAGCGCACTTCCAGGTCGCGGTCGAGCGTCTCCCGCGCCAGTTGCAGGCTGCGCAGGGTGGCTTTGGCCCCCGCGGCATCGGAGTCGAGGGCCAGGACAAAGCGCTTGCTCAGCTTTTGCAGCAGGCGCAGCTGGGCCTCGGTCAGCGACGTGCCCATCTGGGCCACGACGTTGCGGTAGCCGTGCTGCCAGGCTTGCATCACATCCATGTAGCCCTCGACCAGCACCACCTCGCGCGCCTCGCGGATGTAGCGTTTGGCCATGTCCAGGCCGAAGACGAGCCGGCTCTTGTCGAAGAGCAAGGTCTGCGGCGAGTTCAGGTATTTGGGGATGCCGTTGGGGTCAAGAGTGCGCGCGCCGAAACCGGCCACCACGCCGTCGGGATCGCGGATGGGGATGAGCAGCCGGTTGCGGAAGCGGTCGTAGCGGGTGTGCTTTTCCTCGTGTTCGGTCAGCAACCCGGCGGCCAGCAGTTCCTCCTCGGCGTAGCCCTGGGCCGTGAAGTGGGTCTTCAAGGCGTCCCAGGAGTCGAGGGCAAAGCCCAGGCGAAAGGCGGCGATCGTTTCATTGGTGAGGGAGCGCCCGGCGACGTAAAGCCGGGCGGCGTCGGCCTGCGGCGCATGCAGCAGCAGTTGGTGAAAATAGAGCGAGGCGGCGTCGAGCAGGGCCGCCTGGCGCGTCTCGGCCGCTGCCTGAGCCGTGTCCTTCGGCCGGTACTCTTCGAGGGTTACGTTGGCCCGTTTGGCCAATTCGGTCAGGGCTTCCTTGAAATCCCAGCCGTTCTTCTTCATCACAAACGAGAAAAGATCGCCGCCCTCGCTGCAAGCGCCGAAGCAGCGCCAGGTCTGCGTCTCGGGAAAGATGAAGAAGGCCGGGGTGCGGGTATTGGGGTGGAAGGGGCAGAAGCCGGACCAGTTGCGGCCGGACTTGCGCAATTGGACGCCGGCGTCCTGGACGACGTCGACGATATCGAGACGATTTTTAATTTCCTGCGTTACGCTCATAGCTACTCGCACCGGGAAAGGGCCCACGGATGGCCCAGTTATACCGGATTTTCAAGCCCAACAAACCAGACCCGGCGGGGCCTGGCCGGTCAACGGCCGGGTCAGAGAACAGATTATAGCCCAGGTGGCGCAAATGTTCTATGAAATCGCGGGGCAAATGGCGGGCAATTTACGGGCTGAGCCCTGCGCCGCAGGCCGGAAAAGCCGGCTGAATTCATCCGGCAGGCAAGGCCAGCTGCCTGAGCAGGAATGCGATTAGCGCCTAGAACCCTTCCAGCGTCGACAAGTCAGCCACACCGGATGCCAGCCCGGCCACGCGCTGCAACAGCGCCAACCGGTTTTCGCGCACGGCCGCGTCCTCGTCCATGATCAGCACGGCGTCAAAGAGCCGGGTGATACTCGGCTCCATCGTCTGGAGAGAGTCGATAAACGTTTCGACCGTACCGTTTTTCGCCTGCTCGGCTTCCAGCAGCGCGGCCACGATTGCCTGCTCTTCGGGCAACCGCAACTCATCCGGCCGCAAGTCATACGTCTTGTCCAATGGCCGGGTGATGCGCACGCAGCGGGCATAGGCATTCAGGATGTTTTCCCAACCCGGTGACTGGACAGCCTCGGCCAGGGTGGCCGCGGCCTGCTGGGCTGCGTATGGATCATGAACCTGTTCGGCCAGAACCGCCTTGACGACCGATGAGGGGTAGCCGCCGTCGCGCAGGACGACCTCCAGCCGCCCGGCGATGAAGCCCATCACCGCTTCCCGCACCTCTGTGCTCCAGGCTACCGGCAGCAAGGCACCGGCGGCGTCCAGCCCGGCGCGCAGGTCAAAAGGTTGTTCGTTGGCCGACAGGTTTTCGATCAGGTGCAATGCCGCCCGGCGCAGGGCGAACGGATCGTTAGAGCCCTTCGGCCCCAACCCGGCGGCAAACAGCCCGGCCAGGCTGTCGAGCCGGTCGGCGATGGCCACGGCCATGCCGGGCCGCGTGCTGCTGACCGCCTCGTACTGTTCGGCGATGGCGGTCGCCACGGGCTGGGGCTCGCCGCTGCGCAGCGCGTAATGGCCGCCCATTTTGCCCTGCAAGGCGGTCATCTCGACAACCATGTTGGTCGCCAGGTCGGCTTTGGCCAGCGACGCCGCCCGTTCGGCCGTCGCTCGATCGGCCGCGTTCAGGCCCAGCATACCAGCCACAGCAGGCACCAGCTTTTCCAGCCGGCGGGTTTTGTCCAGCATCGAGCCGAGTTCTTTCTGGAAGGTCAGGGTATTCAGCCGGTCGACATAGGCCGCTAGCGGTTGCTTGGCATCCTTGTCATAGAAAAATGCGGCGTCGGCGAAGCGCGCGCGGATGACGTGCTCGTTGCCGTCGCGCACAATATCCAAGTGCTCGTCGTCGCCGTTGCGAACAGCGATGAAATAGGGCAGCAGTTTCTCGCCTTTATAGACGGGGAAGTAGCGCTGGTGCTTGCGCATGACGGCCACCAAAACCATCGGCGGCAGGGCCAGGAAACGCTCTTCGAACGCGCCCAACAACGGAGTCGGCCGCTCGACCAGGTTTGTCACCTCGTCCAGCAGGCCGGGGTCGTCGGGGATGGAACCGCCTTTGGATTGGGCCAGGGCGGCCGCACCGGAGACGATGCTTGCCCGGCGCGCCTCACCGTCCAAGATGATGGTGGCCGCTTTCAGGGCCGGCAAGTAACCGAGCGCGTCGGGCACTTCGATGGCCGGGGAGCCGTACGGGCGCAACCCATAGGACATCCGGCCGCTTTGGACGCCGGCAAACGAGAACGGCACGATTGCCGGGCCGTGCAAGGCCAGCAGCCAGCGCAACGGGCGGCTGTAGCTGACGTTGGTTTCATTCCAGCGCATCGATTTTTCGAACTTGATCCCGGCGATCAGGTCGGGCAGACGCTCGGCCAGCACGTCGACCGAAGATCGGCCCGCCTCGCGCACGACAGCCGAGACGTAGCGCTTGCCACCTTCCTCAATCACGCTCAGATCATCGACCGACAGGCCGCGACTCTTGGCAAAGCCGGTCGCCGCAGGGGTCGGTTTGCCGTCCTGGTCGTAGGCGCGCTCGGCCGGCGGGCCTTTGACGGTGGATTCCAAATCGGCCTGCCGCCCGGCCAGTCCCCGAACCACGACCGCCAGGCGACGTGGCGTGCCTTGCACTTCAACGCTCTCATAAGCCAGGCGCGCTGCGCCGAGCATGGCCGGTACGGCCGCGCGTAACTGGGTCAAGGCCGATGTCAGATCGTTGGCCGGCAGTTCCTCGCTGCCGATTTCAAGAACGAAATAATCCGTTTCCCCTACTTCAGCCACAACCGGCCTGGCCGCGGCCGATTGTCCGTCCCCGGAATCGAAGCCTTCGCCGAGCGACCAGCGTTCATTATCGGCAAAAGGATATTCCAGATGCTGGCGTTGCTCGATGTAAGCGGTCGAGACTTTGTTGGCCACGCGCCGCATCCGTCCGAAGTAGTGGGCGCGTTCGGTCACCCCAATCGCCCCGCGCGTATCCAGCACGTTGAATAGCTGCGAGCACTTCAAATTATAGTCGTGAGCAGGCGCAACAAGACCATGCTCGAGGCAGCGGTAGGCCTCTCGTTCGTAGGTTTCGTAGATTTGCTTGAGGGCATCGACATCAGCCACCTCGAAGTAGTAGCGACAGTGCTCGATTTCGGCCGCCAGGAGGGCATCGCCGTACCGGATTCCCGCACCATAATCCATCTCCCAGACGCTATCCTTACCTTGCAGTGCCAGGGCGATGCGGTCCAAACCATAGGTGATCTCGACCGAAACCGGGTCAAGGTCAATGCTGCCCGCCTGCTGGAAATAGGTGTACTGGGTGATCTCCTGGCCGTCGAGCCACACCTCCCAACCCAATCCCCACGCGCCCAGAGCCGGTGATTGCCAGTTGTCCTCAACAAAGCGAATGTCGTGTTCGCGCTGGTTGATGCCGATGGCCTCCAGGCTCTTCAGATAGAGGTCGATCGGGTTGCCGGGGTCGGGTTTGAGGATGACCTGCAGCTGGTAGTGCATCTGCATGCGGTTGGGGTTATCGCCAAAGCGGCCGTCGTCGGGCCGGATGCTCGGCTCGATGTAGGCCACATTCCACGGCTCGGGCCCGAGAACGCGCAGGATCGTAGCCGGGTTCATCGTACCCGCGCCAACCTGGACATTATACGGCTGCCAGATGAGGCAGCCCTGATCCTGCCAGTACTCCAGAAAGCGGAGGATCATTTGTTGAAAGCTCAGTTTCTCAGCAGACATGATACATCGTTCCGATTTGGATTCTTCGCCGGCCAATCTTGGATTGACCCATCCGGGATTGACCAATTCTGAATTGACCAATCCGGGATTATAGCACGGTCGGCCAGAAGCTAACCGCCGAAAATTGGGAGAATAGGTGGCAAACGCATGCTCAACAATTTGAGGATGCTTACCAGTACGTCGCCACAATGGATCGTGATGCCATACTGGTAAGCTTTGATTCAGGGTTTGACCGCCTTGGTCTGAGCGGTGTTACGCCGCACGAGATTAACCTGGGGAATCATCTCCATTTAGACCGGCCTCTGTGAATTCTCAACCCGGTCAGGCACGATCGCCGGTCGCTACGCGATCTCCCCTTGCCAGATATGGCGCATCTGCGGTGACCTCTCGAGCAGATCGTCCAGCGTCCCCTGAGCCACGAGCCGGCCACCGTCGAGAACCAGGATCTGGTCGGCGCGGCGCAAGGCCGGGCGGCGGTGACTGACTACCAGACAGGTCGGCCGCCCGTCACCGGCCTCGTCGACCAGTCGCTGCCACAGCAATTGCTCCGTCTCTACGTCCAGCGCGCTGGAGAGGTCGTCAAAGACCAGCAGTTCCGCATCGCGCACCAGCATTCGTGCAGCGGCCGACCGTTGAACCTGCCCGCCGGAGAGCCGCACGCCGCGCGGCCCGACTACCGTATCCAGACCGGCCTCCAGCGTGGCGATATCGTCTTCGAGTACGGCCGTGCGGATGGCCCCGGCCAGGTTGGTCGATTCTTCCGGCAATCCCAGGAGGATGTTGTTGCGCAAGGCTTCGCTGAACAACCGCGGGACCTGCGGCGTGTAAGCCGAACGCGGCGGGATGAAAAAAGACGATGGGTCGGCCACCGGCGCACCGTTCCAAGTTACTTCGCCCGACTGCGGCGGCAACAGGCCCATCAGCGCTCGCAGAAGCGTCGTCTTGCCGCTGCCCACTCGGCCGGTCACGACCGTGAACGAGCCGCGCGGCAGGACAAACGTGGCGTCGACGATGCCGGCCCCATTCCCATTCGTCACTCGTAGCTCCTCATTTACTATTCCTGATTCTTCGTGGCGATAGGTAAGCCCGACGACCTCCAATTGCTCCAGCCGGTCGGCAGCCGTCTTCAGCGGCAGTGATAGAGCCGGCACGCCGCCTTTTTCATAGATCGGCCGGTGGGCGACGATGCTGGCTGGGTCGGCCTCAGGGTGCATCTCCTGCAGGCGATCGAGCACCACCCGCTGCTGGGCTATCTCCGACATGAAACTGCCCATGTTGGCCGGGAAGTGGACGGCGATGGTCAGGTAGGTGACGAACAGCGTGAAGTCGCCGATGGTCATCGTACCGGCCTGGATGAACTGCCCGGCCAGCAGGACGAAGACGGCCACGGCGATATCGCCCATGCTCTCCCCGACCGAAAACGACAGGGACAGGAAGGTGTTCTGGCGCACGCCGGCCTTGCGGCGGGTCTCATTTAACGTGCCGAAGTAGGCTAATGTCCCGCGTTCGGCGTCAGCCACCTTGACAGCCTGCACGCCGCCGAGAATTTCGCCCAGGAAGCCGGTGACGCGACTGGAGGCGACTCGTGTGGCCCGATCATAAGCCAGAAAGCGCTTCCAGGCGACGCGATTGAAGAAGAAGACGGCCAGCAACGGCAGGACGGCGATGAGCGTCACCCAGGGGTTGATGCGGGCCAGGATGATCACGGCAAAAGTGAAGAAGATGGCCTCACCCAGCTGTTGCGGCAGCCACGTCGGGAAGTCGGAGAAATCGCCGACATCGCGCTCCAGACGGTGGATGGCGTCGCCCGGCTCGACGGGCATGGGACGCGCTGCCGGTTTGGCCAGGATGTTGTGCATGAAATTGACGCGCATCAGCACGCCGTTGGTGGCCCGCACAGCCCACCCTCCCCATTCATAGAAGACGTTGATCACCATGCGGCCCAGTTGCACGCCGACAAACAGCGCCAGCAGCGTCCACAGGCCAATCGTCGCCGTGGCATCGCCGGTCAGTTCGTCAAAGAAACGCCGGGTGATCAGCCCGGGGATGAGTTCGGTGACGATGAAAATGACGCCGAAAACCAAGTTAGCAGTAAAGAACCAGGGCCGAAAGCGGATGAGCGCCCATGTTCCCCGCCAAACAGAGAGTTGATTGTTTTGGTTCATACCAGCACCTCCTCCAGGCCGGTCTGCAGCAGCCGGTAGAAACGTGAACCAGGGTCGGCGGCCAGAGCGGCGCGGGAACCATTTTCAACGACGCGGCCGTTCTCCAGGATGAGGATGTCGTCGGCCCGACCGACCGTTTTCAGGCGGTGGGCGATGATGATCCCCGTCCGACCCTCCAACAGCCGGTCGATGGCCCGCTCCAGCAGTTGCTCGGTCGCCGGATCCAGCCGCGAGGAAGCCTCATCGAGCACCACCAGGCGCGGGTCGCGCAGAAAGACGCGGGTGAAGGCCAGCAGTTGCGCCTCCCCGGCCGACAACCCCTTGCCGCCGCCTTCGAGCACTGTGTCCAGCCCAGCGTGCAGGCCGCGATACCATTCGCCCAGGCCGAGCGTTTCCAGCGCAGCGACGATGGCTTCGTCGCTGACCGCCGGACGGTCGGGGTCGTAGTTGTTGAACAGCGTCAGGTTGTCGCGAACCGAGGCGGCGAAGAGTTGCACATCCTGAGTCACCATGCCGATGTGGCGGCGGAGCTCGTCCAGCGACAGCTCGCGCACGTCCACGCCGCCGTTGACGCCCAGGCGAATGTTTCCGGCATCGACGTCATAGAGCCGGAAGAGTAGCCGCGTCAGCGTCGTCTTGCCGCTGCCTGTGCGCCCCAGCACGCCCAGCACCCGTCCCGGCGCGAGCGTAAAACCAATATCGTTCAAGACGGTCGGCGCATCGAGTGACGAGTATTGAGTGGCGAGTGACGAATCGTCCTTCGGTTCACTTTCTTCTTTCGCATCGCGTATCTCGTATCTCGTATCTAGCCTGTCTTTATAGGCGAACGATACGCTGTCGAATACAACCCCCGGCGGGCCGGCGGTCAGAACGGCGGCCCGGCCCGCTTCGCCCGGAGCAGGTTCGTCAGGAACCCATTCGACAACTTCCGGCCGCAGGTCGAAAAACTCCCGCGTGCGATTGACCCCGGCCAGCGCTCGCTGGATGCTGGCCAACTCGCGCCGCACCGAATCGAGGGGCGATTCGAGCAACCGGACGTAGTAGACCAGGACGAATACAGTGCCAATGGTCATGGCCCCGGCCAGATAGGCCGAGGCAGCCAGGGCCATCGTCGTCGCCAGGGCCAGGACGAAGAAAAACGTACTGGTCGCGCCGGTGGCTGTGGCCAGGGTATAGGTGCGCGTACTCAGGCTGGCGCGGGTGTTCAGCATCGGGTAAAGCCGGTTCAGGACATAGGGCGCGCCACCGTTGGGCACCATGTCTTCCGTGCCGGTGATATGCTCCTCCAGGAAGCCCAGCACTTTGGCCGCGGCCTGGCTGATGCGTGTGTAAAGCCGCACCATCCGGTTCTGGATGGCTCGCAGGAAGGTGATCATGATGACGGCATAGGCCAGGGCTACCACGCCGGCCCGCCAGTCAGTCCAGAACACGAGGGCCAGAATACCGATGACCAGCAGGCCGTTGCCGATCAGGTTGACGATGATCTCCGAGAAGTATTGGGCCAGTTGGCCGACGTCGCCGTCTATACGCTCGATCAGCTCGCCGGGCGTGCGCAGCTTGTGAAAGCCCATGTCCAGGCGCAGGACGTGGCCGGTCAGGTCGGCGCGCAGGGCGTTGGTCGTGGCCCAGCCCAGGTCTTCGGTCAGGTAGACCGCGACCAGGCGGAGCACTTTTTGGGCTACGACAGCCAGGAAGAACAGCCCGGCCAGGATGTAGAGGCGATTGGCCACATCGCTTCCAGTGGATGTGGCTGTATCGACAAAACGGCCGAGCAGTTGCGGGGCCAGCAGTTGCAGGCCGATCCCGGCCAGCAGCAACAGCACCATCAGCAGCACCCGGCCGCGATAGGGCCGCAAGTAGTGCCACAGCATCGAAACAGGTTGGGTTGGTATAGATTGATCCATATTCAGGTTAAGTGATCCACAGGTTTACCAGATAACGCACAATAACGGACAGTGGTTGGCCGGCCGGAAATAGCCGGGCAGAAAACAACCATCCCACCGGGACGTCGTCGGAGATTCGGGTTTGTGGTCGCGGGTGAAAACAGGAAGGGCGATGCCACAGGTCTGGCGAGCCTGCGGCCGGGCAAATGCGGGTGAATGCCCTGGCCTGTGGTCAGGCCGGGCGATTGGTGAAAATAGCCGGATCTACCGGGCGGCAGTCGAACTCACGGAACGCCAGGTTGGAGAGGAATATGTGATAGTTGTGGTTTGCATCTCGGGTGCCTCCTGTCGGGAACTCTTGTTGTCTGGAGGGCAGTATAGCAAAGACGTGGTGGGAATGGCAAGAGGCAAATTACCATCCCCATCCACATCGAAATCCGCCTGGCGTCAGTCTCTTGTCTTCGAAGCCACCACAACCACCACCTTCCCTTTAGCGTGCCCTGCGCCCAAATAGCGCATCGCTTCCGGCGCTTCGGCCAGTGGATAGGAGCGATCGACGGGCGGCTTGATCTCCCCGGCGACAACCATGTCGACCAGGATCGCCAGATCGTCCGCGCTGGTGTGGGCGGTGAAGTTCTTGTAGGTCTTTCCGCCCGACCTTGACTTGCGCGGACCAAGCAGAAGGGTCTGAAACAACTGGCGCATCCCGCCTCCGGCAATAACCAGCGTTCCGGTCGGGGCCAGCGCTCGCTCGAATTCGCCCAACGACCGGTTGCCGTTGGCCACGAAGATTACGTCGTATTGTTGCCCGTTCCGCGTGAAATCCTCGCGCGTGTAATCGATGACGTGAGTCGCGCCCAGCGCGCGAGCCTGGTCCATCTTGCTCGTGGAGCACACGGCCGTCACCTCCGCGCCTAACACCTTGGCGATCTGGACGGCGAACGAGCCCACCCCGCCGGACGCGCCGACAATGAGCACCTTTTGCCCCGCCTGAATTCCGCCATGGTCGCGCAGGCCCTGCAAGGCGGTCAGCCCGGCCATCGGCAGCGCGGCCGCTTCGACAAAAGTCATCCCGTCCGGCTTGGCCACCAGCAAGCGCTCCGGCGCGCGGACATACTCGGCCAGGCCGCCGAATTTGCCGACGCCCAGCTCGCCGAAGACCGCATCGCCGATCCGGAAGCGGGCGGCGCCCGGCCCTGCCGCCACCACCACCCCGGCCACGTCTGCGCCGAGGATGGTGACTTTGGGCCGCACCAACCCGTTCATGAAACGGATGAAGAACGGGTCGGCCGTCAGGAAGCGCCAGTCGGCCGAATTCAGGCTTGTCGCCATCACTTGGATAAGGACTTCATCATCCTTGGGGGCCGGCTTAGGAACTTCCTTGAGTTGAAGCACGTCCGCATTTCCATATCTTTCGTTAACAATCGCTTGCATAAGATTCCTCTTGTGTTTGGTTTTAGATTTATTTTGAATTGTCCAAAGGTTTCAAGTTGTCGTCTGTGCCCGTTTAGGCGGCGGGATCGACGCTGATGACCGGCCGGCCGCCCCATACCACCTTGATCAGCCTGCTGAACGTATCGACCAGGATGATAAAGCCCAGAAGGACGGCGGCGATCTCCGGCGCGCGGCCGGCGAAAGGCAGAGTGGCCAGCGCCGGAACGGCTGCGAATAGCCAATCGAAGAGTGGCTGGAAAATGACCATGTAACCGCCGATCACTCCCACCACCTTGAGGACGAATTCCATCAGCAGCAGGCCAACACTCCAACGGCCGCGCCGCAGCGCTGCCAGGTTGGTGAGGATTTGGCCGATCGAAGTGATGATGAGCACCACCAGCCAGCCGGCCGGTACGGGAATCACATCACCCGGGTCGCTCAGGTTGAAGCGCAACGTAAGCCCGCCCACGCGCAGAAAATAGAACAGGATCAGCGCCCCGAACGCGTCGAAGGCCATGCTGAACGCCGCGTCAGCCCGGTCGACGGCCGCGCCGTCATCGGCCGGCGGCAGATCCAGTGGGTTGAAGGCCTGTTCCGGCCGATCGATTTCCACGCCGGTGTACTGGATGACGGCGAAGAGCAACACCACAATGCCGGTGAAGATGAACACGGCCTGGGCTACCAGGAACAGGGTTTCCAGGAACAGGCCGAGTAACGTAGCCTCCTGGGCGGTGACAAGGGCCAGGGTAACCTTGAATAGGACCACGATAACGGGAATCAACACCCAGCCGCGTTGCAAGACCCAGATCAGGATGGGGTAGAGTTCCGGGCCGATGAGGTATTGTTCGCGGCCGTAGGAGGCGGCCATCCGGCGCGGCTCTCCGAATTCGGCCAGCACCTCGACCACATCCGCCTTGGTCGGAGCCCCTTTGTAGCGGTCGTCCAACTGGTCGCTGATCAGCGATCGCAGCTCGTTCTCGATCTCTTTCCGTTCGTCCTTGGGCAGGTAGCGACCCACCTGACGAACATAACGCTCGACAAGGTCATTCATTTTTCGCTCCGAATAACAGGTTTCGCATCACATCAACCGTCTCGAACCAGTCGGCGGTCAGGGTGTCCAGCACCTTGCGGCCCTGCGCGCTGATCCGGTAATATTTGCGCGGCCGGGATTCGCTGACGTCCCACTCGCTCTCCAGCAGGCCTTGCTTTTCCAGCCGCCGCAGCAGCGGATAGAGCGTGCCTTCCTCGACATCCAGCCCTTTTTCGGCCAGGCTCTGAATCAGGCTGTAGCCGTATTGGGCGGTGGCCATCTGGCTGAGGACGGCCAGCACCACCACGCCGCGCCGGAGTTCCAGCCTGAGATTGTTGATCTGATCGTCAAATTCACGCATGTACTGTGTGCCTTATAGTACCATGTATAACTCATTACTGTGCATCATACAGTAACAGTATACTGTATAGCGCAAGGTATTGTCAAGGGGGAACTTCGACCGGAGGAAAACGCAGAGCTTTGTCTGTGCGGGGGCGAGGACAGTGTTGATTGGCCGGGACGAAACCCAACGGTCATCTTACAATCGGGCGGCTGCCGGTCAGTAGGTGCCGGCACAGCGACATCCGGGCCAGAGAACTTACTAGAGCAGCGTCAGCCCTTCCCCCGAGAAATGGATGACCCAAGACAGAAGGTTCATCGTCGATGTAGAGGCGATCAACAATATCGACGCAATCGGCGCGGAAGAAACCGGTTGGCGAAGCCTTGTTGCGCTACTGCCGGCCGTCAGCACTAGGTTCAGATAATCATGACCCTATCGGTGGCGCGCAACAGACTCGCGAATGATCAAGTCGCCATGATGGATGTGATTGATTTCCGGCTGTTTGCCGCTGATCAAGGTCAATATTGCTTCGGCGGCTGCCTGACCTAACTCAACCGAATGCTGCCTCACAGTGGTCAGGGGCGGAATTGCATAGGCCGCAGAAACCTCGTCGTCAAATCCGACTAAAGAGACCTCATCCGGGACCCGGATACCGCGACGAAAGAGCGCTAATCTGGCGCCAGACGTCATCTGGTCATTAGCCGCAAAGATCGCGCTGAACGAACGGCCGCCGTTGAGAAGCATTTCAACAGCTAATACCCCTGATTGCTGCTGCAAGTTGCCCTGAACGACCAGTCGTGGATCAAAATCTATCCCCGCATCCGCTAGGGCTTGCTTATAGCCTCTGTAACGTTCCATAACATCATCTACGGCCGGCGCGTAGTTCATTGAGGCGGTTATGTGGGCAATGTCGCGGTGCCCGCGCTCTACCAAATAGGTTGTTGCCCGGTAAGCGGCGTCGAAGTTATCGACATAGATGCAATGCTCCGGCAGCGTAGCCAATCTTCGGGCAACAACAATCAAAGGTGTGTCCTTGGCCATTTCGCCGATTTCTTCTTCAGGTGTTTGCCCACCAACAATAATCAACCCGTCAACCCGCCGGTCGATGAGCATCGCCAAAGCTCGCTGCTCGACATCCTTATGCCAACGGCCATCGGCGAAGAGGGGCCAGTAGTAACTTCCCTCTAGACCCTCCAGGATTCCCCGCAAGATACCGTCATAAAAAGGGCTGCCAAAATTTTGGGTCAGGACGCCTATCGTCATCGACTGCCCACTGGCCAGGCTTTGCGCAAAAATGTTCGGCCGGTAATCCAGTTCCTTAACGGCATCGATCACAGCCTCATGCTTCCGTTTAGATACTCCGGCCGTGCCGCGCAAGACACGCGAGACCGTGCTAGGAGAAACATTGGCTTTGTATGCAATCTCCCGGATGGTTACCTTATCGTCGTTAAGGGCCATATCTTACTCCTTGGCCAACATTGTAGCATGAAAGCGCTTTCATATTCAATAGGCTCAACGACCAATTATGTCTAAATCGATCCATTTGTTCGCCCATAATCCTGGCAAAATGACCTTTCAGTCCTTGACAAACCCCCAGGCCAATGTTATATTGTTGAAAACGTTTTCAAATAAAACCCTTGTTTAGCTACTATCATGCAAGTGGTTTCATTATTGGCTTGCGATTGGGTATGGGTGAGTCGTATGCGAGGAGGTGGTGCCACCAAATGAATGTTGCCCCAAAACGTTGATTCTTTCAGAGTTTTTCGCGCGAGCAAAATGCGTACATCTAGCAGGTTCAATCCATCAATATGAGGTTTTAAAAGGAGAACCCATGAAGACGTTTAAACCCTTTGTTTTGTTTTTATTGTTGTTGACCGCCTTGGTGCTGGTAGCTTGTGGTGGTCAGACTCAAGAGGTCACCGAACAACCGGCTGAGGTTGTTGGCGAAGAAGCTGTAGCGACCGACGAAGCAGTCGTCGAAGAAGTGGCCCCGACGGCAGAGGTTGTTGTCGAAGAAGAAGCCCCGACGGTAGAAGCCGCCGTTGAGGAAGTCGAAGAGGCAGCCACGGATAGTGGTGACAGAGTGCAGGTGCGCTGGTTTGTCGGGCTCGGCGCCGGTTCTGATGAACCCACATTCGTCCCCCAACAAGAGGTTGTTGATCAATTCAACGCTTCCCAAGACGAGATCGAGCTCGTATTGGAAATCGTCGACAACGACACCGCTTATGATACCCTGGCCACCCAAATCGCCGGCGGTAACGCGCCAGACCTGGTAGGCCCGGTTGGTATTCGGGGGCGCGACAGTTTTAAAGGCGCCTGGTTGGACTTGCAACCCCTGATGGACGCCAATAACTATGATCTATCCGACTTCGATCCGGCCATGGTTGACTTCTATCAGGTACAAGAAGAAGGGCAATTGGGTATTCCATTCGCCATCTTCCCCTCCTTTATCCTCTACAACAAAGACCTGTTCGATGAAGCAGGATTGGCCTATCCGCCGCACGAATATGGCGCTCCTTACATTGATGCCGATGGCAACGAGCGCGAATGGAACGTGGAAACATTACGCGAACTGGCCATGGAACTGACGGTAGACGCCAACGGCAATGAGGCTACGAGCGAAGAATTTGATCCGTCGAGCATCGTGCAGTTTGGTTGGATGAACCAGTGGACGGACCCGCGCGGCATCGGCACCTTCTTCGGCCCCGGAAGCCTGGTCGCCGAAGACGGATCTGCCCAAATCCCGGCCCACTGGGAAGACGCCTGGCGCTGGACATATGAAGGCTGGTGGGAAGATTGGTTCATCCCCAACGGCCCCTACGGCGGCGCTGAATTCCTGCAAGGCCCCGGTGGCCCCTTCTCTTCCGGCAATCTAGCAATGACCCATCTTCACCTGTGGTACGTAGCCACCTGGGCGCTGGGTGAAGCGAACTTCGATTGGGATTTGGCAGCAACCCCCAGCTACGATGGCGAAATCACCTCGAAAATGCACGCCGATACGTTTGGTATCCTGAAGGCGAGCGAAAATCAGGAAGCCGCTTTCACGGTTTTGAACTACATGCTCAGTCCTGAAGTTTCGCCACAACTCCTTGATATCTATGGTGGCATGCCCGCGCGTATCAGCCTGCAGGAACCCTGGTTGAATAACTACTTCGAGACCAACTTCCCCGATCAGGAAATTGACAAGCAGGTCGTGATTGATAGCATGGAATACGCCGACAACCCCAATCACGAAAGCTATATGCCTAGCTTCTTGGAGACAACCGATCGTTACAATGAATTTTGGAACCGCTTGGCGAACG
>JAWOHK010000266.1:0-5662 GCA_046485205.1 Chloroflexota bacterium | reverse complement strand
CGGGAGAAGTTCGGCAAGGAGGCGCTCAAGACCACCCTCTTCCTCGGCAAGTGGCTGACGCTGGCCTTCATTCTGGAAAGTCTGATGCTGGCCTGGATCCCGGCGGAAACCGTGACAGCCGCGCTCGGCGGCGATGGGATCCTGCCCATCGTGACCGCGACGCTGGTGGGCGTGCCCGCCTATCTGAACGGCTATGCTGCGCTGCCCCTGGTGGGCGGACTGATCGAACAGGGCATGGCGCCCGGTGCCGGGATGGCCTTCCTTGTCGCGGGCGGTGTCACCTCGATCCCGGCGGCGATGGCGGTCTGGGCGCTGGCCAAGCCGCAGGTCTTCGCGCTCTACATCGGCCTGTCGCTCACGGGCGCCTTCGCCTCGGGGCTGCTGTTCCAGCTCTGGACGATGGCATGACGCGGACCTGCGCTTTCGCAGGTCCCCGACGGCCCGGGACATCCTCATGATCCCAAGATTAGGCCCGGAGCGGCGCGGCCTGATCGTCGCCGCTCTCGGCACGTCGCTCACGGTGAGCTGGGCATCGAGCTACTACATCCCCGCGGTCCTCGCGGTGCCGATGGCGGAGAGCTTCGGTCTCTCCCCGGTCTGGGTCTTCGGGGCCTTTTCCATGGCGATGGTGGTCTCGGCCATGGTCGGCCCCTGGGCCGGGGCGCGCATCGACGGCGCGGGCGGCCGGGGCGTGCTGATGCTCTCGAACCTCGTCTTTGCGACCGGCCTTGCGGTGCTGGCCATGGCCCCGTCGCCGCTCGTCCTCTTTGCCGGCTGGGCGATCATCGGGCTCGGCATGGGCATCGGTCTCTATGAGGCAGGCTTCGCCACGCTCGCCGGGATCTACGGCAAGCAGGCGCGCGGCCCGATCACCGGCATCACGCTGATCGCCGGGTTCGCGAGCACCGTGGGCTGGCCGCTGTCCGGGCTGATGCTGGCGACCTGGGGTTGGCGCGAAGCCTGCCTCGGCTGGGCGCTCCTTCATCTGTGCCTGGCGCTTCCGTTGAATGCCTGCCTGCCGAAAGGCACCGAAGCGATCGCGAGGGCAGCCACACCGACCGAGGATGGTCCACCGCCGTCGCGCATGGCGCTGGCGCTTCTGGCATTCGTCTTCGCGGCGACCTGGTTCAACGCGACCGCCATGGCCGCGCATCTGCCGGGCCTGCTGCAGGCGGGCGGGGCGAGCGCCGCCGTGGCCATCGCCGCGGGCGCCCTGATCGGTCCGGCGCAGGTTGCCGCGCGGCTCCTGGAATTCGGCCTTCTGGGCCGGTTCCACCCGCTGGCCTCGACCCGCCTCGCGGCTGCGGCGCATCCGGTCGCCGCCGTGGCGCTGGTGACGTTCGGCGCGCCAGCCGCCTACATCTTTGCGATCCTGCACGGGGCAGGCAACGGCATCCTCACCATCGCCAAGGGCACGCTGCCGCTCGCCCTGTTCGGCGCGGCGGGCTACGGCCACCGGCTCGGATGGCTGAACGCGCCCGCCCGCATTCTTCAGGCCGCCGCACCGCTGATCTTCGGAGCCGCCCTCACGGCATGGGGACTGTCCGCCATCTGGCTGACCGCGGGGATCGGCCTGGCGGCGATGGCGGCGCTTCTGGTGCTCCGGCGGTCCTGATCGGACAGCGTTTGCCAGTGGCCTCTCCAAATACGATCGCCGATGATCGCGCCGCGACATGGAAGACTATTGCCTAAAAATTTTACATTATTAAAGGCTTGGCATAGTGCTCGCATCAGGAACAGTGAAATACAGCTTGACGACCGGTCCGGAGCCGGGGGGAAGATCGGGGGAGGTTTCCATTTCAGAGGTGAGCAGTTTCAGCGTGGCACGTTTACCAGCGGCCAAATCCCAGTGTAGTTCAGTTTGGACCTCGAAATAGCTGGTCCGGCAGCCGACAGTGGAGAATGAGTCGTAGACCATGCCGATAGTATTGCCAAACTCGAAGGGGATTTTCAGATAGTTTATGGGGGCCGAGTTGTTGGCGTTCACCACGAGTTCGACCTGTGTGCCGGGCATTGTTGTAAGTGTGTCACCGCGGATAGTATCGGCGATGGCAATAATGTACATTTCTTTGGTGATTGTTCGTACGTCGGTTCCGGAAGTTATCTGAAGGGTGACGTCGTAAGAACCATTCTGGGTGTAGGTATGAGAGGGGAATTCATCGTACGAGTCACTACCATCGCCGAACGTCCAGTACCAGCTATCCACGGGGAGGGCTGAGAAAGACTCAAAATTAGCGGTAAGGGGGATCCAGCCGACAGTAGTATCAGCATAGAAATAAACACCCTGCTGGCCATAGTCGACATAAGTGGTGGCGTATCCGATTTTGGAACAGCCATACGGAATATAAATATAACCGTGGTCACCCCAGCCGGTGCCCCAGGAGTTCTTTACAATCCAGACGCCGATGCCACTATTCTCGTAATTGTCATCCCAGCCTACGATGACGACAGAGTGATTCACGGAAAAGTTCTGGCAGGCGTTGAAGATGCCGCCGCCATAGGCATACCAGGCATCGTTGACATATACACTTACTGCTACCGGTCCCCACTGCATGATGGCCGTTTTGATATCGGTGGTCGGTGCAACCTGGTTTGAAGGGCCAATATAGCCCCAGTTATCAATCCAGTAGCTTCGGGGATACGGGCAGTTACAAGATGCGTTGTAGGCAACATAAGGGAAGTATGGTTCGAGAACGCCCCCCGTTTCACCGCACAGGTCGAGACGGCCTTCAGCGAGGAAGTAATCGAACACATACCAGCCGCCACCGCAGTCGTAGCCCTGAGTGTTACAACTGACTAACCACTGTTCGGAGAGGTCTACCGTGAGGCCATCCATTATTTTGATGGCTGACTCAACCGCGCCGACGGTTCCAAAAGCCCAGCAGGAACCGCAACTTCCTTGATTCTTAACAGGAGTTACGCCGCCCAGTTCCCGCCAATCCCAGCTTGATGGGGGTGCGGCGGAGAGCGGAACACGTCCCCTCTGAGACGCGGGGGCCATTGAGCCCGCATCGGGAGGTTCCACCATACCGCAGACTTGCTCTAAAGGGTATGTGCTGTTGAAGTCACATAACCGTACTTCGAAAGTCCAACCCTCGCGTTTACCCTGTTCGCGCAGTCTGTCGATATCATCCTGGGTGAGCTGAGCGAATGTGGGCGCAGCTACGACCAGAATGACGGCTATTACCGCGACAAAGAAGGGAAGGGGGTTGAAGGTTCTGTCGTTTGGTGACAGACGAGACATAAGAAGTTCCTTTCGTACCCAAGGCGCGGCAGATGGTATGTCTGGTGCGCCAGGTGATATATTAATTCACTCTATTTTCAGTCTTGTATTTTTCACGCTATTGGCGGAGTTTTTGGGCAACCGCATATTGTTAATATATCGTCCAAAACGACCGAATCGTTCACCCAAATAACCGTCGTGGTCGGTGGCGTTTATATCAATACGGGTCAGTATCTTAGCCGCCGAGACGAGTTGGTCGTTGTGAGGTTACAGCCGCTCCTGTGCGTATGTGAGTACTTAAGTTCAGCTTTACCAAAAGGTACAAAAAACGTTCATTTTTGTCAAAGCATATTTGAGTCCGGCCGGCCTTATAAAACTCTGCTCTGGTCAACGTATTACTGAATATCGCGGGCCAATTCTACTACTTTTTTGTACGGTATGGCCAGCCAACTTTCGGCCTGAAGCGCGCCATGGGAGAGGCTAATCATTGAAACTTTGGCCGCCGTGTCGGCATCGGGGGCCTCATAAATATCCACGAAATCAAACGGCCCCAATAGTCCGTAGTGGGCGATGAATTTTACCTCCGGACACTTTTCCTTGACTTTTTCGAGCCATTCCCGCCCGATGGCGCCCCGGTCTTTCATCTTTGCCGTGACCTCCGGAGAGAGCTTAGTCATAAGCATAAAGGTGGTCATGTTAAGCCTCCTGTTTGAATTTGATTTTATTTTTTTCATCGATTTCCCCATCAATACATACGTAGCCATGTGGTCGATGTCAAAGGATTTACTGTTGGTAATATTTGCCTGATAAATGAAAAAGGCCGGCCCCGCGAGCCGGTTGTAGTGACTGGTTCGGGGTCGGCCTTCGTTTTTGCTTTCAGATGCCGCGTTACGGCGGTCTTATTTCTCCGCCGGGGCTTCCTCGTATCGGCCGCCGAGGTATTTAGCCAGGAACTTTTCAGCGGCGGCGTAGAATATCAGCCGGTTTTCCGGCCGTGCGAAACCGTGCCCTTCATCGGGGAATAGCAGGTATTCATGTTCGACGTTGTTTGCCTTGAGAGCTTCGACAATCTGCTCAGATTCCGCCTGGTTAACACGCGGGTCGTTGGCGCCCTGCGCTATAAGCATGGGGATTTTGATCTGGTCAGCTTTAAACAGGGGGGAGCGCTCCCTGAGAAATTCCTCGTCTGTGGCCGGGTTGCCGACCCGTTTGTGGAGGACATCGAGGAATGTTGACCAGTAGGGCGGAATGGAGTTGATGAAGGTCATCAGGTTGCTGGGGCCGACGATATCCACAGCACAACAGAAGACATCGGGGGTAAAAGTAGCTCCGACAAGGGCGGCGTAACCGCCGTACGAGCCGCCGTAAATGGCGACTTTCTTGGGGTCGGCGATACCCTGGGCGATGGCCCAGTTGACCGCATCTATGAGGTCATCGTGCATTTTGCCGCCCCATTCTCTGTCGCCGGCGTTAAGGAACTCTTTGCCGTACCCGGTGGAACCGCGGAAATTGATTTGAAGGCAGGCGTAGCCGCGATTGGCGAGCCACTGGGCTTCGGGGTTAAATCCCCACGAGTCTCGGTACCATGGACCGCCGTGGACATTAAGAACGACCGGCAGATTGTTTTTGGTTTTGTCCAGCGGGTAGGTAATGTAACCATGGATAGTCAGGCCATCGCGGGAGGTGAAAGAGACAGGCTCCATTTTTGCGAGCCGGTAGTCTCTTAGTTCCGGGCGATGATCGAACAGGAAGGTGGCTTGTTTGGAGGCGCGGTCATATGAATAGTAAGGAATGGGGCCATCATCAGCGTTGAAGCCGACCAGCCAGGTATCATCGGCATCAGAGCGGCTGGCGATGAAGAAATCGCCGGTATGAACCTGTCGGATGGCGGCAATATCGTCACGGATGGACTCGTCAAGAATCAGGAGCGAATCGCGTTCTTTCTTGAAGAAAACGGCCTGTATTTCGTAGGTGTCGGGGTGGATGATTACGCCGCCGACATCGTACTGCGGGTCGCCGGCGATTTTTCTAATTTCGCCGGAGGATACATCGACGGCGACGAGTTGCCCGGCGTTAACGTTGCGTGAGTCAACGGCGTATATCGCCTTACCATCGCGGGTGAAACCGTAAGCGGCGCTGGTGAGGGCATCCTCGGAATTCCACGAGATGAGTTTCTGCCATTGGTCTTTTTCGGTTTTGCGGACCATCAAATCAAAACCTGCATCGGCATTCATCATCTGGCAACCGCGGACTTTGAAGTCGGCGTCGGCAATCCAGCCGGCGACATTGCCGGGATTTTTAGCGACCAGTTTCAACTCGCCCGTGAGCAGGTTCAGATGGTAAACATCGTGGACCTGAACATTTTCCTTGTTCATGGCTATCAGATCAAACCTTTCAGTATCCTTATCATAAAGCAGTTTCGGTGCACGCTAAAAACCA
>JAWOHK010000101.1:0-5854 GCA_046485205.1 Chloroflexota bacterium | reverse complement strand
GGTCCGATTCGACCACGCCGATGGCCTCCAGAATGGCCTCGCCCGCAGCGCGCACGCTGGCCTGGCTGGGCGAGTGGACTTCCAGCAAGCCGTAAAGGCGCTCGATGACCTGCATCCCTGGCCGCACGTCGGTGGATTTCAAGGCCACGTCAGTGATGCGGTTGATCTCGATGCCGGGCGAAATTTCGATCCACAGCGAGGCGTCGCCGGGCAGGGGTAAAAAGCCGCCGGCAACTGTGCCCAGAAAGGCCGCGTGTTGCGGTTGGAGATTATCGAGGAACACGTAGCTGCGTAATTCGGTGGACACGGTTAGCGACTCCTTCGGACATGGGCCGTGGTGGACGGCCCGGGACGTAAGGTCTTACGCCGTTGGGCGCGCCGTTTTGAATCATCACTGGCCATCATTAATAGATTGTGGACGTGATCGAGAAAATAGCTGTCAAAAAAGCGATGGCCGCAAACGTCACACAGATACGCGGGCGAATCCGGCATCACCATCATGTGCCGCCCCAACTTCAACAAATATGGAGCGCGGATAGACCGGCATTGCCCGATTCCACATGCTTCACAACGATTCGTCGACAAGATTATGAACTCCTGGCTTCGGACACAATGGCGACGCCGGCGCTGGCGCCGATGCGGGTGGCCCCGGCACCGATCATAGCCCGTGTGTCAGCATAGTTGCGAACTCCGCCGGAGGCCTTGACGCCGATGGCCGGTCCGACGACACGACGCATCAGAGCGACATCCTCCACGGTGGCCCCGCCCGGCCCGAAGCCGGTTGATGTTTTGACAAAATCGGCCCCGGCCGCCCGCGCCAGCTGGCTGGCGATGACCTTCTCTTCGTCGGTCAGCAGCGCCGTTTCGATGATAACCTTGACCAGGGCATTGGCTGCGTGCGCCGTGCGCACGACTGCGGCGATATCTTCATGCACGACCTTGTAATCGTTCGATTTCAGCGCGCCGATGTTGATGACCATGTCAATTTCGGTGGCCCCGTCGCGGATCGCCTGTTGGGTTTCATAGGCTTTGACGGCCGCGGTGCTGGCCCCCAGCGGAAAGCCGATGACGGTGCAGACCTTGACATCAGAGCCTTTCAACAATTGCGCAGCCAACCGGACATGCGTCGGGTTGATGCAGACCGAAGCGAAATGATATGTTCGGGCTTCATAGCAGAGCTGGGCGATCTGGTCCTGAGTCGCGTCAGCCTTGAGTAGCGTATGATCGATCAGGCGGGCGACCTGGTTGTCTTGTGGCAGCGCGCCCAGACGCGAAGTGACCCGGGAAGCCCCGGCCGACACGACGCTGTCTACCTTGTCGGGGCAGTTAGCCACACAACTGCCGTCCTGGCAATTGCAGCCGCCGGCCCCGTTGGTTGGGCGAACACTTTCCAAGCGTAGCACAACCTCGCGAGTGACCTCTTCGACAATTCGCTCAACCAGTGCCGTGTCGTAACTCATCGCCATTCCGATTACATACTCCCTGTTCGCCGTCAATAGGCCGGTGAGCGGGTGGCCGGCTTTTGCTCCGGGGCCGGATCGACCGGGGTGGGGCGTAGCCCGTCCAGCGCGTCGATCTTGCTCACCCGCGCGGCATGCCGCCCGCCGCCAAATTCCGTGACCAGCCAGACACGAACGATTTGCTGGGCCAGGCTTGGCCCGATGAGCCCCGCGCCAAGCGTCAGGACGTTGGCATTGTTGTGTTCGCGACTGTTCACGGCCGTCGCCTGATCATAACACATTGCCGCGCGAACACCACGCAGCTTGTTGGCCGCCATGCAACTGCCGATGCCCGCCCCATCGATAATGATCCCGCGCCAAACATCCCCGCCGGCTACCAGGCGGGCCACGGCTACGGCGATATCGGGATAGTCAACGGGGTCTTTGCTGTGGGTGCCGCAATCGACCAATTCGTAGTCGGCGTCTAGGACGGCCTTGAGCGCTTCCTTCAACTCATAGCCGCCGTGGTCGGCCCCTATTGCCAGGCGAGGTAGCCGCCCGCCGGCGGCGGTAGAAGCAAACGGAGCAGCGGGTTGGGTGGTAAGTGTGATTTTACGTTCGAGGGCTAGCTGGCGCGCCAGGGGTGTAATGATTGTGTCTGGATGGAGGGTGAGAGTGCTATCTCTGGGCGTATCGTATACAGTTGCTTCATCCAACACCGGCCGCCGAGTTGAATTGGCATTTATACCTAATGTCTGGTGGACCACCTTTCTCACCAGCGCTTCGATTTCTCCGGGCTCGACTGTCATCTTGCTCCCTGTCTGTCGTTAACAATCGGTCTTAAGCCGGACGATTATTCCCCGGCCACCGGTAGCCATACGCTATTCTAATCAGTTCTTATCCCAGTTCAAAAGATTAACTGGAGGGGAAATTGAAATGCGGCACCTTGGCCCAATCGCCGGGAGGCCAATAGACGAACAGGGCTTTACCGAGAATGTGGTCGGCCGGTAAAAAGCCCCAGGCGTGCGAATCACTGGAGTTGTTGCGGTTGTCCCCCAGAACGAAGTATTCCCCCTCGGGAACAACCCAACTGCTGCCATAAGTTGGGGGCGCCTGGATATAGGGTTCATCCAAAGTCATTCCGTTAACAACCACCGCCCCATCTTGTACCTGGATCGTGTCGCCAGGCAGGCCGATGACCCGCTTGATCAGGTTGAGTTCACTGCGTGGGTGGCGAAAGACAATGATCTCGCCGCGCTGGGGATCATCCAGATGATAGGCGAAGTTGCTGATGAGCAGATACTCGCCGTTCAATAAGGTCGGGTTCATACTGTTGCCGTCGATCCGGTAGCGACCGACGAGACCGTTGACGATCCAGAAGATGAAGAACGTCAAGAGGAGCGTCTCGATGATTTCCCGGATCAGAACAGAAGCCGGCCGGCGATTAGCCGGTGGCCCGACAGTTTCTGAGCGTGTTTCCGGCCGGGATGAGGTTGATTGTTCGACGATGGACATGAATCGACTACTTAAAACCACGGGAATGGCCTTGATTTGGTTTCACCCGCTGGCGAGATTATAACTTGCCTACTTTCTGGTGCAATACCTGCGCTGTTTACTAAACGCGCTATAATGTCCCGCGTATGGGTTTTCCAACCTGGACCTTATGGGGCATGGGATTGTCGGCTACCAGCGCGCTCATAGCCGTTGGCTTGGCCTATCTTGCCCAATCTCCGCGCCTGATATCTCGTCTCAATCTGACCGGCCAACGTCTCGACCTGCGCGCTCGCAGCCTGACTGGTTACGGTTTTGCTTTGTTACTGCTGACCTTCGGTTTCTTTATGGCCGGCGTGCCGCTCACTGAGGCCGATCGGGCCGCTAACGGGCTGACTAATGGTGAACCGGAAGTCCTGGTTGAGCCGGATGAACTGGCTGTGGCCGGAACCATTGACGCGGCTGCGACCATCACGGTCACCGTTCAAACGGGTTCGGGGGCGATGGTCGGTTTGGGCACGCGCTCGCCGGGCAGTACCACCGGCGCGATGGATGGGCTGGCCACGCCGGAGCTGGCAGCGGCCGATATCCTTACCGACACAGAGTCGATCAACATCCCTCCCAGCGCGGACCTGGAAGTGACTCCCGGCGAAGGAACGGTGGTTCCCACCAACCCCCCGACCGAAACGCCGACGACCACGCCTACCAACACCCCCATCCCAACGGCCACCCCAACCGTTACCCCTTCTCCTACGCTGACGCCGACGCCCATCTTCGAGCCGACCGCTCGCGTCAACGACAACACCAGTACGCTGCCGCTACGCCAGCTGCCCGGCGGCCAGGTGCTGGTCGTTCTGGTGCGCGGCGACACGGTCATCTTGCACAACGGCCGCGCCTTTCACACCGGCCAGACCTGGCAGGAGATCAGCACGGTCGACGGAGTGATGGGCTGGGTGCCGGATCGGTTTTTGGATTATTCGGATGTGGGCGGATGATTGATCCTTCTCCAGCAAAAAATTTCCGTTTTTCGCTATCTCGCCAGATACGCTTCCAGCGCCTCAATCTCCGCCGGTAATGTGATTGGCGCGGATGCTTGTGCAACGGCCGTGCCGGGATCCTTCAGGCCGTGACCGGTCAGAATAACGACCGCGGTCTTGTTCACCGGGTCCACCTCCCCCCGTTCGATCTGTTGCTTCAGGGCCGCCAGCCCGGTAGCCGAGGCCGGCTCGACCCACACTCCCTCCTGCTTGGCCAGCAGATGCCAGGCCGCCAAGATATCGTCGTCGGTCACAGCGGTAATGAGACCACCCGATTCATCCAGCGCCTCTACCGCCTGTCGCCAGCGAGCCGGGTTGCCGATGCGAATGGCTGTGGCGATGGTCTCCGGCTTTTCTACGACCCGGCCGAGAACG
Organism: Chloroflexota bacterium; assembly: GCA_046485205.1. Lineage (GTDB taxonomy): Bacteria > Chloroflexota > Anaerolineae > Promineifilales > Promineifilaceae > Promineifilum. The sequence goes on along the minus strand of JAWOHK010000101.1, from coordinate 1,512 downwards.
ATGGGCGCTGACCCGGCCGCCTGCCCACCCAGCAATCGCGGCAGGCCCCGGCCATATTGCTCGTAACCCATCCAGTAGGCGCTGATGTTGCCCGCGTTGCCGACCGGCAGGCAGTGCCAGTCCGGGGCGTGGCCGCCGAGCTGGTCAATAATTTCAAAAGCGCCGGTCTTTTGACCTTCCAATCGCCAGGGGTTGACCGAATTGACCAGGACGATCGGCTGCCGCTCGGCGATCTCCCGCACAAGGCGCAAGCCATCGTCGAACGAGCCGTCGATGCTGATCACCTCGGCCCCGTAAGCCAGACAGGCGGCCAGTTTACCCAATGCGATCTGGCCTTCCGGCACCAGCACCAGGCAGCGCAACCCGGCCCGGGCGGCGTAGGCCGCGGCGCTGGCGGCCGTGTTACCCGTACTGGCACAGATAACCATGCTGGCATCTTCGCGAACAGCCTGCGTGATGGCCGCGGTCATGCCCCGATCCTTGAACGAACCAGTCGGGTTCAGCCCCTCGAATTTGAGGAACAGCCGCAATCCCGCCTTGGGGGCCAATATCTCCGCCAAGCGGTAGGCAGGAATGAGCGGCGTGTTGCCCTCGTTGAGCGAGATGATGCAGGTGTCTTCGTCAAACGGCAGGTAGGGACGGTAAGCTTCTATAACGCCGGACCACATAAATATGTCCTCCGATCTTCGTTTCCTTTGTGGGTGGCTAAATAAACTGTCACACAAATAACCCCACCTGTTCGTAGTAGGCGCTTCAGCGCCTTGTCTGAAGAACGCGACTTAAGTCGCAACTACGAACCATAGGAACCTTTTGTTATAAAGTACTAAATATTAGCCTATCGGGAGACCCTGGCCAGATGATCGCGGCAAACTAATGCCCGATTGCCCGATCCCTGCGATCAATCGTTTATTCATTCAAGTCGGGAATGACGAGCAACTGCCCGCGATAGATCACAAAGGGCGCGGCCAGCCCGTTGGCATCGGCGAGGTCGGCGAGGGCCACGCCATATTGTCCGGCGATGCGGGCCAGTGTCTCACCCGCGTGAACCTGATGCCTGAAAACAGGCGTCGGGCCGGGGATATCGGCCGGTATCTTCAAAATCTGCCCGGCATAGATCTGGTTGGGGGTGGCCAGGCCGTTGGCCTCGGCCACCTGAGCCCAGATTGCTCCATAGCGAGTGCTGATACTGAAGAGCGTTTCGCCGGGCTCGACGATGTGGACCGCTGCCGACGAGGTGATCACGACCTTCTCCTCCGGCGCCGCGCCGATTCCAGCCATTGGCCGGGCATCCGCCGTTTCCAACGCCGAACCGGCCGCGACCGCGCCGGGGTTAGCCGATTCCGGCGTTGCCTCCTCCGCAGGTTCGCCGGACGGCGGAATCCGCAGTTCCTGGCCGACGCTGATCTGGTCAGGTTCGCTCAGCCCGTTGTATTCGTCGATTACGAGCCACGGCAAACCATACAGCAATCCGATGCGATACAGATTCTCACCCTCCTCCACAACATGAATACG
>JAWOHK010000220.1:0-10843 GCA_046485205.1 Chloroflexota bacterium | reverse complement strand
CAAATATGCCATGCGCCCTCATACGAGAGAAGAAGCGGCCTCCACCCTCGATTTCGTCGAATCTTTACAGGCGCGCTATCTTGATCGTTTTGGTATTCGGTTTTTGTACCCAACTGACGAATGGTATCTGATAACCGGGCGCGAGGTTCCACAACTGGTAGCTTACGATGGTCAACAGTTGCACGAAAACGGCTTGGGAATGGTTCGAGCATTTTTAGACGATTGGACTGCGGTTCGCCGGGAAATTGACCGGTCGCGCCTATTGCCCGAATTCCGCCGGCTCACTCTGGTTACGGCAACGCTGTTCGCCGAAGTATTGCGAGAGAAAGCTTTGGAAATGGCTGATTTAACCGGGTGTGAGATAAAAGTTCATCCGGTAGTAAACGAACGGCTGGGCGAAACCATTACGGCTGCCGGATTATTGATGGGCCAAGACGTTCTAAATGAACTCAAGACTGTAGAAGATGGTGATCTAATTGTCTTGCCCAGGGTCATGTTCGATCATCCGGATACGATTTCTCTGGATGATTTGTCCCCTCAAGATATCGCGAATCAATTGAATCGACCGGTCGCGCTAGCCGACTCTTTAGGAGATGTCTGGGACGCTTTGATCGGCGAATCGAGCTTGGTGTTCCAGCCCATGGAATCGAGCCGTCATGGCTGAGTTTTCAATCGAAACAAAGTTCGGCGGCCGCCAACAAACGGCTGGTCGCTGGTTAATCTCCCACCTGCAACGCCAATGGTTATTGTTCATCGTGATGTTGGTCGGGGCATTTGGCAACGCCGTGCTGGCCGCAGCAATGCCCATCCTGGTTGGCATCGCCTTTGACGCAGCCTTAGCCACACCGGCCGATACCCGGCTGATAGGCCTGGCCGCCATCGGCATTATCATCAGCCAATTTACCCGAGCGATCTTGCAGCTTGGCCGCAACTTCGCCAGCTCGGTCATCGGCGAACGGTTGGAGCGGGATACGCGTCAGGAACTTTACCTGAACCTCCTGGGCAAGAGCATGACTTTCCACGACCTTCGACCGGTGGGCGACACAATGGCCCGGGCCACAAACGATGTTCACGAATTAAACTTGATGATGAACCCCGGCATCAATCTGGTCGTGGGCTCAGCCAATTTTTTGATCATGCCGTTATTGCTGGCACCCCGTTACGATTGGGCTTTGATCATCGCGCCTCTGTTCTTCCTCGTAACTTATGTGTTGGCGTTGGCTCGATACATGAATGTCCTATCAGCCATCGCCGATCGTGTGCGCCTGACATTCGGTCAGATGAACTCCCGCCTGGCAGAGGCGGTAGACGGGGTTGAGATGGTTAAAGGTTCTGCCCAGGAAGAAGCTGAAATTGACCGGTTCCACACCAACGCGCGCGCCTACCGGGATGCGACGGTAGCCCAGGGTCGCGAAGAAGCCAAATTCCTACCCCTATTGCTCCTGGGTATCACTGAGGCCCTTGGTTTTGCCATTGCTCTCTACCTTCTCCAGGCTGGTCGCATACAAGTGGGGGATGTCGTCGCCTACATGGGGTTACTATCCCTCTTTGGATTTCCGACTTTTATTTCGTTGCTCGCCTACTCTCGTGTTTCGTTAGGCTTGGCCGGGGCCCGGCGAATCCTGGAACTGATCAACACCACGACGGACCTGGACGAAAACCCCCAGGGCTTTACCGGAAAAATAAACGGCGACATTCGCTTTGAAGATGTTTCATTCGGTTACATCAGCGGAGCAGATGTGCTCCAGGATATTAGTTTCGCCGTTAAGCCGGGACAGACAGTGGCCATTGTCGGCCAGACCGGGGCTGGGAAAAGTTCGCTGACAAAACTGATCAATCGCACCTACGATGTGCGATTGGGACAGGTATTGGTCGATGGCGTTGATGTTCGCGAGTGGAATCTGGCCACACTTCGTCGTCAGGTTTCAATCATTGAGCAGGATGTTTTCCTGTTTTCGCGCACCATTGCCGAAAACATCGCCTTTGGCGCGCCGGGATCCTCACAGGCTGAGATCGAGGAGGCCGCCCGGGCAGCCCAGGCTCATGAATTTATCCTGGGGTTTAAAGACGGGTACGATACGGTTGTGGGTGAACGTGGGGTAACGCTTTCCGGAGGCCAGCGCCAGCGATTGGCCTTAGCCCGCGCTTTCTTGACCAATCCCCGCATTTTGGTGCTGGATGATTCCACCAGCGCGGTTGATAGTGCCACCGAAGACCAGATCCAGCGGGCGATTCAGCGCGCGGCCGAAAACAGAACGACGTTTTTAATTACTCACCGATTATCCCAAATTCGCTGGGCCGATCTGGTAGTGGTCCTGCGAAAAGGGCAGCTGGAGGCTGTCGGCAGTCATACCACCCTCATGGCGACATCCCCGGCCTATCGTCGTATTTTCGAGCAGTATGAGGCCCTGAAGGATTAGCGAGGCGCTGGATGGGACCGTTGGTTTATTACTGTCGCTGGCGCAACGCCAAGCTCCGGTTGCGTGGCCGGGATGACCAGTTTATACGCGGCGAGTTGATATTCATTAAGGACGACAGGGAGCGTGCCCAGGCCTTTCGATATGATCATCAAACCTGGGAGCTGTGGGTGTTGGAGGAGGAAGGGGAAGTTCGTTACCAGCTTGATGAACTAGGAGTCGTTCTCAAGACCAACGCTGGCGACGAGCCTCAATAACGTTGGGCATGTTTTCCAACTTGGTCAACAACCAGTTTAACTGCTTGAGATCGGCGACTTCGGCAATCATGTAAATAGTCGTGATGCTGTCAGTTGTAACAAGCTTTGTTTTCGGGACGTTGATTTGCTGGCCCCGTAACATGCTGACCAGATCTTCAATTAAGCCGCTCCGCCGATACGCTTTCACTATGATCGGAACCGGGTGTGTTTCAGCTTCAGTCCCCCAATCAACCTCAATTAGTCGCTCCCGGTCGGATATGGCCTCAACCTGTTTGCAGTCGGCTCTATGAATGGTTATGCCCTGCCCGCGAGTGATGTATCCGATGATCGGTTCTGGAGCGATAGGGTTGCAACAACCGGCCATCCTGGTTTGCAGACCGCTTGATCCACGGACTGTCAACCCTTTCGTCCGTTGTTGGGGTGCCTTTAGTAACGGGATTAATTCCTGATCATCTGCTCGCAGGGCTTGTTGTAGGAGGGCGATGGCTCCGGTAATTTGTACCGTTTGAATATCGCCAAAACCCACCTTGCACAAAAAGTCCTCGATTTCATCATATTTGAGCGCTTTAGCGATGTCTTCTGAACTATAGACATCCAACAGGCCTAACCGTTTTAGTTCACGCTCGATGACTTCGCGACCCTGGTGGATATTTTGCTCACGTTCTTGTTGGCGGAACCATTGCCGGATTTTGCTACGCGTTCGGGCGCTGCCAGTATAACCCAAGCTGGGATTCATCCAGTCCCGATTGGGACCGCCGCGTTTGGCAGTCAGAATTTCAACCTTGTCACCGGAATTGAGGTGATAATCGAGGCTGACCATCTTGCCATTCACTCTCGAGCCCCGGCAACGATGACCGACTTCGGTGTGGATCTGGTAAGCGAAGTCGATTGGCGTTGATCCGGCAGGGAGATCGACCACATCGCCATTGGGTGTGAAGACATGGATACGCTCTTCAAGCCTGGATATATCGACTAAAGGTTCATTGTCTGGATCGTTGTCAGCTTCCTGTAATGTGGCAAGTAGTTCGCGTAGATTCGAAACACGCCTTTGCGACGAACTACTCATGCGGCCGCTCTGTTCTTTATAAGCCCAATGGGCGGCGATGCCGCGCTCGGCTTCTTCATGCATCCTTTGGGTGCGAATTTGAACTTCCAGCTTTTGTCCTGATTCGCTATCAATGACGGCTGTGTGCAGCGATTTGTAACCGTTAGCCTTGGGTGATCCGATATAGTCATCAAATTCACGCGGCAAGGGTTGCCAAAGACTATGGACAGCACCTAGGACCTGATAACACAAAGATCGGTCCTCCTCGTCTCGCGCCCGATTGCTCATCCTTTGATAGGTGATGGAATCAGTTGGTTGTAATATGACTCGCAGAGCCTGAATGTCATGAATCTGCTCAAAATCCAGTTCCTTGCGCATCATTTTCCGGTATATCGAGTAGATATGTTTGGGGCGGCCGGTTACATTGGCTTTTAACCCCATTTCCTGCAATCGTCGTCGCAATCGTGACGCCGCCTTTTCGATCTTGATGGCTCGCAGTTCTCGCTTATCGTCCAGCCGTCGAGCGATTTCCTGGTACCTCTTAGCCTCCAGAAACTGGAAGGCCGCATCTTCCAGTTGCCATTTCATCTGCCAGATGCCTAATCGATTAGCTAATGGTGCGTAGATATGAATCGCTTCATAAGCGACTTCTTTCTGCATGTCCCGGCTCATTTTGCCGGCGCGACGCAGATCCTGGAGGCAATCGACCATTCGAATGAGGATGATGCGCAAGTCACCTTCGATGATAGATAAGAGAGCGCGACGGATGGCTTCCAAGGTCTCCCGATTCCCATGGTCGTCCAGACCCAGTTCCGTCGCAGGTTTACTGTGACTGGCTCGCTTGGCATATTCATCGAGCATCCGCGTTCCCTGGATCAAGTTGGCGATTTGCGGGCTGGTGTGTTTGGTAACCGTTGCCGGTGTTTGATTGGTATGGGGCAAGAGAGAGTCGTGCAGAATGGCGGCCACGATGGCTTCGGTATCATCGATTCCCAAATCGGCTAAGCCATAAGCAACACTCACCCCATGTTCGACATATGTTTCACCCGATGGCCGAATTTCGTCGCCATGGATTTCCATGGCGAACAGAAGCGCTTGTGTCAAGCGCTCTCGATCTCCATCTTTGGATGGCGTGATAGGTAGGCTTCTCAACAGGTCAGCCAACCCGTTATCTACAGCCTGAATCATAGAGTTGTTACAGGCGCCCCTGCTTAGGTTGATCCTTCATTCAATTGGACAGATTGTTGCCACAATCTGCTTGTCCGTTGGCACGTAATGGCGGCAACTAAATGCTAACACTCACCGGCTATGGGTGATAAGCCTTTAAGAGGAGGTGGAAGTCGCATCTTCTGCTTTATCGACAACTTCATCGACAACTTCCTTACCGGAGTCCAGAACAATGCGCGCTTGGTCTTGGGCTTGCTCGGTAAGATTCTGTGCGCGCTCGCGAGTGTCGGCCACAATCGAACTGGCTTTATCGCGATATTCCCGTGTTGCACTTTCCGCGGTGCTGCGCACCTGGTCGATTTGGTCGGCACCGGCTTGGCGTATATCTGAGCTAATATCAGCAATTTTCTCGCGAGTGGCCTTGCCCGATTGTGGAGCGAGGATGAGCGCCGTTGCTGCGCCAACCAGCGCACCGATGACAAAGCCGGCTAGAAACGAACCCAATTCACTTTCATATTCATTCATTTTCATTTCTCCATCGAGTCACATTTGACCCTAACGTCGTCGAGGATCGCCGAAGAGGGTGATAATCCCGCGACGAATACCCGCGACATAACTTGAAGCGGTTGTTACCGGGCGAACCACATTCTCGCTGACAAACACTGTCGTTCCCCGAATGGTGCTCAGTGTCTCATTAGTCTTTATCAGGACAGGTTTAACCTCAAACTCCAGCATATTGACGAGCCGAATCACGGCAATCAACAACAAAATCAACACGATACCCGACAGGCAGGACATTAGGCCCAGAGCAATGATAAAGATATCGCGAATGATGATGATCGCATCCGCATAGTTATTAGCTAGATAGACTAACAATACTACACCGAGAACCGATACGATTAGGGTGACGGCCACTCCAACCACGATGTAAACAGTCGGAATGAGTGGTTCGCTAGTAGTTGCCTGGGATGGGGTCAAGCTAGATGTCGGTAAAGGTGTCTCGTTCATCGCAATTCAACTATAGGCGCTAGTATATCAGGAATAAGGCAGACTCTCAACGCGATTCTGCGTTTTGACCGGCCACCCACCAAGCACCTAATAATGCCAGCCATGCCCCAAGGCTGGCACTCACCAGATGGATTTTGCCTAATTTTAGAATCTCGAAATCCATAAAATCGCCAACTAATTGCCCTACAATAAAACCAACCCAGGCTGCAGCCATGTAGAGAAGTATTCTCTTGATCGGCCCGCCGAACACGAGATGAAATAACGCCCCGTAGGTGCTGGCTAAAAGAAAACCAAGAACAAGGCCTGCTGCCGAACCGGGAATGGTTATCATGGCTTCACTACCTCAATAGCCGAACTATGGACAAATCCATTCGCTTCCTCAAATCCGCCCTCGATTTCATCCTGATGGGTGATGATCCCTCCCCCGATGCACTCATCTCCCTGGTAGAAGACGGCCCCTTGGCCGGCGGTTATTCCAAATACCGGCTCCATGAACACGACTTGTACCGAGTTATCAGAGATGGGGGAAAGAACGGCCAAGGCCGGGCTTGCCTTATAACGGATTTTGACCTCAACCTCAATTGGCTCTGCCGGCGAAGAACCGCTGACCCAATTGACATCGCGGGCGATTAAAGTCTGTCGTCCAAGTTCCTCACGGGTTCCCACAATCAAGGCGTTCCGGGATGCATCCTTCCGTAGGACGAAAAGAGGTTCAACCGCGCTGATCCCCAGGCCCTTTCTTTGGCCGATCGTATAATAAGGCAGCCCTTCGTGACGGCCTAGTTCGAGCCCGCTGGTCGTGAAAATTGGCCCTTCAGCCGGTGACGAGGCGCTATATTCACGCAGAAATCGTCGATAATCACCATCTTTCAAGAAGCATAGATCCTGACTTTCCTGCTTTGACGCGACAGGAAGATTAAAATCGCGGGCCAGTTGCCTGACTTCATCCTTTGTGTACGCGCCAATCGGAAAGAGGACTTTCGCCAGTTGCTCTTGCCCTAGAACATGGAGGACATAAGATTGATCTTTGTTGGCGTCAACGGCCTTCAGCAGATGATAGCCGTCAGGTGATTGCTGGACTCGAGCATAATGGCCGGTTGCCAGATAGTCAGCGTCAAGAGCCAGCGCCTGCTCCAGCAAATAGGTAAACCGGATTTGGCGATTGCATTCGATGCACGGATTTGGAGTTCGACCGGCTACATGCTCGTCGATGAAGAATTGGACGATGGACTGGCGAAAGTAATCCTGAACGTCTAGGACATAAAAAGGGATATTGAGCCGCTCGGCAATTCGTCGCGCGTCGGCCATCTGATCCGGCGTACAACAGCGATTAAAGGCTTTCGTTTGCCCGTCCGCTGATTCGCTCCATAGGCGCATCATCATCCCGATGACTTCGTAACCTTGCTCGACCAGCAAAGCGGCCGCAACCGAACTATCGACGCCACCACTCATAGCCACAACAACACGAGGTGGTTGTGGCTTGGATTGGTCGCGATTGGTATTGGTGATCAACATAACTCCGTATACCCTGCTTCTCTATACGAGGCTGGGCGATAATCGGCTCTCAAGCGACAGGAGACGATTCACAATGGCGGGAATGGTGCTCAGTACATGATCGATATCTTGGTCGGTATTTTGCAGGCCGACAGTCAGACGCAGACCCCCTTTGGTCCACTCGGCATCCAGTCCAATTGCTTCCAATATGGCGGATGGCTTGGGATCCCCGCTACTACAGGCTGATCCGCTACTGGCTGCTATGCCGGCTACATCCAAATGCATGAGCAAGTCATTGCCGCTGATTCCTCGGAAGGCAAAGCTGGCGTGGTGCGGCAATCGCTCTTCCGGATGGCCGGTGACGACACAAACACCCGGTAGAGAATCAGGCAGTCCAGTTAAAAGGCGGTCTCGTAATGTCATATAATGGCGGGTACGCTCAGCCTGTTCAGACATGGCCAGCCGGAGGGCGGCCGCCGCACCAACGATGAGCGGTACATTTAAGGTTCCTGCTCTCAGGCCACTCTCATGGCCGCCGCCCGTTTGTGTAGGCACTAGCGATATCCCACGGCGGACATACAGGATACCGACGCCTTTAGGTCCATAAAATTTGTGCGGTGCCAGGGTCATCAGATCGACCGGTTCAGCCGCTAAGTTCCAATGACGGGAGGCGATCAGCTGGACGGCATCGGTGTGGAACAATACCCCCCGCGACCGAGCCAGTGTGCAGATTTCAGCCCACGGCTGGATAGTACCGATTTCGTTGTTCGCGGCCATCAGGCTGATCAGGACGGTATCCGGTCGGAAAGCTACTTCGACGGCGGCGAGATTTATTTGGCCATGCTCATCAACCGGAAGGATGGTCAGATCATGGTCGTTGTAATCACGCAGATGCCTGGCTGTTTCCAATACGGCGCTGTGTTCGATACAGCTGGTGACGAGGTGGTTTCCTTTGCCGGTTGAGCGGGCCGCGAGCATGACCCCGCGAAGAGCCAAGTTATTACTTTCTGACCCGCAGCCGGTGAAGATGATTTCCTCTGGATGGGCACCCAACTGATCCGCAACGAGTTCTCGTGCATCGTTGACGGCTTGAGCGGCAGAATACCCCGTCCGATGATTGGAGGACGGATTGCCATAGCGTTCATTCCAATAGGGAGCCATCGCCTCAAGAACTTCCGGATGTACCGGAGTGGTGGCACCGTGGTCCAAATAAATTGCATTTCCAATGTAATTTGTGGTCATTTCTACATCTCGGCGACCGGCAGGCGCAGCGTGAAAGTTGTGCCCGTGCCGACTTCGCTCGATACCGTTATGTCACCATTATAGTTCTGGAGGTTCTCTTTGACCATGTAGAGACCCAGCCCGGTGCCAGCAATACCGTGCTCAACCGCGGTTTTAGTTCGGTAAAATCGTTTGAAAAGATTGTTTATTGCCTCAGCCGGGATACCAATCCCTTCGTCACTTATCTCAATGACAACACAATCTTCATCCGCCTTAGCAGTTATTTGTACTGTGCCCGAAGGAGTAAATTTTATGGCATTATCCATGAGGTTCTTCAGGATGTTGAGATAGGCTTCCTCATTGCCGAGGACAGGTGGCAGGTTTTCCTCAATTCGCTGCCGAAAAAGCAACCCCTTCTGGACGGCGCGGTCCGCAAATGGCGGTAGTACTTCTTCAAATAGTTGGTCGAGATGAACAGGTGTTGCGCTTTGTTGAATTTCTTGGTCATCGAGTCTAGCCAATTCGAGCATTTGCCGGATCATTCGTTGCAGGCGATCACTTTCTCGTTCGATTACCCCCAGAAACCGTTCGACTTTAGCTGGCTGTTGGGCTTTTCCTTCGCGAAGAAGGCGAGCATACATCAGGATAGTTGCCAACGGGGTGCGAAGCTCGTGAACAATTCCGTGAAATAGATCGTCACGCATTCGCTCGACTTCGCGGATTTGAGTTAAATCGCTGAATACCAGAATTCCCTCATCCGCTTCGCCGGCATGATCTTCTACCCTGGCGCCGCTAATCAGAATTGGAACCCACCGCTCTTGATGGCCCTGGATGTCGGTCACCCAATGGGCATTTTCACCTGATGTTTCCAGAATCGTTCGAATGAAGGAGTTAATATTACCGGAGCGAACCTGAAACTGGTCGCTCAAGTGGGTGCCGTTCAGGTTTTCATCGGTCGCGGAAATCAAGGAACTGAATGCACTGTTCGCGCGTGTGATAATACCATCACGATTAATGGTTACGAGACCTTCAGACATGCTACTAAAAATGGTCTCAATGCGCCGTTTTTCGGCTAGTACATCTGAATGGAGTCTGGCATTTTCGATTGCCGCCGCTAATGGCCCACCTAGCGCTTGCATGAGCTGGAGATCGTGGTTGTCAAATTTTCCCGAGCGACGATTAATAGCCTGAAGCACGCCGATGGTGCGTTCCTCTACCTGAAGAGGAATGCAAATCATCGAATGCGTTTGAAAACCCGAGCGGCGATCTACCCCGGCAAAAAATCTTTGATCGGTATAAGTGTCATTGACAATGACTGACTCCCGGTTCTCGGCCACCCACCCGGCGATACCTTGATTTCGTTTAACTCGAATTGGAGGCATTTGAGAAAATAAAGGACCTAGCAGTTGTTCGACAAAAACGATATCACCTGTGATCGAATCGATGAGACCTACCGAAAGCGTTTCAACATTCAACATTTGGCGTATGGGACCTGTCAGCAAACGATAGATTTCTTGAACGTTCAATGTTGCACTGAGTGCATGGCTGATGTCTGAAACGAGAGTGAACTCCATCGTTCGCCGGTCGACCGTCTGTCTCAGTGTGGCCCGATCTAGGAAAACTCGGGCCAATTGTGAGATTTCCTGGGATAAGTTTTCTTGAAGGAAGCTTGTATCGGGAGGATCGATCAGCGCGATTAAGGCTGGTGGGCTGGCTTGATAAAGCCGGTCAGCCGATACAAGAGGGACAACGAGTAAAAATTGGCGAGCCAGAAGCCAAAGACGACTGTTGATTACTTCGACCGCCGGGCGGTCCAGTTTATCCAGATAGGTGAGCTGCCTCAGGCTAAAAAAGTTTTCCAGGCGAGCGTCCTCCCTGTCCCATCGTAATTGTCTTGTTTCTCCAGAGGGGTCGCTATGCCAAATGTCGAAATAATTACCGTCTTCATCGGCAATGGCCAAGGCCACACCAACACCAGTGTGTTCGGCAACGCGGCGGGAAAAGGTGGCACAGACGAAGTGAATGTCGAACACATCTTCCAAATCTGCAAAGACATCACGCCATAAGGCCTGTATATTTATATCTCCTTCCATAACCAAATCGCCTTTAATGCCTGATTTCTGATAACCTCTGGTTGTGCCGCTGATGCACGCCAATGATACCGTCTCTTGGTTATAATGTTAAGCCCAGGGAGTGTCTAAATTCATGGGTAGACGAAATCGGCCAAATGGGCT